>CAZCDC010000190.1:0-1547 GCA_964497195.1 uncultured Rhodobacterales bacterium | reverse complement strand
AGCGCATCCATGCCGCCTTGGGGCATTGAAAACGGGTTATGTTCAAAATCAATTTTGCCGGTGGTCTCGTCTTTTTCATAGATCGGGAAATCCACGATCCATGCGAATTCAAAGCTGTTCTGATCGGTCAGGCCCAATTCTTTGCCAATGATATTACGCGCGCGCCCTGCAACCCCTTCAAAGGTTTTTGGCTTGCCACCAAGGAAAAACACCGCGTCGCCGGTTTTCAGGCCAAGCTGTTGGCGCAGGGCCTCTGTGCGTTCAGGCCCGATGTTTTTGGCCACAGGTCCGGCGGCTTCCATGCCGCCTTTGACCTCACCGGATTTTAGCATTGCCTGCGCTTCTTTAACCTTGATACCCAGCTCTTGCGCCACCGCATCCGCTGTTTTTTCACGCCAGAAAATATAGCCCATGCCCGGCAGGCCCTCGCCTTGGGCAAATTTATTCATACGATCACAGAATTTGCGTGACCCGCCTGTTGGCGCGGGAATGGCGCGCACTTGTGTGCCGTCCTGCTCCAGAATGCTGGCAAAAATCTTGAAACCGGAGCCGGCGAAATGCTCGGATACAACTTCCATCTTGATGGGGTTACGCAAATCCGGCTTGTCCGAACCATACCAAAGCGCCGCGTCTTTATAGGAAATCTGCGGAATGGTTTTGTTAACGGTTTTGTCAGAAAATTCCTCAAAAATGCCGGTAATCACTGGCTCGATTGTGTCAAAAATGTCCTGTTGCGTTACAAAAGACATCTCCATATCCAACTGGTAAAAATCTGTCGGCGAACGATCGGCGCGCGGGTCTTCGTCACGAAAACACGGCGCGATTTGAAAATATTTGTCAAACCCAGAAACCATCATCAACTGTTTAAATTGTTGCGGAGCCTGCGGCAGCGCGTAAAATTTTCCCGGATGCATACGCGATGGCACCAGAAAATCCCGCGCGCCCTCAGGGCTGGAGGCCGTGATGATCGGGGTTTGAAATTCGTTAAAATCTTGCGCGGCCATGCGGTGGCGAATGCTGGACACCACGTTGGAGCGCAGCATCATCCGGCTGTGCAGGCCCTCGCGGCGCAGATCTAAAAAACGGTATTTCAGGCGGATTTCTTCGGGGTAATCTGGCTCGCCAAACACCGGCAATGGCAGTTCTTCGGACGCGCCAAGAACCTCCATTTCTTTGATGAAAATCTCCACCTCGCCGGTTGGCAAGGATTTATTTACCAGCTCAGGTGCGCGTGCCTTGACCACACCATCAATGCGGATCACCCATTCGGAGCGGACTTTTTCAAGGTCTTTGAAGGCGGGGCTGTCCTCATCTGCCAGAATTTGGGTAATGCCGTAATGATCGCGCAGATCAATAAACAAAATACCGCCATGATCGCGCACACGGTGAACCCAGCCAGAAAGACGAACGGTATCGCCCACATTTGCGGCAGTAAGTTCGTTACATTTATGAGAGCGATAGGCGTGCATGATATCAGTTCCTGAAACAGTTTTGGCGCGGGGATTGCCCGCCGAATTGGTCGGGTTTGGATACATAGGTTTAGGGCG
>CAZCDC010000189.1:0-1689 GCA_964497195.1 uncultured Rhodobacterales bacterium | reverse complement strand
TGCATGGCTGCGCCTTGATGGCTGGCACAGGCCAGCGCCAAATGCCGGCTTTGCAGGCCCATCGCCGCCGCTGCACCGCTTTCGATCAAGGGTAATGCCTGTATCATTTTGCAGGCTGAGCGCGGATAGATCACCGCGCTTGGGTTTCCCCAAGCCGCAAGGATCTCGCCCGACGCATTGCTGACAACAATATGCCCCCGATGCACGGATTCAACCATATCACCCCGCACCAGCTCAACCAGTTTTGCCGCGTCTGTCATGCCATTGTCTCGCTTATTTGAGGGAAAAATCGGCAAATACATGCTGATTTCCGATTTATTCAGAGATTTAGCACTAGCAAAACCCCCCTGTTTCAATTTACGTTATGCCATTGAGTGAATAAAAAACAAGCGGCCTGTTTAAGCACCGGAAAATTCGGGCGCAGGCGGTTAATCGGTTTGAGCAGGAGGCTGATAAGATGTTCAAAAAATTTGTAATAGGTGCCGTAGCGCTGATGTTGCCGTTTGTTGCGAATGCGCAGCAAATCGAAATGGTTGATAGCGCCACCGACTGGTCGGTTTACGTGACCGACAGCCCCAAGGAATGTTTCATAATTTCTAAACCCACCACGTCCAACGCGCGCCGTGATGGTGCCGCCGTAGATGTGCGGCGCGGCGATATCCGGTTTTATATCTCTATCATCCCGGGTGAAAGCGTGATTTCAGAACCCAGTTTTCTGGCGGGATACCCCCTGAAACAAGACGTTCCGGTACAATTTCGCGTGGGCGACACCACGATGCAAATGTACCCGAATGGCGATATTGACCCAGAATACGCATGGCCTCGCCCCGATGATGACACCGCATTGATTGATGCAATGCGCGGTGGTTCCGAGGCAATTATTGTAGGGTTTTCAACCCGTGGCACCGAAACAACCGATACATTTTCCCTGATCGGCTTTACCGCCGCGATGGAAAAAGCGTTGGAATTGTGCCAGTAATCACATGCCAAATTAGCGGGTTATCATGACAAAAAACAATAAAAGACTGGATGTAAAGGAAGCTTACGGCCTGAAAACTCCGCAAGATTCAATCAACCTGTACCGGCGTTGGGCCAAATCTTATGATCAGGATTTTGCGCGGATTAACGATTATAATAATCCTGCGCAGGTTGCTGATGCATTTACCCAAAAACACACAGCCGATAATGTGCCAATTCTGGATGTTGGCGCGGGAACCGGACTTGTTGGGCAAAGGCTGGCGGAAAATGGGCTTGAGTCTATCCATGCAATTGATATCTCACCGGAAATGTTGGAGCAAGCCAAGGAAAAAGGGTGTTATAGCAAGTCTATTCTCGCCGACCTTTCCCAACCGCTTGATCTACAATCGGAGTATTACGGTGGCATCATTTGCGCCGGAACGTTTACCTTTGGCCATGTTGGACCGGATGCAATTGATGAATTGATGCGGATTGCGCGGCCAAATGCTTTGTTTACGCTCGGGATCAATGCAAAAATATTTGATTCTGGTGGGTTTTCCCGCAAATTTGACGAGCTTTCCGAGCAAATCACGGATTTCGAAATTTTGACATTCAAAACTTACGGCGAAAAGGCCAGCAAAGAAATGCAGGCAGGACGCTCATCAGTGGCAGTTTTTCGTAAAAAATAACTGCTTCGCAGCGCGGCTAGAATTTCACAGTTACATCCGGCAG
>CAZCDC010000188.1:0-1702 GCA_964497195.1 uncultured Rhodobacterales bacterium | reverse complement strand
TCCTTCTGATGGCTACATATCAATAGACCATCACAAGCTGGGACTAAACAACTAGTTAAAATATTTTATGCCTTCAACAAAGCCGCAGCGGCCGCCACATCAATCGCCCCGTCATACAAAGCACGCCCGGAAATGGCCCCATCCAGCCGCGCACCGCAATCTTTCAATGCTTGCAAATCAGCCAGTGATGACACCCCCCCCGAGGCAATCACCGGAATAGAAACCGCATTGGCCAGCGCCGCCGTGGCCTCAATATTTGGTCCCTGCATGGCGCCATCGCGATCAATATCCGTATAGATAATCGCCGCAACCCCTGCATCCTCGAATCTGCGCGCCAACTCCAAAGCCGTTACATCGGATGTTTCTGCCCAGCCTTCAACCGCAACCTTTCCGCCCCGCGCGTCAATGCCGACGGCGACTTGATGCGGAAACAAACGCGCGGCTTCGCGCACCAAATCAGGGTTTCGCAACGCAACCGTGCCAAGGATAACCCGCGCAAGCCCCTTGGAAAGCCAGCGCTCGATGGTGGCAATATCACGAATGCCACCGCCAAGCTGGGCCGGAACCTTGCAGGCCTTTAGAATGGCCTCCACCGGCTGGTCATTCACTGGCGCACCGGCAAAAGCCCCGTTTAGATCCACCAGATGCAACCATTCACAGCCGGCATTAACAAATTCCAGCGCCTGCGCGGCGGGGTTATCGGAAAATATGGTGGCTTGGTCCATTTCGCCTTTATAAAGCCGCACACAGTTGCCGTCTTTTAGGTCAATCGCCGGATACAGGATCATTTTCACCTCCAAAATTATGACTGCTTTTTAACGCAAATCCGCTAAGCCGCAAGCTGCCATTACGTCACCATTGACCGGATTTGCCATATGGCTATCCTTTTACCACGGTAATCCCCCGAAAATCAGTGGTGTTCACCAGTAGAGTTTTCTTAGCATAATTAACTGAGGGGATTTTGGATGAAAAAAGCACGATATGGCGATGCGCAGATTATGGGGATATTGAAATAGGCTGAGAGCGGGGTTCCTGTTTCTGAGTTGTGCAGAGAACATGGCATGAGCAATGCCAGCTTTTATAAATGGCGGGCAAAGTTTGGCGGCATGGACGCTTCGATGATGTCCGAGATGAAGGTTCTGGCTGACGAGAACCGCCGCCTGAAGCGGATGTATGCAGAAATGAGCATGCAGAATGATCTGCTAAAGGAAGTGCTCGGAAAAAAGTGACGCGGCCATCCCTGCGTAAGGAGATGGCCCTGAAAGCGTTCGCGGCTCGCGGCGTCAGCATTGCTCTGGCTTGCCGAAATTTCCAGATTAGCGAATGCTGCTATCGTTATGAATGCAAGCTGAGTGACGAGAATGCCGAGATCGCAGATTGGCTAGGGAAGTTAACTGACAACCGCCGCACTTGGGGTTTTGGCCTTTGCTTTCTGTATTTGCGGAATGTGAAAGGTTTTGGGTGGAAAAATAAGCGTGTCTACCGCATTTACTGCGAACTGGAGCTGAACTTGCGGATAAAACCAAAGAAACGCCTGAAACGGGATAAACCGGATGCGCTAGCGGTACCGGATATCGCCAATCATACTTGGTCTATGGGCTTCATGGCGGATCAACTGGGGGATGGGCGCAGCATTCGCACCCTGAAATTGTCTAGGGTCAGGACCCATTAATGTGGGGATTCCCAAATGGTCCAATTTCTG
>CAZCDC010000187.1:0-1718 GCA_964497195.1 uncultured Rhodobacterales bacterium | reverse complement strand
ACAAGGCGAAGATCGCTCATTCGAAAATCTTGAACGGGTCTTTTGGCGCCCATTTCAGATCCCAGCCAAACATATCCCAGCTACGCTGCATATGGTCGGGCAAGTCCGCCTCGATCATCATGTTTTTCTTGCCGGTCACCGGATGATCAAAGGTAACGCTGCGCGCATGAAGGTGCATTTTGCGGCTGATATCGCCGCCAATTTGTGCGCCCCAACCCTCGCCGTCATTGCTCTGGCTTGATCCGCCATATTTACCGTCACCAACAATAGGACAACCGAGTTCTGCCATATGCGCCCTCAATTGGTGTGTGCGACCTGTGATTGGCGCAAGGCCTACCCATGTGGTGCGCGTGCCGATGGTTTCGATCACTGCATAATCGGTGGTGGCGCGTTTTGCACCGGGGGTATCGTCAACCTCACGCGGATGAATGCAATGCATCTTTTCGCCAGCATTATTGGGGCCATGGCCGGCGGATTTGACAAGCCCATAATGAACAGTGCCAACCTTGTTGGGCAAACGCCCCGCCACCAGCGCCCAGTAAATCTTGCGGGTTTCACGGTCTTGCAAGGCTTTTGCCAGCCCTCGCGCGGCTTTGCCTGTGCGCGCCAAAAGCAACACGCCCGAGGTGTCTTTATCAAGTCGATGCACCAGTTTTGGCTTGGTTTCCATATCAAACATCAAAGCCTCACACAGCATATCCACATGCAAGGTCTGGTTGGTGCCGCCTTGCGTGGGCAGGCCTGCCGGTTTGTTAATGGCAATAATATGTTCGTCTTTGAAAATAACACAATCGCGGATCATCTTGCGGTTTTCATCCGAAATAAAGGTAAATTTCGGGCTGGAATGCTGCACGCCCGGTTCAGGCAAAGGCGGCACCCGCACCGATTGGCCTGTGACCAGACGGGTGTTGGATTTGGCCCGCGCGCCCTCGACCTTTATCTCGCCTTTGCGGCACATTTTTTCAATGCGGCCTTGGTTTATATGGGGAAAAACCCGCTTAAACCAGCGGTCAAGCCGTTGGTCCTGACCATCATCATCCACAATTACAAATTGAACGCCGCTCATAATATTGCCTTTGCTAGGGCCATACCTGCGACCAGCGCAAGCAAGGCAAGAGCGACCGAGCCGCCCATATATATAGTCGCCGCGGTAATGCGGCCTTTTTCGATCAGGGTGATAGCATCCAGCGAAAACGCTGAAAATGTGGTGAATCCGCCCAAAATACCTGTCATTAATAAGGGCACATAGCGGCCATCAAGCTTTCCAAGCAGGATAATAGCCAGAAAGCCCATTGCCAACGATCCTGCGACATTTACAAATAACGTGCCGTAGGGGAAGGCCTCACCAAAAATTCCGGTGGCGGATTTAACACTGCTATAGCGCAACACGGCCCCGATAGCCCCGCCTAGGGCGACTTGTAAAATGATTGGCATTTCGCCCCCTATTCCTTGCCGCGCTTGTGGCGCAGCTTGGCAAAATAGTCGAGCCGTTTTTTCAGCTCGCGCTCGAATCCGCGCTCGGCCGGTAGGTAATAAACCCCGCGCTTCATGGTGTCGGGGAAATAATTCTGGCCCGAAAAACCATCCTCGGCATCATGGTCATATTGATAACCGTCGCCATAACCCTGCTCTTTCATCAAATTGGTTGGGGCGTTCAAAATATGTTTTGGCGGCGGTTCCGAGCCGGTTTTTTTGGCCGAAGCCATAGCGTTTTTATA
>CAZCDC010000186.1:0-1721 GCA_964497195.1 uncultured Rhodobacterales bacterium | reverse complement strand
TTGATGATCTCTTTGCCTTTTTCGACATTCGTGCCCTCAAGCCGCACCACAAGCGGCACTTTCAGGCCAACCTCTTTTACAGCAGCCACCACACCCTCAGCGATCACATCGCAGCGCATGATGCCGCCGAATATGTTCACAAGGATGCCTTTGACATTGGGATCAGAGGTAATAATTTTGAACGCTTCGGTTACTTTTTCGGTGGTCGCACCGCCGCCAACATCCAGAAAATTCGCCGGGGCTGAACCGAACAATTTAATGATGTCCATCGTTGCCATTGCCAGCCCAGCACCATTGACCATACAGCCGATTTCGCCATCCAGTGAGATGTAATTCAGATCAAATTTTGAGGCCGCCAGTTCTTTGGGGTCTTCTTCGCTCTCGTCGCGCAGGGCCATGATTTCCGGTTGGCGATACATGGCGTTGGAATCAAAGCTCATTTTCGCGTCCAAACAAACCAGATCACCGGCTTTGGTGGTAATCAACGGGTTGATCTCCAGCATCTCGCAATCTTTTTCATTAAACATTTTGAACAACGTATTAATTAGCTGCACACATTGTTTAACCTGCTTGCCCTCCAGCCCCAGCGCAAACGCAACACGCCGACCATGAAAGCCCGAAATGCCGGAGGCCGGATCAACGCTGAAAGAAAGGATTTTTTCAGGGGTTTCTGCTGCCACGGTTTCGATATCCATGCCGCCTTCGGTCGAAACAACAAAAGACACACGCGATGAAACACGATCCACCAGCAGGGCCAAATATAATTCGCGGTCAATATCAGCGCCATCTTCGATAAACACACGGTTTACAACTTTGCCCGCAGGGCCGGATTGATGGGTAACCAAGGTGCGGCCCAACATTTTCTGGGCTTCCTCAGCCGCTTCTGAAACCGATTTGCAAATGCGTACGCCACCAGCCGATCCGGCCTCTGGTTCGATAAAATGGCCTTTGCCGCGCCCGCCCGCATGAATTTGGGCTTTTACAACCCAGACAGGGCCGTCCAATTCGCCAGCTGCGGTTTTGGCATCCTCGGCCTTTAGCACCGGTCGCCCGTCCGAAATCGGAGCGCCATATTCGCCCAAAAGTTTTTTCGCCTGATATTCGTGGATGTTCATGGCCTGTGTCCCTTTTTGATCAATTCCAGCGTTTTGCGCGCAAATTGGTAAATAATTCGTTCAATCAGGGATAATAAGACATGATTCTTGGTTAACGCCAAGTGTTTTGAAAGAATGTCGTATGAAAATTTTGTGATTATTGATTTTGTGATCACACGAATTTTCTGTGTGATCACAAAATTGGTTTTAGTTCAGCAAAAACGAAAAGCTAAGCGAATTACCTGACACCAGCCGTTCAAACGCCCGCATGTTCTGGGATGTCGCCACTGGGCCACGTTCCATATAGGGCAAAAGGCCGGAGCCTTGCACCCATGTCACGATATCCACCACCGGTGGGTTCATAAACAATTCTTTGACATTAATGCCGGCGCCGGGCGAAACCCGCCAATGGATAAACAGCAGATCACCGTTCAAAAGCGCTTCGGCATCCGCCAAAATTGCTTGCCATGCGACACCCGTGCCCTCAGGCATATCAAAACCAAGCGCCGAGGTCTGGGTTTCGTTCGGAATCCATTCCAGAACATTATCGGTTTCAGCTTCTAGCGCCGCCCAAAAGGTTTTGTTCTCGGCAATCATACTCAGAAAATGCGCATGGGCCGCGCGGGT
>CAZCDC010000185.1:0-1737 GCA_964497195.1 uncultured Rhodobacterales bacterium | reverse complement strand
TGCCAAAGTCAGGGCTTCAATTCGTGCCAGTAATCCGCTTGCGGCAGTTGTAACGTCAATTCTGCGCCTATGCCACGATTGGCCCCTGTTATTAGAAATTGCGCCATTTTCATGCTCTCCCGCTGGACTTTCTGGCGCAAACCTAAGACAATTCTTTGAACCCATTAAATCAATTCCTAGGACCAGTTCATGAGCTACGAAAACCTGCTTGATTTCATCAAAAAAACTACGGCACTTGATCAAGTTTCCGGCCTGCTTGGCTGGGACCAGGAAACCCAGATGCCGGTTAAAGGCGGGGTGCAACGCGCCGAGCATATGGCTGCACTGGAATCAGTTTTGCACGCGCGGCGTACGGATTCTCGCATCCCGGAATGGGTTGCCGCGATTGACCATTCAAACCTTACGCCGGTTGAAAAACGCAACGTCTCCGAAGCGCAAAAAGATTATGACAATGCCGCGAAAGTTCCGGGCGACCTAGCCGAGGCCTTGGCGCGGCTTTCCGCCCAATCCCAAGGCATTTGGGCCAATGCCCGCAAGGCCGGAAATTTCAAAGATTTTGCACCAACATTGGCAAAAATGATCGACCTGAAGCGCGAAGAAGCCAGCGCACGCCAGACCGGTAACGCCTCGTTATATGACGCGCTGATGGATGATTACGAACCCGGAATGGCCAGCGGCGATATGGCCGATTTGCTGGCAAAATTGCGCCCGGGCCTGACAGATTTGCGCAGCCGGATTGCAGATTCCGGCCGCGCCGAGGCCAAATTACAGGGCGATTTTAACGAAGCCGCCCAAATGGCTTTTTCCCGCACCCTGCCCTCAATGTTCAACTATGATTGGGATGCAGGCCGTATGGACCTCGCCGTACATCCGTTTTGTTCCGGCAATGGCGGTGATAGCCGCATCACCACCCGCGTCAGTGTTGGCAACCCTTTCGACAACATTTATTCCGTCATCCACGAAGTCGGCCACGCGGTTTATGAACAAAACATTACTGACGCTGACAATATGGCCCCCGCGCATAAATATGCCTCCATGGGGGTGCATGAAAGCCAATCGCGCATGTTTGAAAACCAGATCGGGCGTTCGCGCGAATTCACCAGCTTTTTGTTCCCTAAAATGCAGGCCGCTTTTGGTGATATTGGCGTCGACAATGCTGAGGATTTCTACAAAGCCGTCAACAATGTCCATAGCGGCTATATCCGCACCGAAGCTGATGAAATTCATTACAACCTCCATATCATGATGCGCTTTGATCTGGAGCGGGCGCTGATTTCCGGCGACCTGTCGGTCAATGATCTTGAGGCCGCATGGAACGACCGTTTCAAGGCAGATTTTGGCATCGATGTTGACAGCCCCGAAAATGGCGTGCTGCAAGATGTGCATTGGTCGGTGGGGCTGTTTGGCTATTTCCCCACGTATTCCTTGGGCAATATTTTTGCCGCAGAACTGTTTGCCAAAATGCAGTCAACCATCCCTGATTTGAACAGTAAAATCGCGGCCGGAACGCTGGATGAACCGATCAATTGGCTACATAAAAACATCCACACCCATGGCCGTGTTTTGCCACCAATGGAGCTGATCGCGCAGGCCACAGGCCATACAACAACGGAATCAGCTTTGCTGGCTTACCTGAACACCAAATTCGGGGATTTATACGGGGTTTAACGCAACCAAAAGCTGCCACCTGTTGCCAAGCACCACCCCAAGCGGTAACCTTTTGCTAACCATAAGGAT
>CAZCDC010000184.1:0-1756 GCA_964497195.1 uncultured Rhodobacterales bacterium | reverse complement strand
TTATTTATGCGAGCTGAAGGAAAGCCAAATTCGCGATGGTTTGCATATTTTTGGCCAATCGCCAGACGGCACATTGGAGCGCGACTTGGCGGTTGCTTTGGTGCGGGTGCCGCGCGGGATGGGCAAAGGGGGGGACGCTTCGCTGTTGCGGGCATTGGCGATAGATTTGGAAATAGGGTTTGATCCGCTGGATTGCCAGTTGGGAGATGTTTATAACGGGCCGCACCATAAGGCATTACAAGCGGCCAGTGATGATGTTTGGCGCACGTTAGGCGATGCGGTTGAGCGGTTGGAATGGTTGGCAGGGCGGTTGGTCGAGGGGCTAGCGCCTGACCCGCAATGGCAAGGCACAGCTTTGGTGGTTGAGGAAATCCGTGCGCGGGTTTTACCGGCATTGCGGGATTGTGGAGATGCAGAAATGCGGGCGCTCCTCAATGGCCTTTCAGGCCGTTTCGTCGCCCCCGGCCCTTCGGGCGCGCCCACCCGTGGACGTTTGGATGTGTTGCCAACGGGGCGGAATTTCTACTCGATCGACAGCCGGACTTTGCCAACCCCTACCGCTTGGAAACTGGGCTGGAAATCTGCCTTTGCGCTGATTGAACGGCATTTACAAGACGAGGGCGACTGGCCGCGCACGATGGTTTTAACCGCATGGGGCACTGCCAATATGCGCACGGGGGGCGATGATATTGCGCAAATGCTGGCCCTTATGGGGGTGCGGCCTACTTGGGACGGCGCCAGCCATCGGGTGTCGGGGTTTGAGATTATTCCGCTAAGCGTGCTGGACCGGCCTCGGGTGGATGTAACCTTGCGGATTTCGGGGTTTTTTCGGGATGCTTTTCCAGCCCAGATTGATTTAATTGATAGCGCCGTGCAGGCGGTAATGATGCTGGATGAACCGGGTGACATGAACCCGGCGGCGGCGCGATTTCGGGCTGAGGGCGATACAACGCGGATATTTGGCGCCAAACCCGGTGCATATGGCGCGGGGCTTCAGGCCTTGATTGATGAGCGTATCTGGCAAGATAAAGCCGATTTTGCCGAGGCGTATTTGCAATGGGGCAGCTATGCTTATGGCGGCGGCAAGGCGGGCAAGGCCGCGCGGGGTGCTTTGGAAACCCGGCTGGGGCAGGTTGAGGCTGTTGTGCATAATCAGGATAATCGAGAGCATGATATTCTGGATTCTGATGATTATTACCAGTTTGAGGGCGGGGTGGCGGCCACGATTGAACATTTGCAGGGTGCTGCGCCCAAGATTTATCATAATGACCATTCCCGCCCCGAACGCCCGGTTATTCGCACATTGGACGAGGAGATGGCGCGGGTTATTCGGTCTCGTGTGGTGAACCCGAAATGGATCGAAGGGGTTAAGCGACACGGCTATAAGGGTGCGTTTGAAATGGCCGCTACCGTCGATTATATGTTTGCTTTTGCGGCCACCACCGGCGCAGTTAAAAACCATCATTTTGATTTGGTTCATGCGGCATTTTTGGAAGATGATGCCACGCGGGGATTTATTGAAGATGCCAACCCTGCGGCGCTGCGCGAAATGGCGGAACGGTTTCAGGAGGCGATTGAGCGCGGGCTGTGGCAGCCGCGCAGCAATTCGGCCAAGGCGCTTTTGGCTGGCATTTTGAAATGAGTATTTTAGCAACAAAGAAATGCATATGACGCGCGCCTCAGAACTGAACCAGCCGAACTGGCATATTATTCGCCAAACCGACAAAGGATATAGCCATGAAACACACGCCTTTTT
>CAZCDC010000183.1:0-1773 GCA_964497195.1 uncultured Rhodobacterales bacterium | reverse complement strand
GCACGCCGCGCAAATTCAGGGGTTTTTCGATATTCCGGTGGATAACCTGTATGCCTCGCCAATTTTTACGCTGGATGTAAAACACCATTTCAAAGACCTGAGCAATGTTACCATTGTATCGCCTGATGTTGGCGGTGTGGGCCGTGCGCGTCAATTGGCGCAAAACACCGGCACCGAGCTGGCCATCGTTGATAAACGCCGCAACGCACCCGGCGAGATTGCCGGTATGACCGTGATTGGCGATGTCAAAGACCGGGTTTGTATTATTGTGGATGATATTTGCGACACAGCCGGAACCCTGTGCAAGGCCGCTGATTTGCTAACCGAAAAGGGCGCAATTGAAGTGCATTCCTATATTACCCACGGGGTGCTGTCTGGCCCTGCGGTGGAGCGGATCATGAAATCCTCGATGAAATCTCTGGTCATTACCGACAGTATCGAGGCCACACATGAAGTTGGCAAATGCAAGAAAATCCGCATGGTGCCAACCGCGCCGGTTTATGCACAGGCCATCCAGAATATCGCGGCGGGGGCCTCGGTTAGCTCACTGTTCAAAGACGAGACGCTAAGCGCATTATATGAGCGTCATTACCCCATCACTTAACCCGTTTTGTGTTTTACTTAAAAGTTAAGTTAACAGAATTCGCCCAAGTTTGGGGTGAGTTCTGTTTCACTCTAAACGCAATGCGCTTAACGCAAGCTGCGCCGCAAAATAACCACCGCCACCAGCACAAACACGGCTGACAAAAGAAACGGCGCGCCGGGAAAATACGGCAGGTTTTCATTGGCGGTAAAAGCAAAAAACAGCCCGGCAAAAATCAGCGGTGAAATAATTGCGGCCATCGCTTCTATGCTGCCAAAAATACCCTGCAATTCGCCCTGTTCGGAATCGTCAACAATATTGGCCGCATATCCAGCCAGTGCCGGGCTGGAAATATCGGCAAATGCCAAGATGGGCAATAATGCAAAAACCAGCCAGCTTTGGCTAGCAAAAGCAAGAGCAACCAAGCCAAACATAGCAATAAAATTGCCCATATGAATAACCCGAACATCACCCATCCGTTTGACAAACGGGCCAACCAACGCCCCTTGCACAATAATCATACAAGCCCCATAAGCCGCCAAACTCAGGCCAATGGTTTTTAGATCCCAGCCGAATTGTTCCTTGCCGTAAAAGCTCCAAACCACAGGATAAACATAACCACCGAGCATCATAAAAAAGGTAGCCCAGATAGGCCCGCGCAAACGCTTATGGGTCAAGGCGCGTTTGAGGCTGCCAAAAGGATTGGCCCGCGCCCACACAAAGGAACGGCGCTTTTCAACGCTGAGGGATTCAGGCACAAAAAACCAGCCAAACAGAAAATTCACCAGCGACAGCCCCGCTGCTACAAAAAATGGCAGGCGCAGATCATACGCGCCCAAAAACCCGCCCATGGCTGGCCCAAGCACAAACCCGACCCCGTATACCGCTCCGATCAGGCCAAGGTTTTTGGCCCTGTCCTCGCGGCTACTGATATCAATAATATAGGCCGAAGCAGTGGCCACCGTCGCCCCGGCAATACCCGCCAGAACCCGGCCAATAAACAACACAATAAACACGGTCGCAAAACCCATAATCAAGTAATCAACCACCATGGCGGCAATGGCTGTCAGCAATACAGGGCGGCGGCCAAACCTGTCTGACAAGTTGCCAATGATGGGCGAAAAAATAAACTGCATCAGCGCATAAACCGTGATCAGCGCACCGCCATAAAGCGTGGCCTCGGCTATGGT
>CAZCDC010000182.1:0-1791 GCA_964497195.1 uncultured Rhodobacterales bacterium | reverse complement strand
ACTTTTTGCGGTAGCGCAGCACTTAGCGCCTCTTCGTCGTGAAATTCGATCTGGATAGTCATGCCGTCTTGCAAAAACGGGCGGCGTTCGCCCAGAATGTCCGCAGGCAGTTCAATTTGCTCATAAGTTTCAGTGTCCATAAACACCAGCATACCGTCATTTTCATACAAAAACTGCTGGGATTTCTGGTCAAGCCGCACTTTCTCAACCTTGTCATTTGAGCGAAACCGCTCATTCAGTTTTGATCCGGTGCGCAGGTTTTTCATTTCCACCTGTGCAAATGCGCCGCCTTTGCCGGGCTTTACATGGCTGACTTTTACCGCAATCCAAAGGCCTTTGTCATGTTCCAGAATATTACCGGGTTTGATTTCATTTCCGTTGATTTTAGGCATCTTGGCTCTCGATCTGATTGGTTTGTGGCTTCTATACCGGTTGATATCAAAACCTGCAAGAAAAGCCGGAAAACCGGTAATTCGGTCGCTTTTGGGGATTGCCAAATCAGGCGTTTGCCGCTCAACTCCCTACATGTTTTATTCTGCATTTGAAATTCTCAAACAAGGGCTAACCGGCAACAAAGGCTGGAAACCGGTTTGGCGAGACCCTGAACCCAAAGCCCAATATGACGTGATCATCATTGGCGGCGGCGGGCATGGTTTGGCGACCGCGCATTATCTGGCAAAAACATACGGTATTACCAATGTTGCAGTATTGGAGCGCGGCTATCTGGGCGGTGGCAATATTGGCCGCAACACCACGATTGTGCGCTGCGATTATGGCCAGCCCGGTAATTCCGAATTTTATTCGCACTCAATGAAATTATGGGAGGGCCTTTCTCAAGACCTGAATTACAACGTCATGCATTCCCAGCGCGGCATGTTGCAGCTTTGCCATTCCGACGATCAAATCGCCAGCTATCGCAAACGCGCCAATATGATCAACGCGCGCGGCGACGAGGCCCAGATGATTGACCGCGATGAAATCCGCAAACGTGCCCCTTATATTGATCTTGATAACGCCCGTTTTCCGGTGCGCGGCGGCTTGTGGCAAAAACGCGGCGGCACAGCGCGCCATGATGCGGTGGCGTGGGGCTATGCCCGTTCGGCCGATAGCCGCGGCGTTGATCTTATTCAAAATTGCGCGGTCACGGGTTTTGATATTACCAATGGCCGCGTCACCGGCGTGCAAACCACCCGAGGGCCAATAATGGCCAAACAAATCGGCATGGCTGTCGCGGGGCGCTCCTCCGAGGTCGGCGCGATGGCGGGCTTGCGCCTGCCGATTGAAAGCCATGTTTTGCAGGCGTTTGTAACCGAGGGGCTAAAGCCATTCATTGATTACACCATCAGTTTTGGCATGGGCCATTTTTATATCAACCAGTCCGACAAAGGCGGTTTGGTGTTTGGCGGTGATCTCGATATGTATAATTCCTACGCCCAGCGCGGCAACTTGCCCCGTGTTGAACAAGTGGCCGAGGCTGGCATGGCGATGATCCCCGCTATTGGCAAAGCCCGACAATTGCGAAGCTGGGGCGGCATTATGGATATGAGCATGGACGGCTCACCCTTCATTGACAAAACCCATATTGATGGCCTGTTTTTCAATGGCGGCTGGTGTTATGGCGGCTTTAAGGCGGCCCCTGCCTCGGGCGCGGCCTTTGCGCATCTTATCGCCACAGGGCAGCACGCGGATTATGCCGCCAAATTCCGGCTGGACCGTTATAAAACCGGCCATCTTATTGACGAGGGCGGCGTTGGTGCTTCCCCCAAATTGCATTGAGGCTGATATGAGAAT
>CAZCDC010000181.1:0-1808 GCA_964497195.1 uncultured Rhodobacterales bacterium | reverse complement strand
TGATGCCGGGCATGGGCAAAATGAAAAAGCAAATGGATGCAGCGGGCATGGATGACAAGGTTATCACCCGCCAGATTGCCCTGATCCAATCCATGACCAAACGCGAACGCGCCAACCCTAAATTGATGCAAGCCAGCCGTAAAAAACGTATCGCCAAGGGTTCTGGTATGGAGGTTTCTGACCTCAATAAACTGCTGAAAATGCAACGCCAAATGGGCGATATGATGAAAAAGATGGGCAAAATGGGCAAAAAAGGCCTGATGCGTCAGGGCATGGGCGCGTTGATGGGCAAAGGTGCTGGTTCTGCACAACAAGGTATGCCCGGTGTGCCAGCGGGCGGAATGCCTGATTTTGGTGCGGGTGGTGGGTTGCCGACTGACCTAAGTGGATTTGGGAAAAAGAAATGATCCAACCGCCCATCCTTGAAACTGAACGCTTGATTTTGCGTATGCCCGTGATTGCAGATTTTGATGCAATGGCGGGATTTTTGGCTGAAGAACGCTCCAGTGCTGTTGGCGGGCCGATGAACCGCGCGGCGGCTTGGCGCACATTTGCGACTGATTTTGGCCATTGGCATATTCGTGGCTATGGCATGTTTGCGGTTGAGGAAAAATCCAGTGGCAAAACGGCGGGTATGGTCGGGCTCTGGTATCCCGAAGGCTGGCCCGAAGTTGAGTTGGGCTGGACGGCCTATACAGGTTTTGAAGGCAAAGGCATTGCTTTTGAAGCAGCCAAACGGGTGCGGCAGCACGCCTATGACGATCTTGGTTGGAACACACTTGTTAGCATTATTATACCCGACAATATTCGATCTATTGCGCTGGCTGAACGGTTGAATGCAAAGTTTGAGAAAAATTGGATAACTCCCAGCGGTACAAACACCGTAATTTACCGCCACCAAGCACCGGAGGCCATGCAATGACCCCTGATCAAACCCGCGCCGCTGAAATCCTGAAAGGGCACCGCGAGAGCATTGACCGGCTGGATTCGATCCTTGTTTACACACTTGGAGAGCGGTTCAAACATACCCAAGCGGTGGGCGAGCTGAAGGCGGAGCATGATCTGCCCGTATCGGACCCCGCGCGCGAAGCCAAACAAATTGCCCGGTTGGAGGAGTTGGCTGGAAAAGCCGACCTCGATCCGGTTTTTGCCAAGAAATTCCTGAACTTCGTTATTTCCGAGGTCATCAGGCATCACGAGAACACTAAAAACAACACATAAGGGCGGTAACCCCGTCATTCCTAAGGAGAATACAAAATGTCTGTTAAAATTCGTCTGGCCCGTGGCGGCTCTAAAAAACGCCCTTTTTATCGCATTGTTGTGGCTGATAGCCGTATGCCGCGCGATGGTCGTTTTATTGAAAAAATCGGCACCTATAATCCGTTGCTGGCCAAAGATTCTGAGGATCGTGTGAAAATCGACCTTGAGCGCGTTAAGCATTGGATGGACCAAGGCGCGCAGGTTACCGACCGCGTTTCGCGTTTTCTTGAAGCTGCTGGCGTGATCCCTGCAAAAACCCGTAACAACCCTAAAAAGGGTGCGCCGCACAAAGCTGCTGTTGAGCGCGCGACCGAAAAAGCTACAAAAGCTGCTGAAGCGGCCGAAGCTGCTGCGGCACCTGCCGAAGTTGTGGAAGAAGCTGCAGCGCAATAAGCTGGGCTAAGCCAAAAATTAACGGCCTCTGTTCAGGCAGGGGCCGTTTTTTGTTTCCATTGGGCAGATTTCACCCTATTTGGGGCTTATGAAACAATTTCCTGATGAATTTTGTGATCAATTACATGATTTGATGCGCTGGCGGCGGGATGTCC
>CAZCDC010000180.1:0-1821 GCA_964497195.1 uncultured Rhodobacterales bacterium | reverse complement strand
CTATCGGGCTGCGCCACCGACAAAATGCTGCATTTTGGCGCGGGTGCGGCAACAGCCATGATTGTCACCGAAATCACGGATGATCCGGCGCTTGGCTGTCTGGCGGCTATTGGTATTGGGATTGCGAAAGAAATCTATGACAGCCGCACCCACGCGCCGGACCCTCTGGACATCT
Organism: uncultured Rhodobacterales bacterium; assembly: GCA_964497195.1. Taxonomy (GTDB): domain Bacteria; phylum Pseudomonadota; class Alphaproteobacteria; order Rhodobacterales; family Rhodobacteraceae; genus UBA3077. The sequence continues at coordinate 1,646 of CAZCDC010000180.1, read as the reverse complement.
TGGCAACCGGCATGGGATGCTCGATCTCGATTGCATTTTAGAAATTACCGTAGATTGGAAACGCCATGTGGGACAAAAGGTATGCCACAAAAGAATACGTATTTGGCAAGGAACCCGCAGCTTTTCTGGTCGATAAGGCCAAATATCTGAAACTTGGCCAATCCGCGCTGGCTGTGGCAGATGGCGAAGGCCGGAATTCTGTTTTTATGGCAGAACAGGGTATGCAAGTCCGCGCCATGGATGGTTCAGCCAATGCCATTGAAAAAGCCAAAACCCTGGCGGTTGAGCGCGGCGTTTCGGTTGATTTTGAGGTCGCAGACATTTTGAACTGGCATTGGCCGGTTGAACAATTTGATCTCGTCGTTGCGATTTTCATTCAATTTGTCGGGCCAGAACAACGTAGTGAAATATTCAAAGGCATCAAGCGCAGCCTGAAACCGGGTGGCATATTGTTGCTGCACGGCTATACGCCCGAACAAATTGATCTTGGCACAGGTGGCCCGCCCTTTGTTGAAAATATGTATACGCCGGAATTACTGAAATCCGATTTTTCAGATTTCGATATTCTTGAACTGAATGCTTATCAACGCGAAGTCCAAGAAGGCCGCGGCCATTCCGGCATGTCAGCCTTAATCGACCTGATCGCCCGAAAGAACTAACCCCAACCAAGCGCTGAGCCAAAGCCGAGCGAAGCGAGGCCATGGCTGCTGCGCGCCCCGTTATTTTGCGTATGCAAATACACGGGCAATATGCAGGACGATATACAAGCCTAAAACTATCAAACTTTTGCACAGAATAGACCCGCCTGCTTATTTCACCCTCACAAATTCACAGCATAAGTGCCTTGCTCACAAGAGCTTCTTTGCCAATGTATTTTGATACATCAACGCCGCGTTCCACCAGTGCAGCACTTATTTCCTGTTCGCTTAATGCCTCTATCGCTTCTGACGTCATCCTCATAAAATTTATTTTGCGCTTGAACGCAGCGTTGGTTTCCCCGAAGTAGCTACGATTTTCAAAGGCAAATTCAGTTGAATATTTGCTCATGAAATGGCTCAAAAACGTATTGATACTCAGCCGAACACGGGGGTCACTCATGTATTGCGCGGAATCGTCAAGCGCATCCAACATCAATTTTGACCACCGTTCTGCACCTTTGTTGTTCATCAATTGCATGGCATTATGGGTATGATGAAAATTTAATCTGTATTCCCCCCCGTGATAGTATTGTCCGCCGCCCATCACATCTATCCACATACCGGCCTGTGTATTGATGTGGTGGCCAATGCCACCAACACGCGCGAAAACTGACGTAAACCAATCCTCGTCCGAAAACACGCGGCTATAAAAATTTTCAATAATTTTAACAATCGGACCTTGCCCAAGCACCGAAAACAATTGCCAGAATTGAATTGGTGTGGCGGTATCAGCCGGCGCAGAAAGAGAAACAATTTGCGCGACCCTGTGCGCATCCGCTGGCAGCAGATTTTTCTGGATCGCCGATGTTATATAATCGCGCTGAATTTTTTCAGACATATAGCCGTGCTGCGTCGGATGTTTTGGATAATCAATTTTGCTCATAGGTTTCTCCTTTTCGCTAATGGTTGAATTATTGCTGGGGTTTCGGGTGACAGGTCACAGCCAAT
>CAZCDC010000179.1:0-1859 GCA_964497195.1 uncultured Rhodobacterales bacterium | reverse complement strand
GGGTTTATCAGCCGGAGTTCCCCATAAATCATACTCAGATGCCTCATCCACTTCAACGCTGACAATATCACCAATGCTCAGCCCCTCAAACCCCTCATCAATGAATAAATTCCCGTCGATTTCCGGTGCGTCGGCTTTGGTGCGGCAGGTGGCGCCCTCAGCGTCCAAATCATCCACAATTACGTCAATGCGCTGACCGACTTTCTGGGCCAGTTTGGCTTCGGAAATCATCTGGGATTTCTCCATAAAGCGATTCCAGCGGTCTTGTTTGAGGTCATCGGGCACATGATCGGGCAGGGCGTTGCTGCGCGCGCCAGCGACGTTTTCGTATTGAAAACAGCCAACACGATCCAGTTGGGCCTCGTCAAGCCAATCCAGCAGGTGTTGGAATTCAGTCTCGGTTTCGCCGGGATAGCCGACAATAAACGTACTGCGCAGCGTGATATCAGGGCAATCGCTGCGCCACCGGGTGATTTCGTCCAATGTCTTGGCTGACGCCGCAGGGCGCGCCATGCGTTTTAGCACATCGACATGGCTGTGCTGGAACGGGATGTCGAGATAGGGCAGAATCAGGCCCTCGGCCATCAGCGGAATTAGGTTGCGCACATGCGGATAGGGATAGACATAATGCAGCCGGACCCAGGCGCCAAGCGAGCCGAGGTCACGCGCCAGATCGGTGATATGGGCGCGGTGGCCGTTGGTTTCGGCATGTTTAATATCTAAACCGTAAGCAGAGGTATCCTGTGAGATCACCAGCAGTTCTTTGACACCAGCATCGACCAGTTTTTCAGCTTCGCGCATGATCGCGTGGGCGGGACGGCTGGCAAGGCGGCCGCGCATATCGGGAATAATACAGAATTTGCACTTATGATTGCAGCCTTCTGAAATTTTCAGATAGCTATAATGACGCGGTGTTAGGGATACGCCTGTGGCGGGCAACAGATCAATAAACGGGTCGGGGTCGGGCGGCACAGCCTTATGCACGGCGTCCAGCACCTGTTCATATTGGTGCGGGCCAGTGACCGCCAAAACCGAGGGATGCGCGCCGGTGATATAATCGGGTTCCGCGCCCAAACAGCCGGTAACGATGACCTTGCCGTTTTCCGCCAATGCCTCGCCAATGGCGTGCAGGCTCTCGGCCTTGGCGGAATCCAGAAACCCGCAAGTGTTGACGATCACGGCGGCCGCGTCTGCGTAATCCGCCGAGATCGCATAACCTTCGGCGCGCAGTCGTGTTAAAATACGTTCGCTATCGACCAATGCTTTGGGGCAGCCAAGGCTGACCATGCCGATTTTTGGCTGGTTGGGGCGGCTTTGTTCTGTCACACGGGCGCGTGCAAGATCGGGGCGGAGATTGGCTGGATTTTGGCTCATGTCGGCTGTATAGGCCGGATTATGGATGGCGGAAACCGTTAACTGCCCGCAATATTACGGTAATGCTCGGGTTTTTTGCCAAAGTAATACCGCAATACTCCGTGGATTTTGGCAAAGAATTTCAGGACCATGCCATATCGCTTCATGCCATAGGGTTTGTGAAAGGGCAGGAATAACCCCGCCAAAATCAGGTTTCCTAATCCAAAAACCGTGCTGCGATACAGGATTTGCAAACTCCAGGCCCATGCAGAAAGCGCCGAATTACGCCGGTGGCGCATTTTGGCTAAAATGTAATCACCCAATGATATTCGCTCCAAGCGGCCCTTTAGCGTGGCGCGGCTTTCGTGGATGTCTTCAACGGTGCGTGCCCCCGCGACAAATCGGATTTTGCCGCCGTTATTGAGGTATTGCTGGCCAAAATCAACATCCTCGCCACCCAGCAAATTATATTCCATATCATACCGCAGCCCCATGCCGGATTTCTT
>CAZCDC010000178.1:0-1952 GCA_964497195.1 uncultured Rhodobacterales bacterium | reverse complement strand
TCATCAAACGACACAAAGCATCCATTGAGTTGGGGCATATTTAGAGTAATGGTGCGGTCGAGAAGACTCGAACTTCCACGGGTGTTACCCCACAGCGACCTCAACGCTGCGCGTCTACCAATTCCGCCACGACCGCACGATTGAGCGGTGTTTAGCATCGGTATTTGGTGTTGTGAAGCGGTTTTGTATGGAATTCGAAAATTATTTCAGCCCAATAAAACGGGCTGAAATAGTGCCTGGTTTACAAAAATTATTCGCTGGCAGGGGGTGAGAAAAACCCGCCAGTGTCGGCCGAAACCGGTACAATTTCAGGCGTTACACCAAATGTTGGCACACCGCGTAATTCACTGGCCATGCTGCTGGCCACAATTGCGCGGGTATCGCCGGATTGGCCGTTTAAACCAGCCTCACCCGAGGCAAATGCCAAGGAGGCCGTATCAAGCCATTCAGCGCCGCTGTCTTTGTTTTCTGCACCATCAAAACCAAACCCAAATGCCAGATGATAGCCCAGCAATTCGGAATAACCCTGTTGATCCAGCCCGATTAATGCCAACAAAGATGCCAATGCCAATTCGGAGTTGTCAGACGCATATCCAACACCCAAACAAACTTTTGCGATGCCTTCCAATGAGGATGCCGCAGCGCCAGTGCTGGCGGCCCAGCCGTGCAAATCATCGAGCAATTCAAACGATGTCTTGGCCCCCGCCCCATCAGCATAAGACGCCATTGTTGGTGCAAAACCAAGGCATTGCGCAGAAATCTCTGCGCGTGTTACGCCTTGAACTGTGGCGGCTAAACGGTCACCTTCATTCACGGCAAAAGCCCGCAGATCACAAAATTGAGTTTGGATATTACCAACGATGCCTGAACACATGCTATCCATGGATGGCTCCGCAGAAGCCGTAACAAACACCGGCAAAGTGCCCGTTTGAACTTGCGGTGCTACGTTTGCGGTTTGCGCATCACCGGACCCAAAATCGTTTGAGGCATCAGACCCGAAATCATTTGCAGCGCCGCCCAAGGAATTTGCCGTTTGCACTGCACCAAGATTATTGCCGTTGCCAATTGGATTGGCCAGATACGCTGTCAAAAGCGCACGTGAGCCTTCTGGATCCGTCAGGATAATATTGCTGGTTGTGGCCCCGCCTGCTTCGGCGCGGGCAAAGCTGCTAAGTAAAAAATCTTTTTCATAGGCGCTTAGCTCTCCGCTAATGGGGAAATTCATATAGGCCTGAAGGTCACTGACAGCCGAACGGGTACGACGGCCAAAAACACCATCTGCAACGCCCGCATCAAAATTAAAATAATTCAATGCAGTTTGTACATTGCGGTTTTGAGCACGCTGCGCTGCGGCGGCGCTGTTTGCGGCTTGATTGCGCTGGTTTTGATTGGCGCCAGCAACGATCGCCCCACCGACAAGCGCCCCAAACAATAACGCACCCGCACGATTTTGCGCGGCAGCTGATGTTGCGGAACTAATGCTTCCGGCAACAATAAGGCTTGTCATTAGGGCGGTGCTTGTAAGATACTTTTTCATAAATACTCTCCATTATAAATCAATTTGACGCATAATAGCACAATCAAACCCTAGAGTCAGTGCAAAGCGAAAACAATACAACCGAAGGGTAATTCATTGCTGACCTGGAAGCATTCTGATCAATTAATCCCCTACCCTGACGCCCTTTCCCAAATGGAGGATCAGGTGCGCGGCATTATTGACGGTGACCTGTCGGAACAAATCTGGCTGTTGGAACATCCACCGCTTTATACAGCAGGGACAAGCGCCAAACCGACGGATCTTGTCAGCCCCGACAAATTTCCGGTTTTCCAATCGCGGCGTGGTGGCGAATATACCTATCACGGGCCGGGCCAACGGGTGGCTTATGCGATGCTTGATCTGAACAAACGCGGGCAGGATGTGCGCAAATATGTGTGGAAGCTGGAGGAATGGA
>CAZCDC010000177.1:0-1953 GCA_964497195.1 uncultured Rhodobacterales bacterium | reverse complement strand
CCGCGCAGCTTGCGGCTGGCCAATATCGGCAATCTTTCGCACAGCTTTACGGTGGATAAATATCTGGACGATACCGCCTGCAAATCAAAGCTGGTGATTGTGCGGATCTTGGGCGGCGAGGCTTATTGGCAATACGGTTTGGAACAATTTTCCATTCGTTTACGCGCCGCTGGTGTTTTGCTCGTGGCTTTGCCCGGCGATGACAAACCCGATGAAGGTTTGCGCGCATTTTCAACGGTTTCAAATGCGGATTATGATGCGCTGTGGTCTTATTTGATCGAAGCAGGCCCGGAAAATTGCGCGAATTTCCTGCGTTATGCAGCGGCGATGCTGGATGGTTCTGAAAAACCTGTGGCCAGCAAAACCCTGCTGCGGGCGGGGATTTATGCGCCGGGAATGGAGGCCGCCTCGCTGGAAACCCTGCGCGATGCCTTTTGGAAACCTAATCAACCCGTTGTGGCGCTGGTTTTCTATCGCGCATTGGTTCAGGGCGCGGGGCTGCACCCGATTAATCGCATGATAAAGGCCTTGGTTAATCAGGGCATGAACCCTTTGCCGATATTTGTGGCCTCCCTAAAAGATGCGGTTTCGGCGGCGACAGTGCTGCGGATATTTGAACAGGCGCAGCCGAATATCGTGCTGAATGGCACAAGTTTTGCTGTAAGTTCTCCCCAATCAGGGCCGGAGGGGCATCAGCCCACACCGCTGGATGCGTTTGGCGCGCCGGTGTTTCAAATTGTGTTTGCCGCCGGCACCGAAGAAGCGTGGGAAACCGGCACCGCAGGATTTTCAGCCCGCGATATTGCCATGAATGTTTCCCTGCCGGAGATCGACGGACGTATTTTAACCCGCGCCGTCAGCTTTAAGGGCGAGGCATATTTTGACGAGGCCACCGAGTGTTTGATCTCGGCGTATCGCGCCCATGGCGAGCGGATTTCTTTTGTTGCCAAGCTGGCCGCTAATTGGGCGCGGCTTGGCCAAACACCAACGGCTGATCGCAAGGTAGCGCTGGTGCTGGCGAATTACCCCAACAAAGACGGACGGCTGGCCAATGGTGTTGGCCTAGATACACCAGCGGCCACGGTCGGGGTTTTGCAGGCGCTTGCGGATGATGGTTATAACACCAATGATCTGCCCAGCGATTCCGCTGACCTGATGGACCGGATTTTGGCTGGCCCAACCAATTGGCTAACGGACCGCGTCAAACGCGAAGGCGGCAAGCGGCTGAGCCTTACTGATTATCAGCATGATTATGGCCAGCTTCCGGCCGAAACGCGTCGCCGTATTGAAGAACGCTGGGGCAAGCCAGAAGCCGACCCGTTTTTTAGCGATGATGGCTTTGCATTATCGGTGTTGGATTTTGGCAATGTGGTTGTCGGGGTGCAACCGGCGCGCGGCTATAATATTGACCCAACCGACAGTTATCATTCGCCAGACCTTGTGCCGCCGCATAATTATTTTGCGTTTTATTTTTGGCTACGGCATCAATTTGGCGCCAATGCGATTGTGCATATGGGCAAACACGGTAATCTGGAATGGCTGCCGGGCAAAGCGCTGGCGCTGTCGGCGGAGTGTTTTCCCGAGGCTGCATTTGGGCCAACCCCGCATTTTTATCCGTTTATTGTCAATGATCCGGGCGAGGGAACCCAAGCCAAACGGCGCATTCAGGCGGTCATTATTGACCATCTGACACCCCCCCTGACGCGGGCCGAAACCTATGGACCGCTTAAGGATTTGGAGGGCTTGGTTGATGAATATTATGAAGCGGCAGGGGTGGACCCGCGCCGGCTGGTGTTACTGCGCGAGCAAATTCTGGACCTAAGCAAAGCGACGCGGCTGGACGAGGACGCGGGCGTTGACTGGGCAGATGAAGGCAATGCGCTTAATCAAATTGATAATTATTTATGCGAGCTGAAGGAAAGCCAAATTCGCGATGGTTTGCATATTTTTGGC
>CAZCDC010000176.1:0-1976 GCA_964497195.1 uncultured Rhodobacterales bacterium | reverse complement strand
CGCACCGGTTTGGATTGATCGCCGTCTTCAAAACCAAACAGCTGAACCGCAATCAAATAGCGTCCGGGAAACAATTCCTGTGCGATTTGGCTATCTGTGCCGCTGCCGCTGTCATCGTTATAATCCAGTTGCTCGCCTCGATCCGAGAACAGATGCATTTGTGGATCAGCGCCCCCATTACCAAACCCCTGCAACAACATCAAAGACGGTTCGTGAATTTCAAACGAGACCCAACGCGCCACGCCACCAACAAGAACATCACCCGAAAAAGAGGTTGTCACAACGCCAATATCATCCATCGGATGGTCGCCACCAATAGCCGGAGCCGCTTCGGCGCTATCGTAACGCGCCGTCAGGAAAGCCCGCTCATCAAATTCGCCAATGCTGAGTTCAATCGGCAAAGACCCATCCGAAAGCGCGCTGACTGCAACACAATATTCACCAGCCGAAAGAGCGGTTTGCTGATTGATCTGGGCATTCAACCCGTCAAAGTCATCATTTTCCGCAACCAGGTTGCCTGCGGAATCATATAACCGCAAAACCGGGTCTGCATTGGTGTTTTTGGCATTAATTGTCAACGAAAGTGGCGCATCCAGCGTAAAGCGGTGATAGGTAACATCGCCAGTACGTGAAACGCTGAGGGTATTACCATTGGCAATTGCACCGTTTAGCGCGCCAAACGCCAACGCAGTTGCCGGGGTGGACGCAGTACAAGGATCAGATGCGCCACCACCGCCGCTGGAAATACCTGCGGTAATCGGCTCATGCTCAAGGCGGCCAAGCTGAACAGTTGTTGGTCCGTCATTAGACGAAAAATTATAAACCCGTGCGCAATATGAACCGGGGTTCAGGGATGCTTCGATGCGCGAGGCACGGCCACCGCCGCTATCGTCATCAGATGCAATCTCGTTGCCTGACATATCAAGCAGCACCATCACAGGATCAACGCCGCTTTCATCAGTGGCTTCAATCCGTACATCTGTTGGGGATGTTACCTCAAATTGTAAATAATTCGAAACGCCCGGTGTCAATTGAACCTGCATTTGGGCCGGGGCACCAATGCTGGAAACATCTGCGCCAAAGCCGCCAAATTGCTGCACCTCGGCTGGGGAAACACCGCAAACGCTTAGCTGTGCTAGGGCGGCAGAAGGTAATAAAATACTGGCCGAAACCAATAAAGCGAGATTTGTCCGTTTCATCGAAACTCTCCATCAATAGTTCTTAATTAAAAACTGGGATTTCCAGCAGCCGCATTGTTCACTCGAAACCTGCTCAAATCAAGGCAAGATTCACAATATCGGCAATTGGGTGGTGGATTTCAGCTCCTCCATCGACAAAAGCGCGGTGACATTGAAAATTTTGACCTCGGCAATCAGGGCTTGGTAAAAAACATCATATGCTTTGGCATTCTGAACCCGGACCTTTAATATATAGTCAATATCCCCCGCAAGGCGGTGGGCTTCCAGAACTTCGGGGCGCTGACGCAGGGTTTTCAGGAATTTTTGCTGCCAACCGGCCTCATGTTCGGAGGTGCGGATCAACACAAAAAAACAGGCCTCCAGCCCCAGTTTTTCCGGATCAAGCAGCGCCACTTCTTTTTTGATAATCCCCAGTTTTTTCAGCTTGCGAATCCTGTTCCAAACCGGCGTTTTTGAGGCCCCAACCTGACGCGCTATTTCCTCCAGCGGCTGGCTGGCATCGGATTGTACGGCCAGAAGGATTTTTTTATCAACGGAATCAAGTTGATTTGCCATTTGGTGCGGGCTTTCGTTTCTGGATTGATTTCCTGATGTAGGCATGATTGTTGGAGGATTTTCTTATTTACCCTCAGGCACACCCATTGAATTAGAAAAATATTCTAATCCATCCAAGCAGTTTTAACCAGCGCAAAGAGCAGATGTTATAAACAGCCAAGCTCTGCCCAAAATTGCAAAATATCTTTGAACGCGCCGCCCATTGGATGCAGTTTACGAGGC
>CAZCDC010000175.1:0-2044 GCA_964497195.1 uncultured Rhodobacterales bacterium | reverse complement strand
ACTTCAGTGATTGCCGTCACCTATTAACCCGCCATCTGGCTGCGTTTTCCGTACCCGCTGCATCCAGGCAAAAGAGATTTGTGCAATTGATAAGCCAGAATTGGTAATTGTAACAGATGGCCATCAAGTTGCCTGCCATTTTCACGATTAACCCCAAAATTTTGTCTATCCCAACGCCACATCACCCGAAGGGGTGATGTGGCGGGTCTCCGAGCGCAGCGAGGCCCGGCCCAACTGTTTGCATTTTATTCCGTCAGGAATAATGTGACAAACAGGCGGGAGTACTCCTTTGCGGAGCAGCCACAAAAAACCCCCGATCCAAAATTGCTAACGCAATTTTCTATCATTGGGCCGTGGCCTCGCTTCGCTCGGCTTTGGTTCAGTTCTTGGCGAAAAGTTGTTTTGCCATACTTAACGCCCCGGCAAGCGCGTTGCCCTTTGGCGGGTGCGCAGCATTTTGGTATTTTTCGGGCAAGGCTTTTAGGTATATCGGGCCAAGCCCACCTAACATACAAAATGGTTTTTCCGGGTCAAATCCGGCAGCGTCAATACTGGCTTGGACGAGGTTAGTGTGATGCGCCATCAGAGCTGCACCGTGAAGGTCATTTTCTTTTGCAGCGGCAACGATGCGCGGTGCAAACTCGCCAAAGTCGCGGGGAGAAAAATGCGCGGCGGCCTCAATTATGCTTTCAATTCTGTTATCGAATTGCACCAAAATTTCGCGGGTCAATTCCGAATGTTGCTGAACCCCGTCAGCCGCCAAAATCACTCGCCTTAATAAATCATGTCCAAGTGCCGCACCGCTGCCATCATCGCCCAGCAAAAACCCCCAGCCGCCTAGCATATGTATGCCGTCGCTATCGCGCGCGGCAAAAACCGATCCGGTACCAATGGCGGCGATACAGCCCTCAGCATCGCCAATTGCGCCCGTTAGGGTGATATGGCTGTCATTAACAATATGGTTGGCTTTCAGCGGAAGGTTGCGGGTCAAATCGGCTGCGTAATTGCCAAAATTGGAGCCTGCAAGCCCTAAAACCGCACTTGATTTTTTGATTTCATCGCGGTCAATTCCCGCATTGTCAAAAGCCAGCTCAATCGCGGCTAGAATATTCAGCCGCGCAGAGGAAAGATTTGTTGCGATATTGGCCGCTCCACCTTTGGCTGCGCCAAGCACATGGCCGGACATATCTGTCACTGCCACGCGGCACCCCGTGCCACCGCCATCTACGCCAATAAGATATCCCAAAATGCGCCCCTAAAGAGTTAAATCCAACCTTTAGCAGGATTTGCAATCAGCCAAAAGGGCTTTATTTTTAGTCTCGAATTTATTTGGGTGCGTCGGGAAGTGCCGGGATGGATTTTAGGTATCGGGCGATCGCCAAACGGTCCTCGGCTGGAAGCTGGCTTAGGTTTTCAATCACTTCGACCATGGTTGATCCGGCGGTATCAAATTCGGGTGTAAATCCGGTCTCGAAATAATAGGCGAGATCTTCGACGCTCCACTCAGCCATGCCATCATTATGCGGTGTGATATTGGGAATGCGGCCTTTGCCTTCGGGGTTGGGCGCGCCTGCCAGCCAGCGGTTGGTATCTATGCCGCCCAGAATATTGCGCGGGCTGTGGCATTCTGCGCAATGCCCCGGGCCTTCGACCAAATATTGGCCGCGCAGTTCAGTGGTATCAACAATGTTGTTATCATTTAAGAACAGCAGTTTCCACAGGCCAAGACCGCGCCGCAGTTGAAACGGCAGGGGCAGGTCATGGCCCGCGTTTTCTTGTTGCACAGCGGGCAGAGTATCCATGTATGTTTTTAGATCAACCGCGTCGGCAATGGTCATGCGCACATAAGAATTGAATGGAAATGACGGATAATAATGCTGCCCCGACGGGCTGATGCCGCGCATAACCGCATTGGCAAATTCATAGTCGCTCCACCCGGCAATACCGGTTGGGTCGGGTGAAATATTGGGGGCCACAAAGGTGCCAAACGGTGTTTCAAACGCCTGACCACCACCCAATTTCAGGCGCTCCTCGCCTTTTGCGC
>CAZCDC010000174.1:0-2084 GCA_964497195.1 uncultured Rhodobacterales bacterium | reverse complement strand
ACAGCACAACCCATGGCGCGTTATTGTCCGGATGGCGGGCCGCTGAAAAAATTGCTGAAAACCATGACTAAAGGTCAAAAATATTCTTGAAAAAACTTATACGTTTTGGATGTCGCGATCTTTCATGCTCTTTTAATGCCGCGCGCTGCCCCCTATAGTAACCCCGCTTTAGTAGGGGGTTGGCACTGTGGCGCATATCATTGTTTTGGGGAACGAAAAGGGCGGGTCTGGCAAATCGACCACCGCCATGCATTTGTTTACCGCCATTGCCATGTCGGGCAAAAACGTAGGTGTGCTTGATCTTGACCTGCGCCAAAAAAGCTTTTTTCGTTATCTGGATAATCGGGCACAATTTATGGCCCGCAAAAGCGTTGATTTGCCGATGCCGGAAAAATTTGAGCTGGCGCTCTCGGTTCAGGATAGCCAAAAATCCGCGCAAAAAGATGAGGAATCCAAATTTGCCGCCGCTTTGACCAAACTGGATCAAAACAACGATTTTATCCTGATTGATTGTCCGGGTTCTGACAGCCGCTATGCCCGTATGGCCCATGCGGTGGCTGATACATTGATAACGCCGATGAATGACTCGCTGGTTGATTTTGACTTGTTGGCACAAATTGACCCCGCCACGGGCCGTGTGCTTGGCCCGTCGGTTTATGCAGAAATGGTCTGGGATGCACGGCAATTGCGAGCCAAAGCAGAACTGAAACCAATTGACTGGGTGGTGCTGCGAAACCGCGTGTCCACCACCCAAGCCCGCAATCGCCGCAAAGTAGGCAAAGCCCTGCAAGATTTGGCCAAACGGATTGGTTTTCGCATTGTGCCCGGTTTTTCCGAACGGGTGATTTTCCGTGAAATGTTCCTGAACGGCCTAACCCTGCTAGACCTGAAAAAAACCGACCGCGCCAGCCTAACCATGTCAAATATTGCGGCGCGCCAAGAAGTGCGCGATTTGATAAATGCCCTGAACCTGCCCGAAGTGACAGTGCAATTCTAACCTGATTTTCTTTGTTGCAAAAATACTCGCGCCGCAGGCTGGCCTGCCAAACGAAGTGAGGCCATGCCCGCAGGGAATTTTACCTCAACTTCGCTGAACGAAGAACTACTGACAAAGCTCCAGTGCTTTTTCCATAGCTGCGGTAAAGCCGATCAGCGAAAACGTGTCTGTAGTTTCGGTGCCACGGGTTGAAAAGCCCACAACGGTGGCCTCTGATCCACCCCGCATCGCGTCAATCAAGGCGGCATCATCATCGGGGCGCGGCCATGCATATTCGAGATCAATATCGCCATTCGGAAACATCTGTATTGTTGTGTCCTTGACCCGAAACTGGACAGGAACATCTTGTTTTAATGGGTATCCCGCCAAAAAGCTGGGTTCGGAGATCACATTTTCACCCGGGATAATAGAAATATAAAACCGGATGTCGCCGCGCCGCACCGACACGGCCTCGCCATCGCGTATAGCGGTGGAGTTGGTTGGTTTGGAAATGATGAAACATTCCTTTGGACTATCGGTCACATAGACCGACCAGTCGGTTGCGGAATCAATCATCTCGATTTGTTGCGCGTTTGCCGTCATTGGCAAAACCAGCGCGATAGCACCAATGAATAATTTTTTGAACATCGTATCAGGCTCCTGCTTAAACCGATAAACCGCCTGCGCCCGGATTTTTCCGGTGCTGCATAACAGGCCGCTTGTCTTTTGTTCTCTCGATACCATAATCTAAATAGAAACAGGGGTGTTTTGCTAGTGCTAAATGCTTGAAACCATCGGAAATAAGCGTGTAATTGCCATATATTCCATCAAATTCGCGAGAAACGCCAATGATAGACGCTGAAAAACTTGTAGATCTTGTCCGAGGTGGCTTAGTTGAATCCACCCATCGCGGCCATGTGGTGATTTGTGATGCAGGCGGCGACATTATCAAAGCATGGGGAAATCCGGGCGCAGTGATTTATCCGCGCTCGGCCTGTAAAATGATTCAAGCCCTGCCATTGCTTGAAAGCGGTGCCGCAAAACAGTTTGGCTTGCAAAGCCGGCATTTGGCGCTGGCCTGTGCCAGCCATCAAGGCGCAGCCATGCA
>CAZCDC010000173.1:0-2151 GCA_964497195.1 uncultured Rhodobacterales bacterium | reverse complement strand
AAATGGGCGCCAAAAGACCCGTTCAAGATTTTCGAATGAGCGATCTTCGCCTTGTGATATTTGATATGGATGGTACGCTGATGGATAGTCAGGCGTTTATCCAGCTTGGCATGGGGCAGGGTATTGAACGCGCTGGATATCCGGCAGTTAGTAAAGCCGAGGTGCTTTCAATTGTCGGACTTTCTTTTAACACCGCCATTTCGGTACTGATACCGAATTTGGAAAAAGCAGAAAACCAGCGCGTGGTCGATGAAGTCCAGCAAGCCTTTTATGATCTTCATGCAGAACTGGGTGACAAAGTGGACACACCGCTTTACCCCGGTGCGCGCGCTGCTTTGGAACGATTGCATTTGCAAGATGAAACCTTGATGGGGGTGGCCACGGGAAAAGCAATGCGCGGATTGAACCATGCATATTCGGCCCATGATATGGCCCATTTTTTCGTAACCTCACAAACCGCTGATGGACACCCGAGCAAACCGCACCCGTCTATGCTTCAATCCGCATTGCGGGAAACGGGTGCGGATGTTTCCCGCGCGATCATGGTTGGCGATACGGAATTTGATATCGAAATGGGTGTGGCTGCGGGTTTTGCAACCATCGGCGTAAGCTGGGGATATCATTCAGTTGACCGCATCAAAGCTGCTGGCGCTGATATCATCATTGATGATTTTTCCGAACTTGACGCAGCGCTTGATCGGTTGTGGGGCTGAAATGGCGTTTGAAATGAAACGGTTTTGGAAAAATACCAGCGCGGAGCCAGCCTCGGGCGGGTTTGCGGTTTTTCTGGATAAGCGTCCGCTTAAGACCCCGCTCAAAAATCTGATGATTGTACCGACTTTGCCGTTTGCCAGTGCAATAGCGGCTGAATGGCAGCTAATTGATGTCAAAATCCAGAAACATCTTATGCCGTTCACCCGCTTTGCAGAGGCGGCGCTGGACGCTGCTGGCACCGAATATGAAGAGATTGTTAATAATTTGGCCGGATATGGCGAAACGGATTTGTTGTGTTACCGGGCCGAAGCTCCGATTGAACTAATAAACCGACAGGCCGAAATATGGGATCCGCTGCTCGACTGGGCTGCGAAAACACTGGGGGCACAACTGGCCCAGACCCGTGGAATTATGGCAATTGAACAAGATGCGGATACCATCAAGATATTATCTGAGCAAATAAGGAAATTCGATCTTTTTCAGCTGAGTGCGTTTTACGATCTGGTTAAAATTTCTGGCTCTTTGATTATCGCATTGGCTGTTGCAAAGAGCTATCTTAGCCCTGCAACAGGGTGGCAGATTTCGCGGCTTGATGATGATTGGCAGATTGAGCAATGGGGCACAGATGATGAGGCCCAGCAATTGGCGAACACCAAACAACAGGATTTTCTTAATGCCCACAAAGCTATGGTGTTGTTAACCAATTCCTAAATTATCGGTGTAATTTGAGCTATTTTGCAATGGCAGTGCCCAACGATTCGGAATCATTATGCTATTTTTGACATCCCCTTAAGTGATTTAGGTCAATTTACATGACCTAATAGGGAGGGATGTGGAAATTAGAGCCGTCACATTCGATCGCACTGATAAATGATTCGCATCATATTCCCTGATGTATAATTTCAGCTAACTTTGCCTCGTGGATAAGTCGAATCATTTAACCATGCGGTCAAAATACAACTTAAACGGGCGAAACAACGGTAATTTTAGGTCAATAAAGCGGACGTAATTGAAGAAAAATGAATGAATGCTTGACGTTTAGGCCGTGAATTGTTCAACATTACAACGGCTGCTCTTATGGGCAGGCGTATCTAAAATTCGCTTCCCACTTATTTGGCGGGGCGCCGGGGGTATACCCCCCGGACCACAGGAAGAGGTAAAAATGAAAAAATCACTATTTATTAGCACTGTTGCTGCACTTGGCATGACTGCCGGTTTTGCATCAGCTGGCACGCTTCAAGACATCCAAGCAGCTGGCGTTCTGAAATGCGGCACAGGCACAGGCCAAGTTGGCTTTTCAGCGCCTGACGCGAATGGCTATTGGGAAGGCATCGACGTAGCAGTATGTCGTGCAATCGCAGCCGCCGTACTTGGCGACAAAGACGCAGTTGAATTTGTGCCTTTGACATCCAAAGTGCGTTTCTCCTCGTTGAACTC
>CAZCDC010000172.1:0-2157 GCA_964497195.1 uncultured Rhodobacterales bacterium | reverse complement strand
AAGCCAAAGAGATGAAACGCATCATCGACAAGCTAATCACGCTTGGCAAAAAAGGTGATCTGCACGCGCGCCGCACCGCGCAATCCAAAATGCGCCAGGAAGCCGCTGTCAAAAAATTGTTTGACGTGATTGGCCCGCGCTACAAAGACCGCACTGGTGGTTATGCGCGTGTGCTAAGAGCTGGTTTCCGGTTTGGTGACATGGCGCCAATGGCGATCATTGAACTGGTTGACCGCGACGTTGATGCCAAAGGCAAAGGCGACAAAGAACGTGTGCGGGAACTTGAATCCATGTCTGAAGATGTTGTTGCGCCAACGCCTCGTAAGCGGCGCCCTAAAAAGTGATTCGAATCTGGGTCAAGAAAAGTTGGTAAAAGCTTGTAATTTTGGGAATTTCTTCATAAGTTTGAGTTAAGGTTATAAAAGGAGTTTAGCATGACAAAGGACATTTCCACCCAGCCCGCAAGCTTAGATGATGAGTTTGCAGACTTTCTATTCGGTATACGTAGAAGTTCTCGCTACCATCGCGCGCGGATGAGATTTTTTGATATCTGGGCTGATGCGATAACAGTTGCCTCCGTCATTGGCGGTACAGCGGCATTCTCGTCGATATTGGCGAAATTCCCAATTGAATGGGCTTTGTATTTTTCCGCATTTGTGGCGGTGATGCAGGCGATTGATCTGGTCTTTTCGCCGGGAAAAAACGCTCGCAGTCATTCAAATTTTGCACGTCGGTATATTAATTTGCAGCAAAAATCACTTACTGCAGAGATAAGTCTGTCCGACGTTAAAATGGCCGAATTGGTTTTTGAGCGGTTGGAAATCGAATTGGATGAACCTTCGACTCGAAAATGGTTAAGTATTAAGATGCACAACGAATTAGATTTGGTTGAGCACAAAGGTGCGGCTTCACCGTACAAAATCCCACCTGTCCAAAGCGCCCTAATGCAATATATCGATATTTATGATGTAACTAAAGCAACCCGCGAAGCTTGACGTTAGAAATTTAGTTAGTTGGCCCCAGACTTCGTTCTGGGGCCTTTTTCGTTTCAAGAACCCGAGTATGATATCAACATGAGTGACCTGTTTGACACCGCAGCAAAAGTCCCCGACAGCGCCCCGCGCCCGTTGGCTGACCGTCTGCGGCCGCGCATATTGGCGGATGTCATCGGGCAGGATCATATTATTGGCCCCGACGCGCCGCTGGGGCAGATGTTATTACACGGCAATCTTTCATCCTTGATATTTTGGGGTCCGCCGGGGGTTGGCAAAACCACCATCGCGCGATTATTGGCGGATGAGGTTGATCTGACATTTGTGCAGATCAGCGCAATATTTTCGGGCATTGCAGATTTGCGTAAGGTTTTTGAGGCGGCAAAACTGCGCCGACAAAATGGCAAAGGCACGTTGCTGTTTGTTGATGAAATCCACCGTTTCAACAAAGCCCAGCAAGACGGGTTTCTTCCGCACATGGAAGACGGCACAATTATTCTTGTGGGCGCCACCACCGAAAATCCGAGTTTTGAGCTGAATTCAGCGGTTTTGTCGCGCAGTCAGGTTCTTGTTCTGAACCGCCTCACGCCAGCCCATCTGGAATTGATTATTCAGCGTGCCGAAAAAGAGTTAGGCAAAGCTGCGCCGCTGGATGGTGATGCGCGTGAGGCGTTGCTTGAAATGGCTGACGGTGATGGGCGTGCTTTGCTGAATATGCTGGAACAGGTCATGGGCTGGAATGGCAAGGCCGACCGCGATACGCTGTCAAAACGCCTGACGCGCCGCGCCGCGCAATATGATAAATCGGGTGACGCGCATTTCAATTTGATTTCCGCGCTGCATAAATCTGTGCGGGGGTCTGACCCTGATGCGGCCCTATATTGGTTTGCACGGATGTTAACAGGTGGTGAAGACCCGCGTTATTTGGCGCGGCGTATTACGCGCATGGCGGTAGAGGATATCGGGCTGGCCGAGCCAAATGCCCAACGGCAATGCCTTGATGCGTGGGAAACTTATGAGCGTTTGGGTTCGCCCGAGGGTGAATTGGCCTTGGCACAAGCGGTGGTTTTTCTGGCCCTCGCGCCCAAATCCAACGCGCTTTATGCGGGGTATAAAAACGCTATGGCTTCGGCCAAAAAAACCGGCTCGGAACCGCCGCCAAAAC
>CAZCDC010000171.1:0-2175 GCA_964497195.1 uncultured Rhodobacterales bacterium | reverse complement strand
GCAATTTTTTCAGCGGCCCGCCATCCGGACAATAACGCGCCATGGGTTGTGCTGTGATATCGAAAATCTGTATGTTCGCCCGCCATAAAGATACGCCCAGCGACAGGCGTTTCAAAATGCGCGAATTGCGCCATGGACCCGCCTGCTTGTGGAAATGAATACGCCCCGCGAAAATTCGGAGATTGTGACCAATGGGTGGTTAAAACAGCACTCGGATTAGGCACTTCAGCGCCCCAAACCGAACGCAAAACCTCTAGTGCGTCGATGGTCATGGCCTGTTGGGACATCGAATCAGCAATCGCTGCATAATCACCAAAAGAAAACCCAAGCAGGATATTTTCATCGCTGAATGTGCGGTAATTCAGCCAATAGCTCCAGCGGTCGCTGGGCGTGGTTACAATACCAAAATACTGTGTTTCAAGATCCCAAAATGCTTGGTCAAATTTGAAGGCGATTTTGGTCACGGTGCCAAACCCGATTTCATCAATGGCATTTTGCATATCTGGCGGCAATGGCGGCTCAAACCCGATACTGCCTGCCTTTAGCACACCCAACGGAACCGTGCACACCACATAATCCGCCCTATGCCCGTCAACCAAAACGCCGTTATCATGAATTGAAATCTGTGAAACCGCTGCATTAAGCCGGATATCCAAACCGTTTTTCAGGGGCGCAAGGATGCTCGCATAACCCTCCAACAGAATCTGGTCTTTTCCTGCAAAGGCTTCATCGCCGTTTGCATTGGCGGCTGATACGTTGCCAATATCGCTGCCCATTTCAAATTCGATATAAGCAGACAGCATCCATTGCGCCATTGGGTCATTCAGCATGTCGGGGTCCGTCTGCTGGATCATCTCATAAATGCTTTGATCCCCCCAACGCTGCGGATTTCTGTTCAAATTACGTTGCAGCGTTGTGTAATGACGATCAAGCCGGTCATAATCCGCATCATCCAAAGGGTGCCCTTGCGGGTTAAACACCTCAAGACTGTCATCATTCGTTACAAATGTCGCGGCGTTTACTTGTGTCGCCAGGTTTTTAACGGGGTTTTTGTGGCTTGGCCCATGTATCCACCCCGCTCCGTATTCAAATGGCGCGCCCATAGAAATATCGGTGCGAATGCGCCCGCCAACATAGTTTTCAGCCTCCAGCACAATGACCGAAGCACCAAGGTTTTTAAGCCGTTGCGCCGCAGCCAGCCCGGCAATTCCCGCACCCACAACGATGATTTTTTTGCCCTGTAATTCAGCCGCACGGGCTTGCCCCGCAATACCAGAAAGCAACGAGGCAATGCCCATTTTTAATGTCATGCGGCGGGTAAGTGCTATAATATATCCTAATCTTTTGGCTTCCTGCGCGTTTATCAGCCAAGGCGTGCCAGCTCAACCATCTCCGGCCACAAAAAAAGCCGCCCCAAACCGGAGCGGCTTCTTTTTAGTGAAAAAGTCTGAATTAAAATCCAAGACCTTCGTATTTTTTCTTAAACTTGGAAACACGACCGCCGGTATCCAGCAGACGATGCGCGCCGCCGGTCCATGCCGGGTGAACTTTCGGGTCGATGTCGAGCACCATGGTGTCGCCCTCGGACCCAAAGGTCGATTTCATTTCATAAATAGTGCCGTCGGTCAGTTTGACGCTCACCAGATGATATTCAGGATGGATATCTTTTCTCATAGCATTGCTCCTAATGCAAAATGGCGATTATTTCGCTTTAAGGGGTTTGTAATTGGTATCTTCGACAATACGCGCAGATTTACCACGGCGGTCACGAAGATAATACAATTTGGCGCGACGCACACGGCCACGACGAATAACCGTAATGTTATCGATATTTGGCGAATGCAGCGGGAATACCCGTTCCACACCTTCACCAAACGAGATTTTACGCACGGTAAATTGCGCCGCAATACCGCCGCCGCCTTTGCGCGCGATACATACGCCTTCATAATTCTGCACACGCGAACGGGTGCCCTCGGTGACTTTATAGCCAACACGGATTGTATCACCGGCTTTGAAATCGGGGATTTCCTTGCCAAGCGATGCGATTTGCTCCAGCTCGAGCGTTTCGATCATATTCATTTTATCGTCCTTTTGCTCACCTTTGCGGTGATTGTTGTGCGCGTCCGAGAGCTGCTTATCTTCCACTGGGTCCGCATATAGCGCCCATAGCAGGTC
>CAZCDC010000170.1:0-2248 GCA_964497195.1 uncultured Rhodobacterales bacterium | reverse complement strand
GCTGGTTATATTTGGCCAAACGGTCCGAGCGTGATAGCGAGCCGGTTTTGATTTGGCCGCAATTGGTGGCAACAGCCAGATCGGCAATGGTGGTGTCTTCGGTTTCGCCGGAACGATGCGACATAACACTGGTCATGCGGTTGCGATGCGCCATATCAACCGCATTAAGAGTTTCCGTTAACGTACCGATTTGATTGACTTTAATCAGAATAGAATTGGCTGAACCTTCCTCAATGCCGCGCGCCAAACGCTCGGTATTGGTGACAAACAAATCATCGCCAACCAATTGGCAACGATCCCCGATCAGGTCATTCAGCATTTTCCAGCCCTGCCAGTCGTCTTCATCCATGCCGTCCTCGATCGAGATAATCGGATAGGCATCCACCAGCGCCGCCAGATAGGCAGCATTTTCGGATGAGGTCAGCTTTTTGCCTTCGCCTTTCATGTCATACACACCGTCACTGAAATATTCCGAGGCCGCACAATCCAGCGCCAGATACACATCCTTGCCCGGGGTGTAGCCTGCTTTTTCAATGGATTTCATAATAAAATCAAGCGCGTCGGTGGTGGAGCTAAGGTTGGGCGCAAAACCACCCTCATCGCCGATACCTGTGTTATGGCCAGCGGCAGACAGCTCAGCCTTCAAGGTATGGAAAATCTCCGCACCAATACGTACAGCATCCGACAGGCTGTCAGCGCCCACTGGCATTACCATAAATTCCTGAATATCAATCGGATTATCAGCATGTTCGCCGCCATTAATGATATTCATCATAGGTACAGGCAAAACGCGGGCCGATGTGCCGCCGATATAACGATACAAAGGCATACCCAGAAATTCGGCAGCGGCTTTGGCCACAGCCAGCGACACGCCCAAAATAGCATTGGCCCCAAGACGGGATTTATTCGGAGTGCCATCCAGATCAATCAGAATTTGGTCAATACCAACCTGATCAATGGCCTCAAGCCCCAACAATGTTTCAGCGATTTCACCGTTCACAGCATCAACTGCTTTTAGCACACCTTTGCCAGCATAACGGGATTTGTCACCGTCACGCAATTCAACTGCCTCATGTGCGCCGGTTGAGGCGCCCGATGGCACCGCCGCGCGGCCCATGGAGCCATCCTCCAGATATACGTCTACTTCAATGGTGGGGTTGCCCCGACTATCGAGAATTTCGCGGGCATTTATGTCTACAATAACGCTCATTGGCTTTGTCCTGTGGTCAAAATTACTGGGCTCGGCGCGTGTTTAGCGCGGCAATTGCCGTTAGGAAAGGCTTTATTGCGCTGCAACACGTCTTTCGCGGTAAATCGTGAACAGGCCAGACAAAAGGATTATGGCAGAGCCGCTCAGCATCCATGCATCTATGGTTTCGTTAAACACCAAAACACCGATGATCATC
This sequence comes from uncultured Rhodobacterales bacterium, assembly GCA_964497195.1. Lineage (GTDB taxonomy): Bacteria > Pseudomonadota > Alphaproteobacteria > Rhodobacterales > Rhodobacteraceae > UBA3077. The sequence continues at coordinate 842 of CAZCDC010000170.1, read as the reverse complement.
GCAAAAATCAACCGTGAATACCGAAACGGGGTTATCACCGCGACATCCCCCATCCGCATGGCTAATGTGATTGCGAAATAGCCCATGGCATCAAAGATCATTATACCAAAAAGAAAAGCGTATTCTGTAACGCTCGGCCAGACGGCTTGGCCTGTTACCAGCATCATAATCGCGCCGGTAGGTACTAAAATGGCAAAGCCGTAAAATGCCAGCACGAGGGCAGGGATGCCTTTGGGGGCGGTTCGGGTGGCAAGGTCCCGGATCGCGAGGCCAATCACGCCAACAACTGCAAAAATCATATTGGGGTCAAAAGCATCTGAGCCGGGGCGCAAAATAAGCAACATTCCAATAAACCCGGCAGCAATTGCGGACCAACGGTATATCCCGACTTTTTCATTAAGGAAAAAGATTGCGCCTAAAGTGATGATCAGCGGTGTCACCTGTAAAATGGCGGAAACGCCCGAAATTGTCGTTAATGTCAACGCAGTAACAAAACCTATCGTGCCGATAATCTCGCCAACTGCGCGCATCTGGATAGAGCGGTTTTTGAGGGCGGAATTGAAAAGTATTAAACCGTTGGATTTGGCAATTATTGCAAAAACCACCGCGCCGCCAAAACCAAGGAGCATCAACAGTTCACCAACCGGCACCGCGCCGTCCAGCAATTTAATGCCCGTATCTGCAATGGCAAAGCCAAGCATGGAAAGGACCATCAGTATGATCCCCGTAAGGTTTTCAGAATGTTTAATTGCCATAAGATTCAGCCAAATACGGGAATTAGCTTTTATCTTTATCAGAGATCGGCACGCCGTAAAGCTCCATTTTATGACCCAATAATTTAT
>CAZCDC010000169.1:0-2287 GCA_964497195.1 uncultured Rhodobacterales bacterium | reverse complement strand
CTAAGGTAGTTATCTGGGTCAGCCCCTTTTTTGTTATTGCGCTGCCACGCACAAACCATTTCGCACCTAACCCGAACTTTTTATTACCAGCGCTGATCTTAAGCAGGTTATGTCTGGCACCTACGCTGGCAAAACAGGTCGGCCCAGCTATCCGCTACTGACATTTCTGCGCGCATTCATTTTGGGCATCTGGTATCACCTCAGTGATGTGGAACGGGCTCAGACCTTGTTTCGTGATCTGTTATTTCGCAAATTTTGCCCACCTTAAGCTGGGCGAAATTAACCGTCAGCTTGAGGAAAAACACATTATCATGACCGAAGGGCAGATCAATATCATCGACGCCACCCGGATTAATACGACACAATCCAACCCCGGCAAAGGCGCGGATAGCCAGTCCAAACGCGACCCCGAGGCAGGCTGGCACGTCAAGGCCAACAGCCGCGGCACCCTGAAATCCACCTCCGGCCTCGCTGCTGTTGCCCACAATATCCAAAAAGCTGCTAAATTCTTGCTGCTCGATGGCCTGCCACATTCGAAATCCACAGGATAAGTGCGCCTTACATCACGAAATACCACTCAAAAACCCATAAACACTGGCTTTAGGCAGCCCAATTACACCCTGCACACGCGTTTGTATTCTTGATATGCCGCAAAAACGGGTGATGCTGAGCTCTCGCTAACTGACGGCGATAATGGCTTCTTTGGTCATGGCGCCAGGAACAACGGTGATTGGCACGGTCATATCGCCGCCAAGTTTGGACACAAGCTGTGTCACCAACGGTCCGGGGCTGGAACCCGCACAAGCGCCAAGGATTAACACGCCAACCTCTTTGTCCTCAGAAATCTGTTCCAGAACGGCGGCGTGTTTTTCGCCCTCACGGATCGCCAATTCCGGCTCCACGCCTTCTTTGTCGATCATCCATTTTGAGAAAACCTTGAAATGTTCCTCAATGCGTTCGCGGGCCTCGGCGCGCATTACATCGCCTACACCAACCCAGTGCTGGAATTCCTCAGGCGGGATAATTCCCAAAATCTCAACGCCTCCCCCGGTTTTTTTGGCGCGGATCGCCGCAAAACGCAGGGCATTCAGGAATTCGGGGCTATCATCCATGACAACAAGAAATTTACGCATAACCGAGGCTCCGATTTGATTTGGTTCGGGGCATATTCGCTGAAATTTGACCCTAACGCAACCGCTGCCTTTAGGGCTGAACTGTCAATATCGCCGCATTCACAGGTTCATCAAACGCCCGAACAGGTAGGCCACGCGCCGCCCAGCCAGGACCAACGCCCGAGCCTTGCAAGCCTTCAATCACGTCTATTATATCGGTCAGGCCCGCTTCATATAGTTGTCGGGTGATGTGGTTAGAACGATTGGCAGTGCGGCAAATCAGAGCCAGCGGGATGTTGGGGTTCTGATCGCGAATAGCAAGCAGGGTTTCAATGAAATTATTGCTGCGCATCGCGGCGGTCAGGGCCACATCCGGGATACCGGTTTGTTGCCACTCATGGGGTTCGCGAATGTCGATGACAACAATCTCACCTGCCAACGCCATTTCCCGCGCCGTATCCGGTGTGATTTGGCGCACTTGGGCTGTTGCGGCACCAACAATAAACATCATTGAAAATATTTGGAAAATTCCGAAAATCTTTTGCATTTGCTTCTCCCTAAAAGGTTATATTCCGTAAGTCGCATGTAACTAATTGGATGTAAAATCACAACCGCGTCAGACGGTTTTGTCTGGTATTTGGAAATGTTTTGAGCAATGTTGATTTTATGCATATTCGACTGTTTGAAATTGATGATTGGCCTGAAATCTGGGCTATTTTAGAACCGGTTTTTCGGGCCGGAGAGACCTATCCCTTTGCCCGTGATATTTCTGAGGCTGAAGCCAAGCGGGTTTGGATTGACGCACCGCAAGCTACTTATGTGGCGCGCGATGATACGCTGTTGGGTACGTTTTACATCAAGCCAAACCAACCCACGCTGGCTGCGCATATTTGCAATTGTGGCTATGTCACAGCGGCGATGGCGCGGGGCAAAGGCGTGGCGGGGCAGATGTGCGAATTTTCGCAAACCGAGGCAATGCGGCTGGGGTTTTTGGCGATGCAGTATAATTTGGTAGTAGCAACAAATACCGGCGCGGTGGCCCTGTGGCAACGGCAGGGGTTTGAGATTATCGGGACGATTCCAAAGGCGTTTCAGCATGCGACACAAGGGTTGGTTGCGGCGCATGTGATGTATAAGGACTTAGCGTAGGGTGCGTGGTTTCCACGCACCGTTAC
>CAZCDC010000168.1:0-2291 GCA_964497195.1 uncultured Rhodobacterales bacterium | reverse complement strand
GAGCGCTCAATCTCTTCTGTGGTGAAAATCTCGATGACATCGCCAGCGCGAATATCCTCGTATTTTTCAAAGGCCATGCCGCAATCCTGACCGGATTGAACCTCTTTGACCTCATCCTTGAAGCGCTTAAGCGTTTTCAGCTTGCCTTCATGGATCACGATACTGTCACGCAGCAAGCGCACCCCAGCATGGCGTTTGGCCACGCCCTCGGTTACAAAACAACCTGCAATTTTGCCAGTGCCGGTAATATTGAACACTTCTTTGATCTCGGCATTACCAAGGAAAGTTTCCTTGATTTCAGGCGATAGCAACCCAGAGGCGGCAGCCTTGATATCATCAACCAGATCATAAATGATCGAATAATACCGGATTTCCACGCTTTTTTGGTTGGCAGCATTACGCGCTGGCGCATTGGCCCGCACGTTAAAGCCAAGCACCGGCGCGCCCGAGGCCTCAGCCAAGGTAATATCCGATTCCGTGATCGCACCAACGCCCGAATGCAATACCCGCACCCGAACCTCGTCATTGCCGACCTTTTCACAGGCCTGAACAATGGCCTCGGCCGAGCCTTGCACGTCAGCTTTTAGAATAATTGGCAGCTCCGACACACTTTCATTGGCTTTGGCATTGGCCAAAAGCTGATCCAATGATGTGCCAGAACCCGCTGCTGCTTTTTTGTCTTTGGCAACTTGGGCGCGGTAATCCGCGATTTCACGGGCGCGGGCCTCATCAGGAACCACGTTCAAAACATCGCCAGCTTCGGGTGTGCCATTTAGGCCCAACACTTCAACAGGTGTTGATGGGCCGGCTTCTTCAATGCGGTTGCCTTGGTCGTCGATAAGCGCGCGCACTTTGCCCCACTGTTCGCCAACCACAAAAATATCGCCGCGTTTCAGGGTGCCTTTTTGGACCAGAACAGTGGCAACAGGGCCACGGCCTATGTCCAGCTTGGCCTCGATTACCGCACCTTCGGCAGGGCGATCAGGGTTGGCTTTCAGCTCTAGCAATTCGGCTTGCAGGGTGATGTTTTCAACCAGTTTATCAAGACCTTCGCCGGTGATGGCAGAAACCTCAACATCCAGCACTTCGCCTGACATTGCTTCCACGATAACTTCGTGTTGCAACAATTCAGTGCGCACTTTCATAGGGTCTGCACCCTCGCGGTCAATTTTATTAATCGCAACAATCATGGGCACACCAGCCGCTTTGGCGTGGTGAATAGCCTCAATTGTTTGGGGCATAACGCTGTCATCAGCAGCCACAACCAAAATCACAATATCGGTCACATTGGCACCGCGTGCGCGCATAGACGTAAACGCCGCGTGGCCCGGAGTATCAAGGAATGTCAACGTAGAACCATCATCGGATTCAATCTGATACGCACCAATATGCTGGGTAATGCCGCCAGCCTCACCGGAAACCACGTTGGTTTTGCGAATCGCATCCAGCAGAGATGTTTTACCGTGGTCAACATGGCCCATAATGGTAATCACAGGTGGGCGCGGTTGCTGGTTTTTCGCCTCGTCTTCTGGGCCGTCAACGATAATATCTTCAACCGCTGCATCGGCAACACGCACAACTTTGTGGCCGAATTCCTCGACAATCAGTTCCGCTGTTTCGTGATCAATTGTCTCGTTTTGGGTGGCCATAATGCCGTTGGTCATCAGGGCTTTTACCACCGCCGCAACCCGTTCGGTCATGCGGTTGGCCAATTCCTGCACGGTAATTGTATCAGGCACCGCAACTTCGCGGAATACTTTTTCGCGCTCAACAGGGCCGCCCATCAATTTGCGTTTTTCGCGTTCCTGACGGCGTTTCATTGCCGCCATGGAGCGCTGACGCCCACCGCCGCCAAGGGCTTGATTGATGGTCAGTTTGCCAGAGCGGCGACGATCATCATTGCCTTTGCCACGGTTTTGTTTGCGATCTTGTGCGCCTGCCGGTTTGGCATCTGGTTTTTTGAACGATGTCGCACGGCCTGCTTCGGCGCGAGCACCTGCAACTTGTGTCGCGGCGACGTCTTCTTCTTTTTTGCCAGAACCGCGTTGTTTTGGTGCCGCAGAACCGCTTAGCGATTTACGGACCGGTTTTGCGGCTTCGACTACTTTTGCAGCTTCCGCAGCTTTTACCGTGGCTTCTTCAGCCTCGCGTTGCTTGCGAATTTCGGTTTCAGCCGCTTCACGTTCGGTTGCGTCAATTTCAGCGCGCCTTGCGGAACGTGTTTTTTGACGCGCGTCCGAGTCTGCTTTTTCTTTGGCAGCGCGTTCTGTTTCCATTGCCCGCGCAGCGAT
>CAZCDC010000167.1:0-2331 GCA_964497195.1 uncultured Rhodobacterales bacterium | reverse complement strand
CCAGCCGTATAAGTAGTGCAAATACTGCATATCAGATATGATCTATACGCATACCGAAGGTAAAAGTCAACAAAAAACGTCAGGTATTTGAATGTGATTTTGTAGATACGGGTTGAAAAATCAGAGGGTAAGCTGTTGCCTTTTAATGGTATTCTCCTTTTTTAGTCTGAGATGCTGCGCCAAGAATATTCCTTTTATCGCATGTGTCTCTCGAAAAACCTGTCCCTCTTGACCTTTAGCTAAACTTGCGAAAACAGTGATGATTGGAAGGAAATCCAATGCCTGCACCCCCAGTTTCAGACCGGAATTTTGTTAAAACTGCCGAATCTACGGATAATTTCACAGCAATTCTGTGGATTCTTTTTTCCGTGGTGGCGTCTAGCGCCATGACAATTGGGGTTCGGGATATTTCGGCTCAGCTTGATAGTACGGTCATCGTCTTTTTACGCGCTGCTGTGTCGACGGCGCTTATTCTGATTGCAATCTTGATTTTTGCCAAGCTGCGCAAGCAACTGAAATTTAGCCGGCCTTGGCTGCATCTGATCCGCGGTACTTTGATCGCGTTTTCCACCCAGTTGGGATTTTATTCGATCAGTAATTTGCCGCTATCGACCGTTACCGTATTATTCTTTTTGGCACCTATATGGGCAACGCTTTTGGCCATTCCTGTCCATGGTGAAAAAGTAGGACCGCGCAGGATTGCGGCGATTGCGGTTGGATTTGTTGGTGCGTTGGTCATACTGCGTCCGGGGTTTGGTGCGCTTCATCCGGCAATGCTCACGGCGATGGGCAGTTCAATTTTGTTTGCCTTGGCACTGAATATGTCGCGCGGGTTGGCGCGCGCGGACGGCGCATTTTCGACATATTTTTCGTCGGTGATTATCACGGCGATTGTGATGTTACCGCTGGCTGCTCCAGTGTTTGATACACCTCATAATTTGCGTGCCTGGATTGCCGGGGCAGTAATTGTGGTTGCTGGCGCGGCAAGGGGGTATGCTGATATTGAGGCTTATCGTTTGGGCGAAGCGGGAATTTTGGCGCCAATTACATATCTTCGGTTGGTTTTTATCGCGGTTGCGGCCTATTTTTTGTACGCAGAAACGCCAGATACGCCGACGATAATTGGCGCAGTTATTATCATTGGATCAACGTTTTATATCGCCCGACGCGAAACAAAACTGCGCCGTTGAAAACTGAAATCAAAATGATTTTCGTGCGTTCAGCGCAGCGGTAATTGTGCCATCGTCCAGATAATCCAGCTCTCCGCCAATAGGAACTCCTTGAGCAAGCGACGTAATAGCAACATTCGGTCCTTCAATTTGCTCAGCAATATAATGGGCGGTGGTCTGGCCATCAATTGTGGCATTCAGGGCAAGGATTACCTCAACGATTTCTTCTGATTTTACCCGATGCGCCAGCGCCGGAATGCGCAACTCCTCAGGGGTTACGCCATCCAACGCGGACAGTACGCCGCCAAGCACAAAATACCGCCCCCGGTACACAGCCGCGCGTTCCATCGCCCATAAATCCGCAACATTTTCAACAATGCACAGCAAGGTTTGATCCCGTTTCGGGTTTTCACAGATTTCACAAAGCTCATGGGTGGTAATGTTTGCGCACTGGCCGCATTCGCCAACGTTATCAACAACATCCGCCATGGCCCGCGCCAACGGTTCCATGACCATGTTTTTTTTGCGGATCATGGTTAAAACCGCGCGGCGCGCAGACCGAGGGCCAAGCCCCGGCAACCGTGCCATCATATCAATCAGCCGGTCAACTTCCTGCCCGCCGGACATCCTAAAACGGCAATTTCATACCTTCGGGCAGGTTCAGCCCTTCGGTCATTTTGGACATTTCTGCCGCTGCGGCCTCAGATGCTTTGGCTTGCGCGTCTTTAACAGCAGCCAAAATCAAATCCTCAACCACTTCGCGATCTTCAGGATTAAACAGGCTGGGGTCGATCGACAAAGATTTCAATTCGCCTTTGCCGTTTGCGGTGGCTTTGACCATCCCAGCACCGGATTCGCCTGTCACAATGGTTTCAGCAATCTTGTCTTGAACGCCGGCCATATCGGCCTGCATTTGCTGCGCCTGTTTCATCATTTTGGCCATGTCGCCAATTTGACCTAATCCTTTTAGCATATTTATGCCCTTTCATATATTCCCAGCGTAAGAGTAGGTGCTCTGAGCATGAATTTCAATGTGTGTATTGGCATCTGGGCCAGTGCGTTTTGCACCTTGCTACTGGTTTCGCGCACCGCTATATCATCCCAACCACAGGGTCGGCGAGTTGGCGGAGTGGTGACGCAGCGGATTGCAAATCCGTGTACA
>CAZCDC010000166.1:0-2400 GCA_964497195.1 uncultured Rhodobacterales bacterium | reverse complement strand
CACAAGCGGATTTAGCAAGATGAAAGGGGGCGCAATAATTTGCGCCTCCTTTTGTTAATTCCCAAACCACATGCGGCCAAATAATCCGTCTTTGCGGATAAACTGATGGTAAAGTGCTGCCAAAATATGGCTGGCAATGACCAACATCAGCACAATCGACAACGCCCCATGCGCAGCGCGCGGCGCGATATCGTCAAAATTCAACGGCAGCGGATCACCGGAACCAAAGAAAACAATCGCCGGAAGACCCGCAGCATTGGCCGTGGCCAGCCCGCTAACACCCATCGCAATAACCAGCGCATACAGGGCGTAATACGCGGCGCCCGCAGCTTTGTTCAGCAATTCATTGCCAATATCCGCCGCTGGCGGTTTTTTGGTCATAAACCGCATCACCAGTCGCACCACCATCAAAACCAGAATCACAATGCCAATTGACATATGCATCATCAGGCTGGTCATTTTTGCCGGATCAGAGTTTGCGGTTTTGGCCAAAACCTGACCGCCCATAACCAACGCACCAATAATCATTGCAGCCAATAACCAGTGTAGCACCACAAGTGCCGGATGATATCTTTTCATTTTCTTTTCCCTCATAAAGTTAATTGCATTCCCTTTAATTGCATTTGCAACCTTTGCAAAGTGTTTTTTTTCGGTTATAGGATTTTTATGCAAAATAAACCTACCGCAAAATCCGTCCGACAGACCAGTATCGGCAGGATGCTAAACCAGCTTACACGGCGCCTAAACACGGATATGCAGGTTGAGCTTGGCAAAATCGGCCTCAATATGAACGGGTTTTTTGTGCTGATGAACCTGCTGCAAAATGAATCGATAACCCAGGCGGAGCTGGGAAATATGATCGGCCTGCCCGCCTATGGCATGACCAGAATCATCGATTCCCTTGAAGGTTTGAATTTGGTTGAGCGCCGCGCCGACCCGAATTCGCGCCGCAACCATCTGCTATTTCTAACGCCCGAGGGCCACGCCATTGCGCCCGAAATATTTGCGATTGTCAAAAAGGTCAATGACAAACTATTGCACGGTTTACCTGTGGCAGAACGCCAACAATTTGCCGATACGCTGGCCAAACTTCTCTGACCCCTTTTAATGAGAACAAAAAGGGGCCATATTAACGGTTGGGGGAATCCGAATGTTAGAGAGCAATACCAGAATTCAAGAAAAACCGGATGGCGGCAAACCCATTGTCCTGCACTCCCCGTTTTCGCCCGCTGGCGATCAGCCCACTGCAATCGCGGACCTATTGGAAGGCCTGAAAGACGGTGACCAAAATCAGGTTTTGCTGGGCGCAACCGGCACCGGCAAAACATTTACCATGGCCAAAATCATTGAGGCCACCCAACGCCCTGCCATTATTCTTGCCCCCAACAAAACCCTCGCAGCGCAGCTTTATGGCGAAATGAAATCGTTTTTTCCCGACAATGCGGTTGAATATTTTGTTAGCTTTTATGACTATTACCAGCCCGAGGCCTATGTCGCGCGCTCAGACACGTTTATCGAAAAAGAATCCCAGATCAACGAACAGATCGACCGGATGCGCCATTCCGCCACCCGCGCCTTGCTGGAGCGCGATGACGTGATTATCGTGGCCTCGGTGTCGTGCATTTACGGCATCGGCTCTGTTGAAACCTACGGCGCCATGACCGTTGATCTGGAGCCGGGCAAGCAATACGACCAGCGCAGCCTGATGGAAGATCTGATCGCGCAGCAATATAAACGCAATGACCAGAGTTTTGTGCGCGGTTCATTCCGGGTGCGCGGCGATTCATTGGAGCTGTGGCCCGCGCATCTGGAGGATCGCGGTTGGCGGCTCTCTTTTTTTGGCGACGAACTGGAAAAAATCGTTGAATTTGACACGCTAACCGGCGCCAAAACCGGCGATCTGGAGCGGGTGCGTATCTATGCCAATTCGCATTACGTCACCCCCAAACCCACCATGAAACAGGCGATTATCAAGATCAAAGCCGAGCTGCGCCTAACGCTGGATCGGTTTGTTTCCGAAGGCAAATTGCTGGAAGCCCAGCGCATTGAACAGCGCACCAATTTTGATCTCGAAATGCTGGAAGCCACCGGTGTTTGCAATGGCATCGAGAATTATTCCCGTTATCTAACCGGCCGCGCGCCCGGCGAGCCGCCCCCGACTTTATTTGAATATATCCCCGATAATGCGATTGTTTTTGCCGATGAATCCCATGTTTCGGTGCCCCAAATCGGCGGCATGTATAAAGGTGACTTTAAGCGTAAATCAACACTGGCCGAACACGGGTTTCGCCTGCCAAGCTGCATGGATAATCGACCGCTGAAATTTGAGGAATGGGATGCCATGCGCCCGCAATCCATCTTTGTTTCCGCCACCCCGCAGAAATGGGAGCTGGAACAATC
>CAZCDC010000165.1:0-2405 GCA_964497195.1 uncultured Rhodobacterales bacterium | reverse complement strand
AGCAGCTCCATCATGTTGTGCAGACGACTGGAAAATGCACTGAAAACATAAGAGCGAAAGCCCTCGGAAATATTCAGCAGCTCGATAAAAACCGCACGCGGGATAAAGGCAAGCTGACAATCGCTTTCGCAAATTGCTTCAGCCGTATAATGATCAGCGCCAAGCAACCCAAGCGTGGATTGCACGCAGGTTTGACCAGGGATAATTTCATAAAGCTGGATTTCACGGCCCGACGCACCCGTCATGTAAACGCCGATTTTTCCCGATAATACCACAGCAAAACCCTGCACAGGATCACCGGCGCGAAAAAGAACGGAGCCTTTGACAAAAGGGGTTCTCGCAACCCGCGCCAAAAGTTTCTCAGCGTGTGGTTCCAGCGTTATTCCCGAATGACTGATCCAATCAGCCATTAGCGACCTCGATTGGAAAACCGCGGCAACATCGCGGAAAAATCCTTGCCCAAACCGTCTTCGTCTTCAACAAATTTTGCATAAAGATCGGTTGCGTGCTGGCCAATCGGGGTGGCCGCGTCCACAGCCTCAGCCGCTTGTTGGCTTAGGCGCAGGTCTTTTAACATCAATTCTGCTGCAAAACCCGGTTGGTAATCATTGTCAGCCGGGGATTTCGGGCCAATGCCGGGGGCAGGGCAATAGGCGTTCATGGACCATGAATAGCCCGACGACGTGGAGACAACATCAAACATTTTTTGGCGGTCCAGCCCCAGTTTATCAGCCAATGAAAAGGCCTCACAGGTGACAATCATGGTTGCGCCCAAAATCATGTTATTGCAGATTTTGGCGGCTTGCCCTGCGCCGCTATCGCCGCAATGCACAGATTTTTGGCCCATTATATCGAACAGAGGTTCAGCAATCGCAAATGCTGCTGCGCTGCCGCCTGCCATAAAGGTCAGCGTGCCCGCATCCGCCCCGCCAATGCCGCCCGATACCGGCGCATCAACCGACAAAGGCCAATCAGCCGCGACGTGCCGTGCGCTTTCAACATCAACCGTTGAGCAATCAATAAAGCAGGCTTTGGCGTTCAATGCCGGAATGATTTCAGCCGCAACTTTGCGTAAAATCTGGCCGTTTGGCAGCATGGTGATCACAACATCCGCATTGCTCACAGCTTTTATGCTGGTGTTGGCATTTATCACGCCGTCAATCGAAACGCCTGCAACATCAAACCCCGTTACTTCATGGCCAGCGCTGGCCAGATTGCGCGCCATATGCCCGCCCATATTCCCCAAGCCGATAAATCCGATTTTCATTTGTATTCCTTACAGTTTCAAAGCATTTGCGCCAAGCGGCATCAACATTTTACCGATATGCAACGGGTTTACATCCTCAAGCCGCGCGTGTTTCCACCGGGGCTTGCGGTCTTTGTCGATGATGGCGGCGCGAATACCCTCAACAAAATCTCCGTCCGAGGCGGAACGATAGGTGAAACGATATTCCATATTCAGCGCGTCTTCAATGCGGGTGAAACCGCGCACGCGGCGCACCATTTCCAGCGTGCAACCAACCGAAAGCGGGGCGTTGCGGCGCAGGGATTTTTCCGTGGCTTTGGCCCAGTCATTGTTAGGCAACCCGTTCAGAACATCAGCGATTGTTGCGCCAGCAAAATTATGGTTAATAAGCTGTTGGTTTGCTGCCAGTTTGCTTTCGGGCGCGGATTGCGCCGCGCGGTCCACGGCCTGCCAATCTCCGGTTTTGATTAGATGTTCGGTTAGGGTTGGCCATTTTCCAAACGGAATATAGTAATCTGCAAAACCTGCATAAATCGCGTCTGCGGCATCCATACGTGCCGCCGTAGTGCCCAGATATTCGCCAACACGCCCCGGCGCGCGGGCCAGCAACAATGAACCACCAACATCGGGCACCAAACCAATACCGCATTCGGGCATGGCGATCTGGCTGGTTTCGCAAACAACACGGTGTGACCCGTGGCACGAAACCCCAACCCCGCCGCCCATCGTGAAACCTTGCATCAAGGCAACAAACGGCTTGGGAAAGTTGCTGAGCTTGGCATTCATGCGGTATTCATCAGCCCAAAACCGGCGGCCATAATCAAAATCGCCAGATTTGGCGGTGTCATACATTTGCTGAATGTCGCCACCCGCGCAAAAGGCTTTTTCACCAGCGGCGTCGATCAGCACCATTTTTACGGTATTGTCTGTGGCCCAATTATCCAGCGCAACCTCGATATCGAGACACATCTGATAGGTGAGCGCGTTTAGCGCCTGCGGGCGGTTCAGCGTGATATGGCCAATTTGACCGGATTTGCGGATGAGGATATCAGCCACGATCGCGCTCCGACAATAACGCCCTCGCGGTAATCATCCGCATGATCTCATTCGTGCCTTCCAAAATCTGATGCACACGCAAGTCACGCACGATTTTCTCTAT
>CAZCDC010000164.1:0-2430 GCA_964497195.1 uncultured Rhodobacterales bacterium | reverse complement strand
GCAGCAATATTGGGCCGCACCATCGCCATGTTGTTTTTCTCGATTATCCCGATGGGGGATTTTAGCAAAAACGCATCCTCGGACCACAGCAAAATCGAGCGCGCCATTTGGTCAGTCGCCATTGCCTGCACCGAAAGCTGCATCATATCAGCATCAGCCTTGATCAACAAAATGCACATCTTGATGCCGCCCTGATCGTCAAAGGCAAAATGGCGATATTGATTGGCACCAGCGCGCTTAAGCTGTTTGACCAGCTTATCAAGGCCCGGCATCATGCGATCAAGGTTTGGCACTTCGGCGATTTCATCCCAAGCATTGCAGAAAAATACCAGAAAATTCGCGCCCAGTTCGGGGTCGATCTCGGCTATTTTCATATTGGCAATGCTGGCCACACTGGAAAACGCCGCATGGATTGATTTTAGCGATTCGTCATCGGTGCCAAACACCACCGGCGCAATATCGCGGCCCCAGCGGGCAAAACGATAGGTATCGTCATGGGTAAAAAGATGGGCGATTTGATCTTCGTTAAAGGCGGCTTCAGCCATGTTATTCTCCAAACAGGTCGTCATTTTTGGGGGCTGTCAGCCCCAGATGGGTCCAGGCCTTATGCGCCAATTGCCGACCGCGCGGGGTGCGCATGATCAGCCCTTGTTGCAACAGAAACGGCTCGATGACTTCTTCAATAGCATCCCGCGCCTCGGAAAGGGCTGCGGCAATTGTTTCCACCCCCACAGGGCCACCATTATAGTTTTCCGCCAGCAATTTCAGATACCTGCGGTCGGCACTATCCAGCCCAAGGTTATCAACCCCCAGTCGCGTTAGCGCCATATCGGCGATCTCTTTGGTAACCTTGCCATTGCCCTCGACAATTGCAAAATCAACCACACGGCGCAGCAACCGCCCCGCAACACGCGGCGTTCCGCGTGCGCGGCGCGCTATTTCCATCGCACCCTCGGGCGAGGCATCCGCGTTCATCATCCTTGAGGCCCGCTCAACAATCAGCACCAATTCCGGCACATTATAAAATTCCAACCGCATCGGAATGCCAAACCTGTCGCGCAGCGGCGTGGTCAAAAGCCCCAGCCGCGTGGTGGCGCCAATCAGCGTAAAGGGCTGTAAATCAATGCGCACCATACGCGCGGCCGGCCCTTCGCCGATCACCAGATCCAGCTCAAAATCCTCCAGTGCGGGGTATAGTATTTCCTCAACGGCGGGATTCATGCGATGGATTTCGTCGATGAACAATACGTCGCGTTCATCCAGATTGGTCAGTATCGCGGCCAAATCACCCGCCTTGGCCAATACCGGCCCGCTTGTCATGCGAAAATTAACCCCCAATTCGCGGCTGACAATCTGTGCCAAAGTAGTTTTACCCAGCCCCGGAGGCCCGTAAAACAACGTATGATCCATGGCCTGCCCGCGCCGCTTGGCGCTCTCAATAAATACCCGAAGGTTGGCGCGCGCATCCTGCTGGCCGATGAATTCGTCCAACACCTGCGGGCGCAAAGCACGGTCATGGTCTTGGGGTTGTTCTTCTGGGCGCAAATCTTGTTCTGGTTCCATGGTCAATTACCCCTTCGGTGCCAACAACCGCAACGCGCTACGGATCAGCTCACTCGCGTCACCCTCACCCACTTGCGCAATGGCGCTGGCAGCATCACCCTGCCCGTATCCCAAATTCACCAATGCCGATAGCGCGTCCGCTTGGGCATTACTATCCAGCCCATCGTCCAATACCTCAAAAGGCACATCTGCCAGCGGTTCAGGCAAAGCGTTTTCATTTGGCAACACGGCCGCCCGTGTTGCTTTGCCCCCCATCGCCATCATTTTGGCGGCTTTGTCCTTTAGCTCAATCACCACCCGCTGCGCCAATTTTGGCCCAACGCCCGGCGCGGCCTTTATCGCCGCCTGATCGCCCAGCGTGATCGCACGGCTAACCGCATCCGCGCCCAATGTTCCCATGATCGCCAAAGCCGCCTTGGCACCGACACCCTGAACCGACACCAGCAATCGATGCCATTCACGCTCTCCCATTGTTGGAAATCCAAATAGTTGCAGGTTATCATCGCGCACCAGCAATTCGGTAAACAGCGCCACAGGCAGGCCCGCATGGGGCATACCCGCCAATGTGCGGCTTGAGCAAAAAACCTCATAGCCCACGCCGCCAGTGTCAATCAGCACATAGCCTTCGCCAATATATTCCAAGCGTCCTGAAATCTTGCCAATCATGCGCTTGCCTTTGCAATTGCGGCGTCTAGCCGTCCGTTAAACTGTGCATGATGTGTATGACATAACGCAATCGCCAATGCATCCGACGCATCGGCATTGGCAATAACAACACCCGGCAATTGCAGCCGCACCATATGCTCCACCTGTTTTTTATCCGCATGACCCACGCCAACAACCACTTTTTTCACCGCATTCGGTGCA
>CAZCDC010000163.1:0-2644 GCA_964497195.1 uncultured Rhodobacterales bacterium | reverse complement strand
GAACCAGAAATTGGACCATTTGGGAATCCCCATATTAATGGGTCCTGACCCTAGAGGCTATTCATTTTTCCTTTGGGGTTAGCAAAAGAGACGGGTATCGTGCCGGATGTTATTTTTTCGCCTGTTCCGCCGTGGCCGTTGGGCTGCGTGCGGTAGCGTTTATTTTAGCGTCGTGCTTTGATTTGGCGCGATAACCCGCATGCCTTTCGACATGCCTCGCGAGACTGGTGCAAGTTATCGCATAAAATGGTTAAAGAAATTTAACCGCTGCGCGCGCTGCTGCCCTTGCATCGGTTGGTTTTACATCCCATTTATTGATAAAGAGCCATGCCGCAACGGGTGGTTCACACATCAAGGCCATGTTTAGCGTGCCATTTGGGCGCTGATCGCATGGATGCTTAACAGGAGAATACCATGAATTTTGAGGAATTCACCGAACGGTCGCGCGGGTTTGTGCAAGCCGCCCAAACCATCGCCACACGCGAAGAACATCAACGGTTTTTGCCCGAACATTTATTAAAAGCATTGCTGGATGACGATCAGGGGCTTGCGGGCAATTTGATTAACGCCTCGGGCGGCGATGCGGTGCGCGCGTTTGCCGATGTGACAGCCGCTGTTGATAAATTGCCCAAGGTTTCGGGCGGTGGGCAATTATATCTGGATGGTCAAACCAACAAGGTATTGATTGAGGCCGAGAAAATTGCCGAAAAGGCTGGCGATAGTTTTGTAACTGTTGAACGGTTGCTGACCGCGCTTTGCATTGTGAAATCAAAGGCTGCGGATGCGCTGAAAAATGCAGGCGTTACGGCGCAGGGTTTGAACGAGGCGATTAACGATATTCGCAAAGGCCGCACGGCGGATAGCGCCAGTGCTGAGAATTCGTATGATGCGTTGAAAAAATATGCCGAGGATCTGACTCAAAAAGCCCGGGATGGCAAAATTGATCCGATTATTGGGCGGGATGAGGAAATTCGCCGCACTATGCAGGTGCTTTCAAGGCGCACCAAGAATAATCCGGTTTTAATCGGTGATCCCGGCGTGGGTAAAACCGCGATTGCCGAGGGGCTGGCCTTGCGGATTGTGAATGGCGATGTGCCGGATTCGATCGCCAACAAAAAACTGATGGCGCTGGATATGGGGGCGCTGATTGCTGGCGCAAAATATCGTGGTGAATTTGAAGAACGCCTGAAGGCTGTGCTGAATGAAGTCACGGATGCGGCGGGCGAAATAATTCTGTTTATTGACGAAATGCACACGCTTGTGGGCGCGGGCAAGGCTGACGGGGCGATGGATGCTTCTAACCTTTTGAAACCTGCATTGGCGCGCGGTGAATTGCATTGCGTTGGCGCGACCACCTTGGATGAATATCGCAAACATGTGGAAAAAGACGCAGCCTTGGCGCGGCGGTTTCAGCCGGTGTTGATTGAAGAGCCAAGCGTGGATGACACCATTTCCATTTTGCGCGGCATCAAGGAAAAATACGAGGTGCATCACGGCATTCGCATTTCTGACGCTTCATTGGTGGCGGCGGCTACCCTTTCGGACCGCTATATTACCGACAGGTTTTTGCCCGACAAAGCCATTGATCTGATGGACGAAGCCGCCAGCCGTTTGCGTATGGAGGCTGATAGCAAACCCGAAGAACTAGACCGCATTGACCGCGAATTGCTGCAAAAGCAGATCGAGGCCGAGGCGCTCAAGAAAGAGAAAGATATTGCCAGCAAAGACCGTCTGAAAACGCTTTTGAAAGAGCTGACGAACTTGCAGGACCAATCCAGTGAGCTAACCGCCCGTTGGCAGGCGGAGCGCGAAAAGCTGGCCGGAGCGCGGGATATCAAAGAGGCGCTGGACCAAGCGCGCGCACGGCTGGAGCAAGCCAAGCGCGAGGGTGATTTGGGCAAAGCCGGAGAGCTTTCTTATGGCGTTATTCCAAAACTTGAGGCGCAGCTTTTGCAGGCCGAACAAGCCGAAAAAGGCGATTTGATGGTTGAGGAAGCCGTGCTGCCTGAACATATTGCTGGCGTGGTTGAACGCTGGACCGGCATTCTGGTGGATAAAATGCTGGAAGGCGAGCGCGATAAATTGCTGCGTATGGAAGACGAGATCGGCCAGCGGGTGATCGGGCAATCGGCGGCGGTGGTTGCTGTATCGAATGCGGTGCGCCGTGCGCGGGCCGGGCTTTCTGATCCCAACCGCCCGCAGGGGTCGTTTTTGTTTCTTGGGCCAACCGGCGTGGGCAAAACCGAGCTAACCAAAGCCTTGGCCAATTTTCTGTTTGACGACGATAACGCCATGGTGCGGATTGATATGTCGGAATATATGGAGAAACATTCGGTGGCGCGTCTTATCGGTGCGCCTCCGGGCTATGTTGGTTATGACGAGGGTGGCGCCTTGACCGAGGCGGTGCGGCGCAAACCTTATCAGGTGATCCTGTTTGACGAGGTCGAAAAGGCGCATCCGGATGTTTTCAATGTGTTGTTGCAGGTGCTGGATGACGGGCGTTTGACCGATGGGCAGGGCAGGGTTGTCGATTTCAAAAACACCCTAATAATTCTGACCTCAAACCTTGGGTCGCAGGCACTTTCAAATCTGCCGGATGAGGCGGATGCTGACGCCGCCAAAGAGGCTGTGATGGAACAAGTGC
>CAZCDC010000162.1:0-2689 GCA_964497195.1 uncultured Rhodobacterales bacterium | reverse complement strand
GCTGGCCCGAAACCTTGGGCCAGCTTTGATACTCTGCTCTTTTCATTTGGGCAAAACTCGCCTAAATCCCCTTCATGACAGAACCAATCCATATCATCGGCGGCGGCATGGCCGGCTCCGAGGCCGCATGGCAAATCGCTCAGGCTGGCCTACCCGTTATTATCCATGAAATGCGCGGCAAGGTGGGCACATTTGCCCATCAAACCGATAATCTGGCCGAACTTGTTTGTTCAAATTCATTCCGTTCTGACGATGATGAAGCCAATGCCGTAGGCCTGCTGCATTGGGAAATGCGCCAAGCTGGCGGGCTGATTATGGAAATGGGTGACCTGCACAAACTGCCCGCAGGCAGCGCGCTGGCGGTTGATCGTGATGCGTTCTCGCAAGCCGTAACCGAGCGTTTGATGGCACACCCATTGGTTACGGTTGAGCGCGGCGAAATCACCACCCTGCCCGACTGGCCAAACACAATTATTGCCACCGGCCCGCTAACCTCAAACGCGCTGGCCGAGAGTATCCGCGCCGCTGCTGGCGAAACATCCCTAGCGTTTTTTGACGCCATCGCCCCGATTGTGCATTTTGATAGCATCAACATGGAAAAAGCATGGTTTCAATCGCGCTACGACAAAGGCGAAACCGAGGCTGACCGCACCGCCTATTTGAACTGCCCAATGGACAAAGACCAATATGAGGGGTTTATTGACGCGCTGATTGGTGCTGAAAAAACCGAATTCAAAGACTGGGAAAAAGACACACCGTATTTTGAAGGCTGTTTGCCGATCGAGGTGATGGCCGAACGGGGCCGCGAAACCCTGCGTTGGGGACCGATGAAACCCGTTGGCCTGACCAACCAACACCAGCCGCAAATAAAGGCCCACGCCGTGGTGCAATTGCGCCGAGATAATGCATTGGGGACGCTTTATAACATTGTTGGTTTTCAAACCAAAATGAAATATGGCGTGCAAAAAGCGGTTTTTCAAAGCATTCCGGGGCTGGAGAACGCCGAATTTGCCCGTTTGGGCGGGATTCACCGCAACACATTTATTAATTCTCCAATTCTACTGGATCGACAGATGTGCCTGAAATCCAATCCAAATATTCGCATGGCAGGCCAAATCACCGGGGTTGAGGGCTATGTTGAAAGCACCGCAATGGGGCTGTTGGCGGGGCGTATGGCCATTGCCGATGCGGCTGGCAAACCCCTGACACCACCGCCAAACACCACAGCAATGGGCGCGCTGATCACCCATATTACCGGCGACGCTGATGCTAAGCATTTCCAGCCGATGAATGTCAATTTCGGGCTTTTCCCGCCGATTGATGCCAAGCAAGGTCGCCGTAATCGCAAGGTCCGCTATAAAGCCTATACCGACCGCGCCAAGGCTGATTTTCTAACATGGCTTGGCCCGAATTGAGCTGGATTGAACGCTTTGCCCCTTCCCCCACTGGCCCGTTGCATTTGGGCCACGCTTTTTCTGCGTTAACAGCATGGGATCGCGCTGTCGCGAATAGCGGTGAATTCCTGCTGCGGATAGAGGATATCGACCAATCTCGGTGCAGACCCGAATGGGAAACCCGCATATATGAGGATTTAGCGTGGCTTGGCATTTGGTGGCCTCAACCAATCATGCGCCAATCTGACAGGTTAAAGAACTATCGCAACGCACTTGAGGGCCTGTGGGAAAGAGATCTGCTTTATCCCTGCACCTGCAATCGCCGCGATATTCAAGACGCAGTAAACGCCCCACAAGAGGGGGGCGCAGCCCGCATCGGACCAGATGGAATCATTTACCCCGGAACTTGCCGCCAAAAAATCGGGGCCTCCAGCCTATTACCATTTTCGGATAATACCGCAATCCGGCTTAAAATCGACTATTCAGCCTTTTTCGCAGATCATCGTGTCGGTGGTGATGTTTTCTGTTTTGTTGAAACTGGTTGCGGTCCAGATGGCCAAACCGGATTAATCGAATTTACGCCGGACGAAGTGGAAACCAACATCGGTGATATTGTTCTTTGCCGCCATGATATGGGAACATCTTACCACCTGTCAGTTGTTCTTGATGACGCTTTTCAAAATATTACCCATGTTACCCGTGGCCAAGATCTGTTTGAAGCCACAAAAATCCATGTGATTTTGCAAAAAATCCTTGGCCTTCCCACCCCGACATACCATCATCACCGCCTAATCCGGGATGAAAACGGCAAACGCCTTGCGAAACGCGATGATGCGCGTGCTATCTCAAAGTTCAGGGCAGAGGGCGCAACCCCGCAGGATATCCGTCAGATGGTTGGCTTTTGACTCAGCTCTCGCTCCAGATTTCAAATTCTTCGATAAAAACTTCACGAATAAGCGCACGCAACTCCTCATTGGAAGAAATGCCAAGTGTTTGTTTTACAAGGTTTTCGGGCTTGGGTTTTGGTGGTTTTACACTCTTTTTGGGCACTGCGTCCTTGATCGCCAGATCGACCCGTGCTTCTGGACGCAAAATCAGCAGCTCCGTGACGGCAAGTTCACGGTCCCGCGAATAACGTTTGTTTGTTTCGGAGGAAACGAGTTGGCGAATCTCGGTCAAGATGTCCGAGATTGGCATATCGTCTGAATTTACATAAACGTCTTCCACCCACTTCTCCGGTAAATATGGTGTTGGTTACTGATAATATAACACACGCGTCGAAATGAACAACTAGG
>CAZCDC010000161.1:0-2804 GCA_964497195.1 uncultured Rhodobacterales bacterium | reverse complement strand
TGGCGTGCATACCGTTCCAGAACAGTTTTTTCTGGGCCTCGCTGCCGCGCGAACCCGGCTTGCCGTTTGCGTGCATTTCA
The DNA here is from genome assembly GCA_964497195.1 of uncultured Rhodobacterales bacterium. GTDB lineage: Bacteria > Pseudomonadota > Alphaproteobacteria > Rhodobacterales > Rhodobacteraceae > UBA3077. Next base: position 2,724 of record CAZCDC010000161.1, on the reverse strand, counting down.
AACCCGACCATGGAGCCAATGCCGCGAATATCGCGCACCATTGCATGGTCACGCAGGGAATATATTGCATCAAGGAAATAGGGAGAAAGCGCTTCGGCCTGTTGAAACAAGCCCTCGCCTTCATACAATTCCAATGATGCAAGGCCAGCAGCGCAGGCGGCGGGGTGGCCGGAATAAGTATACCCGTGGAACAGCTCAATCGCGCCGGGTTTGGCGGCGTCGGTGATGGCTTCGTAAATACTATCTTTGACAGCCACCGCACCCATCGGAATGGACCCGTTTGTCAGGGCTTTGGCCATGGTCATGATGTCGGGCGTCACGCCAAATTTATCAGCAGCAAACCGCCCGCCAATGCGACCAAACCCTGTGATAACCTCATCAAACACCAGCAAAATACCGTTTTCGTCGCAAATCTGGCGCAGGCGTTCCAAATATCCTTTGGGAGGGGCAAGGCTGCCGGTGGACCCCGCCACAGGTTCAACAAAACAGGCCGAAATCGTGCTGCCGCCAAAATTATCCACGGCACGTTGCAAATCATTGGCCAAGTCAACGCCGTTCAGTTTCGGCTGACCGCGCACCATCAGCTCATCAGGGTTCCAAGTATGGCGCATATGCACAATATTTGGCATGACGTCTTGGAAAGACTTGCGGTTATTTACCAGCCCCGAAAGCCCAACGCCGCCGATATTTACGCCGTGATATGCCCGTTCGCGTGATACATAACGATGCCGATCCTGGCCTGTGGCCGAATGATACGCCATGACAATTTTGAGAGCGGTATCAATGGCCTCGGACCCTGAACTTACAAAGAAAACATGGTTGATTTCTTCGGGCAATAGACGCGAAAGCCGCTCGGCCAGCGCAAATGCTGCCGGATGGCTGGTGCCAAAGGCCGACACATATGTCAGCTGTTGCATGGAGTGATGCACCGCCTCGATTATTTTGGGGTGGCAATGGCCCGCGGGTGAGCAAAACAAACCGGATGAAGCATCAAGAACCGTGTTTCCGTGATGATCCGTCATATAATTCCCACGCCCCTGAACAATCAGGCGCGGCTGCTGTTTAAAACCAACATTGTCGGTAAACGGAAGCCAGTATTCTTCTAGCGAGTTTGTCTGCATGTCCTTGGCCATGATACAATCCTTGATAAAAATATAAGTGGAGCGCCGCAATTCGATGGCATTTGAATTGACTCTAGGAGGCGATTCGGGCTTTTCTTACCCCCAGATTTGAATCTGGATAAGTCCAGTTTAGGAATGCCATGCCTCTTGCCGAAGACACATTTTTTCTGGACCCGCATTTTCAGGGATCGTTGCAAAACCAGATCCGCCAAATCGTGGCCTCAGCGATTTTGGCGGGGCGGTTTAAGGCAGGCGACAAGATGCCAAGTTCACGAAAATTGGCGGAGCATCTGGGGATTTCGCGTATTACGGTGACGCTGGCTTATCATGAATTGGTGGCGGATGATTATATCACCTCGGCCAATCGCTCGGGCTATTTTGTATCAGAAACCGCGCCAACCGTACCTTTGCAACCGGTTAAGGGCGAAATGGTAGAGGATCGTGTTGACTGGGAATCCGCATTTCAACGGCGTTTTACCGGCGGTAAAGCCGCAAGCCGCACACCGGATTGGCGCAATTACCCATACCCGTTTATGTGCGGCCAACCCGACCCGTCTCTGTTCAATCAAGCCCATTGGCGGCTTTGCGCATTGCAGGCGCTTGGCAAAAAGGAATTTGACAGTCTGACAGCCGATTACGGGCTGAATGATGATGCAGAATTGATAAATTTCATCGCACGGCATTCGTTGCCACGACGCGGGATATTGGCGCGGCCGGAACAGATTTTGGTAACAGTCGGCGCGCAAAACGCCATGTGGATGGCGGCGCAGATATTGCTGGGCGAGGGCAGTGTGGGCGTGCATGAAAACCCCGGCTATTACGGCATTTCCGAGGTACTGCGCCATACCGGATGTGATGTGCAAACCGCGCCAATTGATCGAGACGGGTTGTTGCCATCTGCATTGCCCGATAATCTGGATGTGCTTTTCACGACGCCCAGCCATCAATGCCCGACCATGGCAACCCTGCCGATGGCGCGGCGGTATGAGCTGCTGAAACTGGCGCAGGAAAAGGATTTTGTGATCATAGAGGATGACTATGAATTTGAGATGAGCTTTCTTAAATCGCCATCCCCTGCGCTGAAATCCCTCGATAAAGACGGGCGGGTGATTTATGTCGGCAGCTTTTCCAAGTCGCTATTTCCTGGCTTGCGGCTTGGCTATATGGTGGCATCAGAACCGTTTATCGAGCAGGCGCGCGCCATGCGCATGGCTGTGCTGCGCCATCCGCCGGGCCATATTCAGCGCACCGCAGCCTATTTTCTGGGGCTTGGGCATTATGATGCCATGATCAAACGCATGCGCAACGCGTATAAAGAACGACGTCAAGTTATGGACGAAGCCTTACAAGGCACATCGCTCAAAATCGCGGGGCGCGCTTCTTATGGTGGCTCAAATTTCTGGATACAGGCACCGGAACATATCGATACAGAAATCCTGTCCGCGCAGCTTAAGGAACAAGGCGTTTTGATTGATGCAGGCGCACCGTTTTTCAGCCAAGACAACGCGCCAAAAAATTATTTCAGGCTGGCATATTCCTCGATAAAATCGGAAAAGATTGCCGCGGGCGTGGATCTGATCACAAAAGCTGTTCGCAATTACTA
>CAZCDC010000160.1:0-2829 GCA_964497195.1 uncultured Rhodobacterales bacterium | reverse complement strand
CAATAATGCGATAGAGGTCTGAACCATTTTGATCTCCGAACATGGATACCGATAGTTCGTATAATGTGGTGGGCTTTTGCCACCCGTTTCATGCGCATAAAGAGCGGGTGTTATCCGCCGGTATGGCTCATGTGGCGGGTCATTTCGCCGCTTACCTTTTGGCGCGAATAATCAAAATCATGGCCTTTTGGTTTGTGGGCAATCGCATTGCGTATGGCGGCATGAAGCGGTGCATCATTGGTCAGATTATCGCGCATTACAGCCCGCAAATCTACTTCGTCTTCTTGGCCCAAACACATAAACAATTGCCCCGTGCAGGTCAGGCGCACGCGGTTACAGCTTTCGCAGAAATTATGGGTGAGCGGCGTGATAAAACCAATGCGCCCGCCGGTTTCCTTTACCTGCACATAGGTTGCAGGGCCGCCGGTATTGAGCGGAATATCGGTCAGGGTCCAGCGGGTTGCAATTTCAGCGCGCACATCCGATAGCGGCCAATATTGGTCCAGCCGGTCAGCGTCGCCCATATCGCCCATTGGCATCACCTCGATTACCGTTAAATCAAAGCCGCGCTGCCCGCACCATGCTACCATATCATGGATTTCATCATCATTCTGGCCCTTCAATGCTACCGCATTTATCTTGATCGCAAGGCCAACCTTTTGGGCCGCATCAATGCCATCCATCACTTGGCCAAACCGCCCCCAGCGGGTGATTTTGGCGAATTTTTCGTCGTTCAGCGTATCGAGCGAGATATTCACCCGCCGCACCCCTGCATCCCACAGCGGCTGCGCGTATTTCACCAGTTGTGAGCCATTGCTGGTCAGGGTTAATTCACGCAAAGCGCCCGATGCCAGATGCCGCGACATGCTATCGAAAAACGTCATTATGCCTTTGCGCACCAAGGGTTCGCCGCCGGTAATGCGCAGTTTTTTAACGCCAAGATCAATGAATGCCGAACACATGCGGTCCAATTCTTCCAATGACAGCAATTCCTTTTTGGGCAGGAAGGTCATGTTTTCCGACATGCAATAATAGCAGCGGAAATCACAGCGGTCTGTTACGGATACCCGCAGGTAATCAATGGTGCGCATAAACGGGTCAACAAGGCTGGGAATCTGGTTCATTTGATTAACTTAGGGCTGTGATGCTGGCAGAGCAAGTAAAATGCTTGGCAACCCCTTTCGGGGCGCTATGGTGTGCTTGAAAGTGGGGGGAAATGCAGCCTGAAAGACTGATCCAGAATACCGGCGAATGGCAAGACATGCGCGCGGCGTTTCGCTGGCCTATGCCTGCACATTACAACATCGCCGAGCAAATCTGTGAGCGTTGGGCGCGGGCTGAACCTAATCGTGTGGCGCTAACGTATTTGCGGCCTGACAATACGGTTCAGGATTATACTTATGGCCACCTTTCAAAGGCTTCCTCACAGCTTGCCAACACGCTGGCGGCACACGGGCTGCGGCGCGGAGATCGCTGTGCGGTGTTGCTCCCCCAAACCTTTGAGACCATTTTGACCCATCTGGCCTGTTATAAACTGGGTGCCATCGCGGTGCCGCTGTTTACGTTGTTTGGCGAGGATGGCTTGCAATATCGCCTTGAAAATTCCGGCGCGTCAGCGGTGGTGACCGATGGTGCCAACCTGCCCAAAATCTTGAATATCCGTGAAAACCTGCCAAACTTGGCGGCGGTTTATTGCATTGATCAGCCTGAAACCAATGTGTTTGGGTTTTGGCAGGAGCTTTCCAAAGCCGTTGATACAATTGACTGCGCCGTGACTAGCCCCGATGATCCGGCATTTATCAGCTATACCAGCGGCACAACCGGCCCGCCAAAGGGCGCGTTACATGCGCACCGCGTGTTGCTGGGGCATTTGCCCGGCGTTGAAACCCACCATAATTTCCTGCCTCAATCTGGTGATCGGATGTGGACGCCGGCCGATTGGGCATGGATGGGTGGGCTGACCAATATTATGATGCCGGCGTTGAATTACGGGGTGCCGCTGGTGGCGCATCGCATGGCTAAATTTGACCCCGAACATGCGTTTTGGCTGATGGAAAAGCTGAAAGTGCGGAATGTGTTTTTGCCGCCGACTGCGCTTAAGTTAATGCGTCAAACCACGGTGAAACCTGTGTCGCTACGCTCGGTCGGGTCGGGGGGGGAATCTTTGGGCGCGGAATTGCTGGATTGGGGGCGTGAAAACCTTGGCACCACCATCAATGAATTTTATGGCCAAACCGAATGCAATTTGGTGTTGGGCAATGCGCACACGGTTTTTGCCCCCCGCGCCGGATCAACCGGCAAAGCAGTGCCGGGCAGTGACGTGGCGATAGTGGATAGCGAAGGCCAGCCTTTGCCGGTGGGCGAAACAGGCGAGATCGCCATAAAGCGCGGCGCGCCGCAAATGTTTTTGGGCTATTGGCAGCAACCCGAAAAAACCGCCGAGAAATTTACCGGCGATTGGCTGCGCACCGGCGATGAGGGCCGTATGGACCAAGACGGATATTTCCATTTTTCCGCCCGTCAAGACGATGTGATTACGTCCAGCGGTTATCGCATCGGCCCGTCCGAAATAGAGGATTGTTTGGCCGCACATCCTGATGTTTCAATGGCGGCCGTGATTGGTGTGCCGGATGAACTGCGCACCGAAATCGTCAAAGCCTTTGTTGTGGTGGAACAGGGCAGGGCCAGCGAGGAGCTGAAAGCAGAGTTAATTCAACGGGTGCGAACCCGAATTTCGCCCCATGTCGCCCCGCGCGAGGTTGAATTTATTGATGCCTTGCCCATGACGGCCACGGGTAAAATAATGCGGCGGCAGTTGAAGGGCTAAAA
>CAZCDC010000159.1:0-2833 GCA_964497195.1 uncultured Rhodobacterales bacterium | reverse complement strand
GTAATAATGCGGGTTTTTACCGGCAATTTCATCGCTGCAAGACGCAGGGCTTCTTTGGCAACAACCTCACTCACGCCGTCAATCTCAAACATCACACGGCCAGGCTTTACTTTGCAAACCCAACGATCAATCGAGCCTTTACCTTTACCCATACGAACTTCGATGGGTTTGGCAGTTACTGGAACGTCAGGAAAAATCCGGATCCAGACACGGCCTTGACGTTTCATGTGACGCGTCATGGCACGACGTGCGCTCTCAATCTGCCGTGCGGTTACCCGTTCTGGCTCAATTGATTTCAGACCATAGGTGCCAAAATTCAGGTCGGTTCCGCCCTTCGCTTTGCCGTGGATACGGCCTTTGAATTGTTTGCGGTGTTTTGTACGCTTTGGTAAAAGCATTTTCTAATCTCCTAAAAAGGGGGCAATCCTCAGCGACGCTGCGGACGGCCACCACCTTCTTGCATTTCGGCGATACGGCGGTCACGAGCACCTGGATCGTGCTCCATAATCTCACCCTTGAAGATCCAGACCTTGATACCAATGATACCATAAGCGGTCATGCTCTCGGCGTGTGCATAGTCAATATCAGCGCGCAAAGTGTGGCGCGGAACGCGACCCTCGGCATACCATTCGGTCCGCGCGATTTCAGCACCACCCAAACGACCGGCGATGTTGATACGAATACCAAGCGCGCCCATACGCATTGCATTTTGAACCGAACGTTTCATGGCACGGCGGAAAGAAACCCGACGCTCCAATTGTTGTGCGATATTTTCAGCAACAAGCGCTGCGTCCATGTCAGGCTTGCGAACCTCAACAATGTTCAGGTGCAGTTCGCTATCGGTGAACGATGCCAGCTTTTTACGCAGGGTTTCAATATCGGCGCCTTTTTTGCCGATAATCACACCCGGGCGCGCTGCGTGGATTGTTACGCGGCACTTGCGGTGCGGACGCTCAATGATCACGCGGCTGATGCCAGCCTGAACACAGTTCTTTTTCACATAACCACGGATTGCCAGGTCTTCGTGCAGCAATTTGCCATACTCTTTACCTTCCGCATACCAGCGGCTTTCCCATGTGCGGTTGATCTGCAGGCGCAGGCCAATTGGGTTAATCTTATGTCCCATTATGCTTGCTCCTCGGATACTTCGTGCACGATGATTGTCAGCTCTGAAAACGGTTTCAGAATTTTGCCAAAACGGCCGCGTGCGCGTGGACGCCCACGTTTCAGGGTCATGTTTTTGCCAACCCATGCTTCTTTGACAACCAGATTATCAACGTCCAGACCATGATTGTTCTCAGCATTCGCAATGGCAGACTGAAGACATTTCTTCACGTCGCCGGAAATGCGTTTTTTGGAAAACGTCAGGTCGGTCAAGGCTTTGCCAACTGGTTTGTTGCGGATCATCGCAGCAACCAAGTTCAATTTGATGCCCGATGTGCGCATCATTTTGGTTTTCGCCATGGCTTCATTATCGCCTACGCGGCGGGGATTTTTCGATTTAGACATGATCTACCCTCGCTTCGCTTTTTTATCCGCGGCGTGACCGTAAAAGGTCCGCGTCGGGGAATATTCACCGAATTTCTGGCCGATCATTTCTTCGGTCACATTTACCGGAATGTGCTTGCGGCCGTTATAAACACCGAAAGTCAAACCCACAAATTGTGGCAGAATTGTTGAACGACGTGACCAGATTTTGATTACTTCATTACGACCGGATTCGCGTGAGGCTTCGGCTTTTTTAAGCACATAGCCGTCAACAAACGGGCCTTTCCATATAGAACGAGCCATAGCTTAACGTCCCTTCTTTTTAGCATGACGAGAGCGCAAGATATACTTGTCTGTCGACTTGTTGGAACGTGTTTTCGCACCCTTGGTTGGTTTGCCCCAAGGCGAAACCGGGTGACGACCACCGGATGTACGACCTTCACCACCACCATGGGGGTGATCGACCGGGTTCATAACCACACCACGAACCGACGGGCGAATGCCCTTATGACGGTTACGGCCAGCTTTGCCCAAGTTCTGGTTGCCGTGATCCGGGTTTGAAACCGCACCAACAGTTGCCATACATTCTTGACGCACCAAACGAAGCTCACCTGATTTCAGGCGAATTTGCGCATAGCCACCATCACGGCCAACAAACTGAGCATAAGTGCCGGCAGCGCGAGCGATTTGCCCGCCTTTGCCTTGCTTCATCTCGATGTTGTGGATGATTGTGCCAATTGGCATACCCGAAAAAGGCATCGCGTTGCCCGGCTTCACGTCGCATTTAGCTGACGCGATAACCTTGTCACCAATGGCCAAACGCTGAGGCGCAAGGATATAAGCTTGCGTTCCGTCCTCGTATTTGATCAGGGCGATAAACGCCGTGCGGTTAGGGTCATACTCAATGCGTTCAACAATTGCTGACATGTCCAGCTTGTTGCGTTTGAAATCGACAATGCGGTAAAGGCGCTTGGCCCCCCCGCCTTTGCGACGCATGGTTATCCGCCCGGTATTGTTCCGTCCGCCATTTTTACTCAAGCCCTCAGTGAGGGATTTGAGTGGGCGGCCTTTCCAAAGCTCCGAACGGTCGATCAGAACCAACCCGCGTTGGCCTGGCGTGGTCGGTTTATACGACTTTAATGCCATTCTTTCTGTCTTCCGTTGCTTTGTGGCATCCTTGGCTTGCGCCGCAAATACCCCAGTTTAAAGGGCGATTAAGCCCCGTTCTTAAATATCACAAGTAGCCCCGAAACGAATCCAAGGCCACCGACCTGCGCGAAGTATCAGATAACGGTTAAGACGTCCAGAGAGTCGCGGTTATTTTGTTGGGATTATTGGCTGTTTG
>CAZCDC010000158.1:0-2865 GCA_964497195.1 uncultured Rhodobacterales bacterium | reverse complement strand
TTTGGCATAACATCATGGCTAGAACATGCTTCGGTCATTTCTTTTGCAAAAATGCGCATCCGCCGGTTAAGCCGCCGTTTTTCGGCGTGAATAAGGTAAATATTCAAAGGCATGGGGGTCAAATTCAAGGAAACTTCTACTAAATGGCCTTTCTCACAATACCGCTGTCCAACAAAATCCGGCAACCGAACAATCCCTAGTCCTTTGCGCGCCGCATCCGCCAGAAAAACGCCACTATTGGAATTCATAATCGGTCTGAAAGCAATAATTTCTGCTTTGCCTTTATCCCCCCGAAATTCCCATTCCGCGCGTTTTGCCCCGCCATAATTCAAAAGACAATGTTTTTTCAAATCATTGGTACATCTTGGCGTTGAATTTTTCGCAAGATAGGCTTTGCTGGCATAAAGATGGTGCTGAGTTTGACCTATGTGCTTGGCGTTATTTTCTTCAATTTGCGCAGTAACACGAATTGCAAAGTCAATATTTTCACGATCAAGGTTGATGGCCCGGTTGTCAAACTCAACTTGAAGCTGGATGTGCTCATGTTGCTTTGCAAATTCAATCAAAAATGGTCTCAGGAAAATTGTGCCAAATTCTTGCGGCACTGAAATTGATAATGGCCCCTTAAGTGTTTGAGAATCATGATCAAAATCCGCTGTAATCTCGTCAATTTCACCAACAACCGCAACCGCCCGTTGGTACAGCTCTTTACCAGTGCCGGTGATATTCCACACGCCCGGCTGGCGGTTTATTAGTGTTGCGCTATATCTGGCCTCTAGCAAACCCAACCGCCTGCTTACTGCGGATTTTGCAATGTGCAAACTGTCCGCCGCTTTAGAAATACTGCCATGATCAACAATTGCCATCAGCAACCGCAAGTCTTCGATTTGGCCCACGCTGTTCTCCTATTTAGAACGATACAGTCAATATTTTATATCTTACGATATTTATTAGAACACCATATTTGTAAAGTCCAATCAAAAGCCAAAGGAAAAATTATGAAACATTATGTATTAGGCGCGCTGATCGCCGGCAATATTGCTGGTGCCGCATTGGCGCAAGAGCCGGTTTGGGATGGCAATACGGTTATTCTAGAAAGCCAACAGCTCGCGGATGGCGTGTTTGCGGTTATACCAACGGGCGCCAGTGAAATGGCAACAGCAGGCTATCCGATCGCCACCTCGGGTGGGTTTGTTATTGGGGAAAACGGGGTTCTGGTAATTGAATCCATGCTGAACCAGCGCCTGAACACGCAACTATTTGACCTGATCGCCGCTGAGACCAACAAGCCGGTGCTTTACCTTGTGAACACCAGTTATCACGGCGACCATGCTTATGGTAACCAGCATTTGCCAGATAGCGTAATTGTCATTCAACACGCCAACACTGCTGCGTATATCGCCGAGCATCTTGAGGCTGACAAAGCCTTTATGATCCAGAATTTCGGTGCCGGACGTGGTATTGAGGAAGTGGTTGAAACCGCTGCTGACATTCTCGTTGGTGCCGGTAGCAGCCTGTCAATTGATCTGGGCGGTGTATCGGTTGATATCCGCGATTACGGCTTTGCCCAAACTGGCGGTGATTTGTTTGTATCGGTCGCCAGCGCCAATGTTTTGTGGACAGGCAACCCGATTGTTGCACAAGCTCCGGCAGTGCCATGGTTGCTAAGCGGCCATCTGGTTGAAACACGCGATACTTTACGCGCGGTTTATGCTGCATTTGACGGCGACACACAGGTTGTTCCGGGCCACGGCCCTGTCACTGATATTGATGCGCTCAAATGGGCTGCGGATTATCTGACTGCGATTGAAACTGGCGTTACCGCCGCCATTGCCGATGGCCTGACCCTTGAAGAAACCGTTGCGACCGTTCTGTTGCCAGAGTTTCAGGGCTATGCTTTGTTTGGTTGGGTTCACCCAAATATGAACGTGCCGGCGGCTTATGCTGACCTGAAATAAGTATTGCAATCACAGGGCCGCCTCCAAATTCGGGGGCGGTTCTGATTTTGAGAACAAAGAGGTCTGATAATTGCACCTCACGAAATTCAGTGAACCGCAATAAGATGCGAGCGCATCAAAAAGGAAAAATCATGGGTTTGTTACGAGACGGAAAATGGGTTGATCAGTGGTATGATACCAAAAAAAGTGACGGGCATTTTGTGCGCAAAGCCCCGCAGTTTCGCAACTGGATAACCGCTGACGGTTCCGCAGGCCCAAGCGGCGATGCGGGCTTTAAGGCTGAGGCCGGGCGTTATCATCTGTATGTTTCGCTGGCCTGCCCCTGGGCGCATCGCACCCTTATTTTTCGTGCCCTAAAAGGGTTGGAAGACATGATTTCCATTTCAATCGTGCATTGGTTTATGGGCGATAAAGGCTGGACATTTCAGACGGGCGATGGCTCGGTTCCTGACACCGTTAACGGATCTGAATTGATGTATCAGGTATATACGGCGGCCAAATCCGATTATTCTGGCCGTGTGACAGTACCGGTTTTATGGGACAAAAAGACCAAAACAATTGTGACAAATGAATCGTCAGAAATCATCCGCATGTTCAATTCGGCCTTTGATAATATCGGCGCCAAGGCTGGCGATTATTACCCAGAACAGCTGCGCAGCCAGATTGATGAAATTAACGAACGGGTTTATGACACGGTAAATAATGGCGTTTACATGGCGGGTTTTGCCACCACGCAGGCGGCGTATGAAACGGCGATTGGGCCATTATTTGACACGCTGGATTGGCTGGAAAACACCCTTTCCAACAGCCGATATCTGACCGGAAACACCATCACCGAGGCCGATTGGCGGCTGTTTACAACATTGGTGCGGTTTGATCCGGTCTATGTCGGGCATTTCAAATGCAA
>CAZCDC010000157.1:0-2943 GCA_964497195.1 uncultured Rhodobacterales bacterium | reverse complement strand
GGTTCGCGCGGCAGCGAGGCCCAGAAAAAACTGTTCTGGAACGGTATGCACGCCAAATTCACCGGCGATACCGCCATTCTGGCCCCGATGTTTATTGCAAAGGAAAAGCATATCGACGAGATGGTGGATAAGCTGACCAAAACATTAAACGCGCTGGATTGATAAATCTCAGAAAATCTTTACATAGGCGGCAATCCCTTGAATTGTGAGTCTTTGCCATGCGCCCTAAAAAATCCGAATTGCTAATGCCCGCAGGAAATCTGCGCAAACTCAAAATGGCGGTGCTGTATGGCGCCGATGCGGTTTACCTCGGCACGCCCGATCTTTCCTTGCGCACCAAATCGCAATTCTCGCTGGAGGACGTGGTTGAGGGGGTCGAATTCTGCCATGCCCACGGCAAACGCGCCTATCTGACCCTGAACCTGTTTTCGCATAACAAAGACGTGCCAAAGCTGGAAGAATATATCGACACGGTGCGCCGTGTAAAACCCGATGGTCTAATCATCGCTGACCCCGGCGTGTTTCAGTTTGTTAAAGAACGCGCGCCCGATTTACCGCTGCATATCTCAACGCAAAGCAATGTTTCAAGCTGGCTGTCGGTGGATTTCTGGAAAGCTCAAGGCGCAGAACTGGTGGTGCTGGCGCGCGAAGTTTCTTTTGCAGAGCTCACAGAGATTCGCGAAAAATGCCCTGATATTCAGCTAGAGGCCTTTGTGCATGGTGCGATGTGCATGACCTATTCGGGCCGCTGTCTTTTGTCGAATTTCATGTCTGAACGCGGCGCCAACCAAGGCAATTGTGCCAATGCTTGTCGGTGGAATTACAATGTGCGCCTGCGCATGAAAGACGGCACCGTGCAGGAATTGGATATCAACGAGAGCAATGTTGATATGTTTGAATTCCTGCTGGAAGAAGGCCACCGCCCGGGTGAATTGATGCCGATCGAGGAAGACGGGCGCGGCTCGTATATCCTCAATTCGCGTGATCTGTGTATCATGCCCAAGCTGGATGAATACCTGAAAATCGGGGTGGATAGCCTAAAGGTCGAGGGCCGTGGCAAATCGGAATATTACGTTGCGGTGGTTAGCCGCGCGTATCGCATGGCGATTGACGACTGGTATGACGACCCCGAAAACTGGGACCCGCGCAAATATATGCGCGAGCTGGAAACAGTGGGCAATCGCGGCTATACGCTGGCATTTCACGATGGCCGCCTGACCAATTATGCCCATGATTTTGAACAAACGGAAAGCTTGGCGAATTGGGAATATGCGGGCGTTGTTATGCGCGTTACCGATGATGCCTTTCATGTTGCTGTCAAAAACAAACTAGAGGCGGGCGAGGTGCTGGATTTTGTCTCGCCAATTAGCCGTGAAACCATGTTGCTGCGGTTATATGATTTTGAAAATGCTGAAACCGGTGCAATCACCGATGCGGTGCATGGCGGCGCACAGGTGACAATCCGCATTCCGTTTACGCTGTTTGACCAAGAAAACATTAACGATCTAAAGGCCAAATTCCCCGAATATACAGTGCTGCGAAAAGAAAAGGCCCTGACCGTCGAGCAATGGAATCGCTTGAAATTTGATAAACTGGTGCAAAGCTCGGAAATCTCCGGCAAGAAAAACGAAGAAGTTTATGGCAAACGCCGCGATGCATTGGCGGAATCCGTCGATGAAAAAGCCGCAGGCCGAAAACATAAAACCAACCGTGTGGGTGTGGATGGCTGTTGTGGAAAAGGCTGCAACGGCTGTCTGATTTTCTGGCAAGACGATATGTATGCCAAAGCGCGCGAAGTCTTGCAAAACCGCAAAAACGGTGAGCAATTGTCAAAAGCCGAGGCAAAAGAATTAAAAATTGCCTAACTTAGCGCAGGAATTCAAACTTGGTTGAAAAGTGCAGCTCAGCCAAGGGTTCCAATCTGTATAGCCCCGGTCGGCCTGCCATATTGATGCTGTCAACCGGATGCGAAACCGGTTCAAAACACAAAAACCCTGCATCCGGTTTGCAGTGCACCAAGGCGTAATCAAGCGTTTCGGATGCGGTGATTTTAGTGGAAACATAGCGTTCCCCCTGCGAAATAATTGCAGTACCTGACCAACCTGTCCAACAATTATCGAGCATTTTTTTGTGCATTTTTTTAGCCGTCGCATAATTCCATTCCGGCGTGTTTGATAATAATTTTTGTTGTACCGGCAACCGGTTTTGGTCAACCAGCCACACAGATTTTGCAGAAAACTGCAAACTGGTTTTTTCATCACAGGGAAACCACGGATGAAATCCGCCGCCAAAAGGCAAGCTCATTTTCCCAGTGTTTTTTATGGTTAATGAGATTTCAAGCGCGGTAGGGGTCAGCGTAAAAACCTGTGTTGCAGCATACAAAAACGGACCAATCGCACCATTTGTTAACGCCAGTACTGCGCTGGAATGATCCTGCGAAACAACCTGCCAAGGTTTAACAAACCCGTCGCCATGGATTGGCATTTTTTCAGATTTTAATGTTGTTGGCAGATGATAAAATTTCCCCTCAAAGGTAAACCCATTGTTTGAGATACGGTTTGAAAATGGCACAAGAATATTGCTGGCCAAGGCAAAAGGCCCATCATGCAATTGCCCGGACCATGGCCGCAAAACCTGTTTACCTGCAACGTCCAACCGCGCAATCGCACCGCCTTGTTCGGGGGCAAGAACCAGCGTTGCATCCTGGGCAGAAATTTTGATCAGATTGGTCACGCGTTTACCCATAGGCAAGAATATCGACCGGGTCAATTTCTGGAATGCATCGCAACGGTTTGGTTTTTTGTGGTTATCGCTGCGAAAATAATTTGCAACCCATTGATAAATACCTAATCCTCAGTGTCATAGCGTCGGTTTCGGCGATAGCCTAATGGACCTGAAACTCCGATTCTGGATTCGCGACGCTCTAAGTGTCTGATTCAAAAC
>CAZCDC010000156.1:0-2978 GCA_964497195.1 uncultured Rhodobacterales bacterium | reverse complement strand
CCAGCCGTATAAGTAGTGCAAATACTGCATATCAGATATGATCTATACGCATACCTAGAGTGCCTGTCAACAAAAAATGACATGGATTTAGCAAAAATATTGTCCGGATAGTCAAATATGTAGACGCATAACCTGTTGTTTATTATCGACATCTCATGTTTAATAATATTTACCGGATCAACAAGGTATTCGCTTTGCCGCATGTATCAGCACCCGAATTCTGGCTCTTGACCTTTGGCTAATCATAGGAAAACAGTTGCTGTTGGAAGGAAATCCAATGCCAACACCGCCTTTTTCTGCGCAAAATGTCGCTAAACCTGCCGAATCTACTGACAATTTCACAGCGATCATATGGATTCTTTTCTCGGTTGTGACCTCTAGCGCCATGACAATTGCGGTGCGCGATATTTCTACCCAGCTAAGCAGCACCATGATTGTGTTTTTGCGGGCCAGCGTTTCGACGGCACTGATTGTGGTGGCCATTCTGATTTTTGCCAAACTGCGCCGGCATTTGAAATTCAGCCGGCCTTGGTTGCACATTATTCGTGGCACATTGATTGCATTTTCAACGCAACTGGGTTTTTATTCGATCAGCAATCTGCCGCTCTCGACGGTTACGGTGTTGTTTTTTCTTGCGCCGATCTGGGCCACTTTATTAGCCATTCCTATCCACGGAGAAAAGGTTGGGCCGCGCCGCATTGCCGCGATTGCGCTTGGTTTTATTGGTGCCATTGTGATCTTACGGCCCGGTTTTGGCGTGCTGCATCCCGCCATGCTTACCGCCATAGGCAGTTCGGTTCTGTTTGCTTTGGCCTTGAGTATGTCGCGTGGGCTGGCGCGGGCTGACGGCGCATTATCAACCTATTTTTCATCTGTGGTGATTACCGCGATTGTAATGCTGCCATTTGCGGTGCCGGTTTTTGACACGCCACATGATATGCGCGCATGGGTGGCTGGTGGTGTGATCGTGGTGGCGGGCGCGGCGCGGGGCTATGCAGATATCGAAGCCTATCGGCTGGGCGAAGCAGGTATTCTGGCCCCGATCACCTATCTAAGGCTGGTTTTTATCGCGGCGGCAGCCTATTTTTTATACGCCGAAATCCCGGATACACCAACCATCATTGGTGCCGTTATTATCATTGGCTCAACCCTGTATATCGCGCAACGCGAAACAAAACTTCGCCGCCGAAAATTGACATCAAAATGATTTTCGGGCGTTCAAAGCAGCGGTAATTGTGCCATCATCCAGATAATCCAGCTCTCCGCCAATGGGCACACCTTGGGCCAATGAGGTGATTTTAACGCCCTGCCCTTCCATTTGGCCGGCAATATAATGCGCTGTGGTCTGGCCGTCGATGGTGGCATTCAACGCCAGGATAACTTCGGCAATGCCCTCGGCTTTTACCCGCTGCACCAGCCCGGGAATGCCAAGCTCCTCGGGCGTAACGCCATCCAGTGCCGACAACACCCCCCCCAGCACAAAATACCGGCCACGAAACACCGACGCGCGCTCCATCGCCCATAGGTCAGCGACATTTTCAACGATGCACAGCATGGTTTGATCGCGCTTTGGGTTTGCACATATCTCGCAGGTTTCCGACGTGGTGATATTGCGGCATAGCCCGCATTCCCGCACATTTTGCACAACATCCGCCATGGCCCGCGCCAAGGGTTCCATTAAAACCGATTTCTTGCGGATCAAGGTCAAAACCGCCCGGCGCGCCGATCGAGGCCCCAGCCCCGGCAACCGCGCCATCATATCAATCAGCCGGTCAACCTCCTGCCCGCCCGCCATATTTAGAACGGCAATTTCATACCTTCGGGCAGGTTCAGCCCTTGGGTGATTTTGGCCATTTCGGCAGCCGCAGCTTCGGATGCTTTGGCCTGAACATCCTTGATCGCGGCAAGGATCAGGTCCTCAACCACTTCGCGATCATCAGGGTTAAACAGGCTAGGATCAATCGACAGGGATTTCAGCTCGCCTTTGCCATTGGCGGTGGCTGTTACCATGCCGGCCCCGGATTCACCTTCAACAATTATTTCAGCAATTTTATCCTGCACACCGGCCATATCCGCCTGCATTTGCTGCGCCTGTTTCATCATTTTGGCCATATCGCCAATTTGACCTAATCCTTTTAGCATCCCGATGCCCTTTCAATACTTTCCGGCAAAGAATACGGCTTATGACAGCAGAATTCAATGCGCGTTAGGGCGATTTCGGCACAGCAAATTTTCCACCTTGCCACCCGTTTCCCGCAGGGCTATATCAGCCCCACCCACAAAGCGGCGAGTTGGCGGAGTGGTTACGCAGCGGATTGCAAATCCGTGTACATGAGTTCGATTCTCATACTCGCCTCCAAGCTTTTCAATGGCTTGCGTCATTTTTGAATTCCTTTCGCTCGTTTTTTGAAACACCTGTTGAAACATTCACGTTCCCTTCTTGTTCTGTTCTGCATCATTCCTTTTGGCTTGCGCGAGGCGGGCGAATTCAACTTGGCGTACCTGCCCCCCATATTTTTTCAGCATTTCGACGCTTGAATGACCCGTAACGGCCTTGACCATTTCGTCATTACATCCAGCTTGATAAAGTTCGATTGTCGCATTTTTCCTTAAGCCGTGTGTAACGTAGGTCTTTGCGTTAGGGTGCTTCATGCTCCCTTTCACGTTTCGCATTTCTTCTGCGATAGTTCTATAGCTTGCAGGGCCGTGGTGTTTTCCCGACGTGATAATCGTCAACCCAACTTTTGGCACTCCGTCCAGGTAAGACTTCAACCGATCTGTAAGCGGCAATAGAAGCGGCTTAATGACCGTTAAAATGCCAGGACCAATTGCGATTCTGTAGTCGCCCATCAGATCTTGGTTTGACAGGTCTGCGCGGCAGATATCCCCCGCAAAGGAAGCGGTCGCAGCAAGAAAACCCAGCATTGAAGCCAAAATTAAATTTTTCACTTAAGTATTCCTTTGGCCAAGCTCTCGCG
>CAZCDC010000155.1:0-3023 GCA_964497195.1 uncultured Rhodobacterales bacterium | reverse complement strand
TTCAAAAATACTCGCAGGGTGAATTGAGCGCAGCTCAAGAGGGGCGGCAGCCCCTGCTTTTCTAGATCGGCTCCAGATCACCCGCTGCACGTTTGGCATGGAACGCCAACACAAAACTATCGAGCCCCCCCACAGCAATCGCGCCACGCAAACCCGACATAAGCTCTTGATAGTAATGCAGGTTATGCCATGTCATCAACATCGAGGAAATAATCTCGTTGGCTTTGAACACATGGTGCAAATAGGCGCGCGAGTAATTCGCACAAGCCGGACAGGAACAATCGGGATCCAATGGTCTTGGGTCATCCGCATGTCGCGCATTTTTGATATTCACCGCCCCCATGCGGGTCAGCGCCTGTCCGTTTCGCCCCGACCTTGACGGCAAAACACAGTCAAACATATCAACCCCGCGCTGCACCGCGCCGACAATATCATCGGGCTTGCCAACCCCCATCAGGTAGCGCGGTTTATCGTCAGGCAATTGCCCGGGCGCATAATCCAAAACATCAAACATCGCCGCCTGCCCCTCGCCCACGGCCAGTCCGCCGATGGCATATCCGTCAAAATCTATCGCTTTCAGCAGCTCGGCACTTTCCGCGCGCAGGTGTTTTGTTACGCCACCTTGCTGAATGCCAAATAGCGCATTTGCGGGCCGATCACCAAACGCATCCTTGGACCTTGCCGCCCAGCGCATCGACATTTGCATGCTTTCAGAAACCCGTTTTTCATCCGCCGGCAGTGCCGGACATTCGTCAAAACACATCACAATATCGGAACCAAGCTGACGCTGGATTTCCATGCTGGTTTCGGGTGACAAAAAATGTTCCGACCCATCAATATGCGATTTGAATTTCACGCCTTCCTCGCTCAGCTTACGCAAACCTGCAAGGCTCATAACCTGAAAACCACCCGAATCTGTCAGGATCGGGCCGGACCAATTCATGAATTTATGCAAGCCCCCCAACCGCTCCATGCGTTCCGCGCCGGGGCGCAACATTAAATGATAAGTATTGCCCAGCAAAACATCAGCACCCGTGGCGGCCACGCTTTCGGGCATCATGGCTTTGACGGTTGCGGCGGTGCCTACCGGCATAAATGCAGGCGTGCGAATATCGCCCCGCGCGGTGGTTACCACACCCTCCCGCGCCTTTTGGTCACGGCTGTTAATCTTAAACCCGAACATTTTTGTCATGATCACCCCTAGACGAAAGGATTCTATTTCCTATATAAACAGTCAGGTATACCAAGAGGTTTAACATGAATGCTTCCACCGACCCTATGCTTGAGGGCACGCCGCTTATCAAGCCCTCCTCGACCGATCACCCGCTTTATGAAGCAGCGGTAGAGGCCTGTCGATCTGTGCATGACCCCGAAATTCCGGTCAATATTTATGACCTTGGCCTGATTTATACCATCGAGATTTCCGAAGATTCCAAGATCGAAATCGCCATGTCCCTAACCGCCCCGGGCTGTCCTGTTGCTGGCGAAATGCCGGGCTGGGTTGCTGATGCGGTGGGCGCGGTGCCGGGTGTTCAATCGGTTAATGTTGAGCTGATTTGGGAGCCGCAATGGGGCATGGATATGATGTCTGATGAGGCGCGGCTTGAATTAGGGTTCATGTAATGTTTGCCATTCCGGGAAAACCAGCCGTATCCATGACCCCCAAGGCCATTGGCCAAATCGTTAAATTGATGTCCAAGGATGGTTCCAAGGGCCTGCGCATTGGCATCAAAAAAGGCGGTTGTGCGGGCATGGAATATACCATGGATTACGTTGATGATATTGACCCATTGGACGAAGTGATTGAGCAAGACGGCGCGCGCGTCATGATTGCCCCGATGGCGCAGATGTTTCTGTTTGGCACCGAAATTGACTATACCACATCATTGCTGGAATCTGGTTTTGCCTTTCGAAACCCCAACGTGACCGAAGAATGCGGTTGTGGCGAATCCATTAAATTTGAGGGCATGTAAACGGCGCGAGGCCACATGGCTTTACACCTGTTAACACACTAAACACCTCCAAACATAACGAGGAGATAATCATGAGCGCACGTCGTAAACTGGCCGCTGGCAACTGGAAAATGAATGGAATGCAAGCAGCACTGGCTGAGGTTGCAACGCTAAACGCGGAATTTCCAAACCCCGATTGTGACGTGATTATTTGCCCTCCGGCAACGGCTGTTGCTGCAATGGCGGCAATGAATGGCACTGTAAAAGCCGGCGGACAGGATTGTCATGCCAACGTAAGCGGCGCCCATACCGGCGATATTTCTGCGGAAATTCTGGCGGATGCAGGCGCGGGCGCGGTTATCGTTGGCCATTCGGAACGCCGTGCTGACCACGGCGAAAACGATCAAACAGTTCAGGCCAAAGCACTGGCCGCATGGCGGGCTGGGTTGCTGGCCATTATTTGCGTTGGTGAAACCGAGGCTGAGCGTAAATCCGGTGATGCATTAAAAATTGTTGGCGGGCAATTGTCGGGGTCTATTCCTGACGGCGCGACAGGTGAAAACACTGTTATAGCCTATGAACCCGTTTGGGCGATTGGTACAGGGCTGGTGCCAACGCTGGATGATATCGCAGAAATGCATGATTTTATGCGTGCGGAATTGACCGCTCGGTTTGGCGTAAAAACATCAGAATCCATCCGGTTTTTATATGGTGGGTCCGTCAAGCCTACAAACGCCGCAGAAATATTTGCTGTGTCAAATGTTGATGGCGCTTTGGTTGGCGGGGCATCATTAAAGGCTGCTGATTTTGGCGGTATTATTGCCGCGGCATCCAACGGATAAAAAAAGGGGGCATTGCCCCCGATTCTAATTCACCCTGCCTGTTTGGTTTCAAGCGCCGGATTAATGCCGTAATGGTTTGCAAGCCGTTGCAACGCAATGCGCAATACAACCTTGCCAGAGCGCGCTGACCAGCCAAGACGTTTTTCGGCTTTTTCCAGACCGTCCAGATAACAACACACCTTTAACGCAATATCGCCAAGCCCCGGCCCAAGAGCCTTGAGCGCACCTG
>CAZCDC010000154.1:0-3121 GCA_964497195.1 uncultured Rhodobacterales bacterium | reverse complement strand
AATAAATACTCATAAGCCAGCGCAGCGACACCCGATGTGCGTAGCACGAGGGCCTGGCCCAAAGGGAAGCGGCAAAGCCGCTGGACTGCGGGAGAAACTGCCGTCCCTGCCCTATCCTTACGGATAGGCCAAAAACGAGCAGTCATGGCCTCGCTACGCTCGGCTTTGTACCGCATTTTTGTCTGGCTATATCCAGATTAGCTTTCTGGCCCTATTGTGGCGGTATATCTGCCTCCATACAACGCGCAACAATGGCAAAAACGCCCTTTATCCAAAGGAACCGGCAAATGAAAATGACCACCGAAGAAGCCTTTATCAAAGTCTTGCAAATGCACGGAATTGACAATGCTTTTGGCATCATTGGCTCAGCATTTATGCCAATATCGGACTATTTTCCGGCGGCTGGAATTACCTTTTGGGACTGTGCCCATGAATATACTGCGGGTATGATGGCAGATGGCTTTACGCGATCCTCCGGCAAAATGACCTTGGCGATTGCCCAAAATGGCCCGGGCATTGCCAATCTTGTGACCCCTGTAAAAACCGCCTATTGGAACCATACGCCGATGTTGCTGGTTACACCCCAAGCCGCCAATAAAACCATCGGACAGGGTGGCTTTCAGGAAATTGAGCAAATGCGCATGTTTGCGGATTGCGTCGCATATCAAGAAGAAGTCCGTGATCCATCGCGCATGGCCGAAGTGTTGAACCGCGTGATTATGAAAGCCAAACGTCTGTCAGCCCCTGCACAAATCAACATTCCGCGCGATATGTGGACCAAAGTGATTGATATTGATCTACCCGCGATTGTTGATTTTGAACGCCCCTCGGGTGGTGCAAACGCAATTGCAAATGCGGCTGAACTGCTGTCCAACGCCAAATTTCCTGTTATTCTGAATGGCGCGGGCGTGGTGATTGGCGGTGCTATTCCTGCGTCGCAAGCCTTGGCCGAACGGCTCGATTCGCCAGTTTGCTGCGGTTATCAACACAATGACGCTTTCCCGGGGTCGCATCCGCTTTTCGTTGGGCCGCTTGGCTATAACGGTTCCAAGGCGGGTATGGAATTGATTGCAAAGGCGGATGTTGTTCTGGCGCTTGGCACACGGCTCAACCCGTTTTCGACCCTGCCCGGATATGGTATTGATTATTGGCCGACCGCTGCGAAAATCATCCAAGTAGACATCAACCCTGATCGTATCGGCCTGACCAAACCTGTGACCGTGGGCATCGTTGGCGATGCAAAACAGGTAGCCGAGCAGATATTGGCACAGCTTAGCGATAGTGCAGGCGATGCGGGTCGCGCCGATCGTGTGGCCACCATTGCCCAAACAAAATCGGCATGGGCACAAGAATTAACGTCGATGGACCATGAGGATGACGATGCCGGCACCGATTGGAATGCTCGTGCCCGCGCTGCCAAATCTGACCATATGTCGCCGCGCCAAGCATGGCGTGCTATTCAGGCGGCTTTGCCTGTGGGTGCGATTATTTCATCCGACATCGGCAATGCCTGCGCGATCGGCAATGCTTATCCGACATTTGAACAGGGCCGCAAATATCTGGCGCCGGGCCTGTTTGGGCCTTGCGGATATTCTTTGCCTGCTATCATTGGCGCCAAAATCGGCTGTCCTGATATGCCGGTTGTTGGTTTTGCGGGTGACGGTGCGTTTGGTATTTCGATGAATGAAATGACCGCGATTGGCCGCGACGAATGGCCTGCCATCACCATGGTTATTTTCCGCAATTACCAATGGGGCGCAGAAAAACGCAACACCACTCTTTGGTATAACGACAATTTTGTCGGCACTGAGCTGGATGTGAATGTTTCCTATGCCGGCATTGCCAAAGCCTGCGGCGTTAACGGCGTTGTTGCCACCACAATGGAGGGCCTGACCGATGCGCTTGACATCGCAGTCAAAGCCCAGATGAAAACCGGCGAGACCACGTTTATCGAGGTAATGCTTAACCAGGAACTCGGGGAGCCATTCCGCCGCGATGCCATGACAACACCTGTTTCGGTTGCCGGGATTAGCGCTGACGACATGGTGAAACAAGAGCTAAGCTAATGGCGCTTGGGTGGATATTGGCATTGAATGCAGGGTCAAGCAGCCTGAAATTTGCCGCCTATGATCTATCCCTTAATCCTATTGCATCTGGCCAGCTCGCAGAGATTGGACCAGAGGGTCACGGGCAGGCAATGGAAATAGCGTTGCAATTGCGCAATGGTCCGCCAAAGGTGATTGGACATCGGATTGTGCATGGCGGGGGGCGAAATGCTCCGGCGTTATTGACCGTAGAATTGCGCCAAGAAATGGAGGCGGTTGCCCAATTGGCGCCATTGCATAACCCGCCGGCGCTTGGGGTGATCGATGCGTTGAAATCGCGGTTTCCCGATCTGCCGCAAGTGCTTTGTTTTGATACGGCCTTCCATGCGGATAACCCCCTCGTGGCAACAACAATCCCCATTCCGAAAAAATACCGTGACCAAGGCATCCGGCGTTACGGATTTCACGGGCTAAGTTACGCATCACTGGTGCGGCGGTTTGAAACTGTTACAGGGGCAGTGCTGCCGCGCCGGTTGCTGGCATTTCATCTTGGCGCGGGGGCAAGTTTGGCGGCGATCGTTGACGGCAAAAGTATTGCCACAACAATGGGGTTTTCGCCGATGGACGGGCTGGTGATGGCGACGCGGGCGGGGATGATGGATACCGGAGTGGTGCTGCATTTGATGGAGAAAACGGGCCTGAGCGCGCCCGCCGTTAATGATATGCTCAACCAAGAAAGCGGGCTTTTGGCCTTGGCGGATGATCCGCATATGAAATCTATTTTGACAACAGACAGTGACGCGGCACGTTTTGCCGTCCAACATTATTGTTATTGGGTGGCGCGCCATGCGGGATCAATGATCGCTGCGATGCAAGGCGTGGACGGGTTTGTTTTTACCGGCGGCATTGGCGAGAATGCCAAGCCGGTGCGCGCAGCGATTATGTCACAATTAGCTTGGCTTGGCGCGCCGGCTCAAAATATCTGGGTGGTTCCAGCGGATGAAGAAGCTGAGATTGCGCGTTCAGCCGCGCAGGTTCTTGGCTGAACTTGTCAGGTCGGTATACTGGCCTTGTGG
>CAZCDC010000153.1:0-3304 GCA_964497195.1 uncultured Rhodobacterales bacterium | reverse complement strand
AGGTATTCAATTACGGTGGTCGGTAGTCTATAAAAAGCTCAACCCAAGAGCCGACCTAAAGCCGAGCGAAGCGAGGCCACCGCCGCTGCGCGCTCCGTTATTTTGCGTATGCAAATATACGGGCATTTTGGGTTGCGCAAAAGGCCGACCTACAGTGCGATGGGGGCTTGTGTTAGGTGGGTTTGGGGCGTATAGACACGCCGTCGAATAGGTGAAAACGCCATAGGCATACAGGGTCGGGTTTTATAACCTTGGCCCTTTGTTTGTTTTCATCTGATTGGCATGACAATTCATCAAAGACCGGCGGAACCAACCGCTTGGCCCGTAAAAACATATATTAGGAGACCAACTTTATGGCTGCATCTGCAACTATGGAAGACTTCGAAGCCCTTTTGAACGAGAGCTTTGAACTTGAAACCCCTGACGAGGGAAGCGTCGTCAAAGGCACTGTTATCGCGATTGAATCCGGACAGGCCATCATCGACATCGGCTATAAAATGGAAGGCCGTGTTGACGTCAAAGAATTCGCAGAACCCGGACAAGAACCCGAAATCGCCGTTGGCGATATCGTTGAGGTATTCCTTGAGCGCGTTGAAAACCTGCGCGGCGAAGCGGCGATCAGCCGTGAAAAAGCCCGCCGCGAAGAAGCTTGGGACCGTCTGGAAAAAGCATTTGAAAAAGAAGAGCGCGTTGAAGGCGCTATGTTTGGCCGTGTCAAAGGCGGCTTTACCGTTGATCTGGGCGGCGCGGTTGCGTTTCTTCCCGGCTCCCAAGTTGATGTGCGCCCTGTGCGTGATCCCGGCCCGTTAATGGGTATGGCTCAGCCATTCCAAATCCTGAAAATGGATCGTCGTCGTGGCAACATTGTTGTATCGCGCCGCGCCATTCTGGAAGAATCCCGTGCCGAACAGCGTGCTGAAATCGTTGGCAAGCTCGAAGAAGGCCAAGTGGTTGAAGGCATCGTTAAAAATATCACCGATTATGGCGCATTTGTTGATCTTGGCGGCGTAGACGGCTTGTTGCACGTTACCGATATGGCATGGCGCCGTGTTAATCACCCTTCCGAAATTCTGGAAATCGGTGGCACGGTGAATGTTCAGGTTGTGAAAATCAACCGTGAAACCATGCGTATTTCGCTAGGCATGAAACAGCTTCAAGAAGATCCTTGGGGCGATGTCGAAGCCCGTTATCCGCTGGAAAGCAGCCATACTGGCCGCGTGACCAACATTACGGATTATGGCGCATTTGTTGAGCTGGAGCCGGGCGTTGAAGGCCTTGTTCACGTTTCGGAAATGTCCTGGACCAAGAAAAACATCCATCCGGGTAAAATCGTTTCGACCTCGCAAGAAGTCGAAGTTATGGTTCTGGAAATCGACACTGTTAAGCGTCGCGTATCGCTTGGTCTGAAACAGACCCAAGGCAATCCGTGGGAAAACTTTGCTGCCAACAACCCTGTGGGCACCGAAGTTGAAGGCGAAGTCAAAAATATCACCGAATTTGGCCTGTTTATCGGGCTTGAGGGTGACATTGACGGCATGATCCATCTTTCCGGTCTTGATTGGGATCGCTCCGGCGAAGAAGCCATTCAGGATTACCAAAAAGGCGATATCGTCAAAGCGGTTGTCACGGATGTTGATGCAGAAAAAGAGCGCATCAGCCTGTCGGTCAAAGAGCTGGGCGGTGACCCGTTTGTTGACGCCGTTGGCGGCATTAAACGCGGTGCGATTGTAACGGTTAACATCACAGCCATTGAGGACGGTGGCATTGAGGTTGAACACGAGGGCATGAAGTCATTCATCCGTCGTTCCGATCTGTCGCGTGATCGTGCAGAACAACGCCCTGAGCGGTTTAACATTGGCGACAAAGTTGACGCCCGTGTGACCAATATTGACAAAGCCAGCCGCCGGCTTGGCCTGTCGATCAAGGCGCGTGAAATTGCTGAAGAAAAAGAAGCCATCGAGCAATATGGATCATCAGATTCGGGTGCGTCTTTGGGTGATATTCTTGGTGCTGCGCTGAAAGGCAAAGACGAGTAATTGATCAAAAACAAATGGCTTTATTTTGCAAAGCTAAACGGAACGGCGCCTTAACTAGGCGCCGTTTTGCGTTTTAACAGCCGAATCGGTGCGGTAAGTTGACCCTCAAGTTAATGGCGTTAATCCGTCTGGTTGAGCATCAAAATGTTTGCTAACCCGCTTTACCTATGAAATTGTTGGCGAAAAACCGCTTTCGGGTGGTTTTTTGGGCAAGAATGGCGTGCTGTGACCTTCCCAACATTGCCCAACCCTGCCAATATAGCCAAATAGTACCACGAGTATGAGTTGCGCTGGGCGGAGCGTGTTTGAGTAACAATCAAAACGTCAAAAAGGAATGCCGACATGATCAAATCGGAATTGATTCAAAAAATTGTAGATGAGAACCCACACCTGTATCAACGGGATGTTGAGCTGATTGTCGGGACAATTTTTGACGAAATTATTGATGCAATGGCGGCGGGAAAGCGGGTTGAACTGCGCGGCTTTGGCGCTTTTTCAATCAAGAAACGTGACGCGCGTGTCGGGCGCAATCCGCGCACTGGCGAATCCGTCACCGTTGAGGAAAAACACGTACCGTTTTTCAAAACTGGTAAACTGCTGCGGGACCGTTTAAACGGCAACTAAGCTGTTTCAAAAGGGGTCATTCATGCGGTTCATTCGTTATTCAATTCTTGCTGTATTTATGATTATTCTTGTGTCACTGGCGCTGGCAAATCGCGCGCCGGTTATTGTGGCCTTGCTGCCGGATGAGCTGCCATTTTCTGGAAACTTGAAAATCGAATTACCGCTCTTTGCCATTATTTTTGCAGCGATCATTGTCGGGCTGGTGCTGGGCTATATCATGGAATATTTCCGCGAACACAAGTACCGCAAAAAGGCAGCGGTGAAAAACCGTGAGGCGGCGCAATTGTCAGCCGAAGTGGCGTTGCTGAAAAAAGAAAGCGGCAAGGATGATGACGACGTTCTGGCCATTCTTACATGAATGTAAAAATCTGCGGTCTGACCACAGCTGAATCTGTGGCGGTGGCTGTAGATGCGGGTGCGCGTTATATCGGGCTGATGTTTTTCGAAAAATCGCCACGACATCTGGAAATCCCTGAGGCGGCGGCGCTGGCACATCTTATTCCTGCGGGGGTGGCCAAGGTTGCGGTCACTGTGAATGCCACCAATGCAGAGCTTGATGAAATTACGCAAAAAGTGCCGCTGGATACACTGCAATTACACGGACAGGAATCATTAACGCGGGTCGCGGAAATTCGCGCGCGCTA
>CAZCDC010000152.1:0-3339 GCA_964497195.1 uncultured Rhodobacterales bacterium | reverse complement strand
AAGAAATACCGCCGCCAGAATAGCTGATTTCGCCGCCAAAAACTAAATTTCCGCGCTGAACATTGTATCCGGCAAACGCGCCATATGCCTGACCGTCGCCTAATGTACCATTGTTAAATTCCACCCCTAAAGTGGTAAAGCTCCAAGTGCCGCTTGGTGCAAATCCACCAGTTGCGCCGATGTAAAATCCGCTCCAGTCAGGCCCAGCAGGCGGGGCGATTTCAATCGCGGCTATGGCAGGGCTGGTGATCTCGCCGGCATGGGCCGTGATCGCGCTCAGCGGTGCAAGAAGTGCTGCCACCAATAGGTTTTTCATCATGTTATTCCCCAATGCATTCGTTAAGTTGTGTTAGCGTTACTGTTGTGATGCTTGAAGTGATAGGATTCTATCATTGATGACAATTGCGGCAGTCTTTTTGTTACATAATTATCACATATTGTTAGGTAATTTTGCACATATTTCAGAGGCGCGTAATCAGCTGGTTAACATGTGTTAATAATCTCGCCCGACCGAACGCACCCCTCAGCCCACGTTAACCATTTTATGCGATAACAAACCCAGTCTCGCGAGGCATGTCGAAAGGCATGCGGGTTATCGCGCCAAAATCTGAATATCCGATACATACTCGTATCAAACCTTATCACGCTACCGCACGCAGCCAAATGGCCACGGCGGAACAGGCGACCAGAATATGAAGGCCGGCGCGATACCCGTCTCTTTTGTTGACCCCAAAAGAAAATTCAGGATTTGAGATGATCCAGTTGAGAATGACAGATAACGGAGCGTTTTGTTGAACGCGCCGAATTTGACATGCCAAAACGGTGCGTGGAGACCACGCACCCTACAGGATTATGGGTCGGATTTTTCCCAGAAATATCCGGCGATCAGGCCCATTGCCACCCAGCTAACCACGCCAAGCCCCAAGGTGACGCTGGCGAAATGTGCTGCCATTTCTGGCGGGGTTACCCCCGTATAGCCGTCAAAAACCGGCGCGCCGATGATATGCGGCAGGGCAATCACAATAATGCCTCCCCCCCAGACCAGCCAGTTTTTGCCAAAGCTGATTGCCGCAATGCCCGCACCGGTCGCAACCATTGTTGAAATCTGCCAAATCTGGCGGATTTGCAGATCTGCGGCAGCCGCGCCCGGCAATTCGGGCGGCAGCCCGATAGAGGGCGCAAGATAAAACGCAATATATCCCGCCCCGCCCCATATCATTCCGGTTCTGGCGGTTATTCTGTGGCCAGCATTTTCCGCAAGCCCAAAACCGGCAACCAGAATAAAAGCAAAGCCGACATAAGTGCCAAGTGTCCAAAGAATCGACTGGAAATTGCGGCTGAACGAGGATTCATCCCCATCAGCCCAAGCCTCGGCAATTTCGGCTGCGTTGCCTATTGGCTCGCCATAATGCACAACGGCACCGGATTCATATTTCTCGGCCTCGACAATGATCGGAGCCATCAATGCAATATGGAGCAAGGCGGCAATCAGCCCCGCACCAAACCCAGCGAACACCGCGCTGGCAAATATTTTTTGAAACATGGTTAGTGGCAGGCAAAGCCCATGGCGTGGCGCATATCATGGGCGGAATCGTGGATCATGCCGGAATTGGCAAACCCCACCAGAAACAGGATTGATAATCCGATCATGGCGGAAAATACGATGGGCAGAATGCTGTTTTCGGTTTTTACAGCGGTATGGGTTGTAACTGTCATTTTAAGTCTCCTAAGCTGTCTCACCCGACAGCGGTTAACGTTTTGCGTGGCCGGTCTCCTGGCTTATGGTTCTTGGCTGCATCGCCTTCCCGGGTATTACCCAGTGGCATATGATGCGCGCCAACCACATACAGTCGCGGGGGCGGCTGCGGCTTTGGGCCCTATTCAGGTCATCCCTCATCGCATTCCCGTTTCATCCCCGAACGCTTCGCGTCCAATGGGGAACCTTACGGAATTAGCTTTGGATGTTTGCCAGCAATGTGTCAAGCTGGAAACCAACCGGTTTTTAGCAACAGGAGACAGGCTTGGCCCAAATTCCCCATATTTCGTTTAATGAAATGGACCCATTTCTGGACTGGAACCAACTGGGTGATGCGCTATTGGCGGGCCATCAAACCAATAAAGCCCAAATTTCCGATCAGTTTGTGACACGGGGACAGGATACGCTTTTGTCCCGGGCGGCATGGATTGACGGCATGGGGGTTGCGGTAAAATCAGTAACGGTTTTTCCCGAAAATCACCGGAAAAGCCTGCCCAGCGTGCAGGGTGCGATGCTGTTATTCGAGGATAATACCGGAATGCTGGAAGCCATTATCGACAGCCATCTTGTGACCAAATGGAAAACCGCAGCGGATAGCCTGTTGGGGGCAAAATTGCTGGCAAGGCCCGATTCAAAACAGGTGTTGATCGTGGGAACCGGCAGGGTTGCTGAATCGCTGGTTGGTGCTTATCGGGCATGGCTGCCGTTGGCCAAAATATCGGTATGGGGGCGGGATTTTGACAAAGCCCAGCGCCTTGCCAGCCAGCAGGGTATTATGGCGGTTGAAGCCTTGGAACCCGCGGTCAGGATCGCCGATATTATATCCTGCGCCACCATGTCCAATGTGCCGGTCATTATGGGGAAATGGTTGCAGGCGGGCCAGCATCTGGATCTGATTGGCGCGTTTAAGGCAGATATGCGCGAGACTGATGATACCGCCTTGTTGCGCGCAAAAATTTTTGTGGATAGCCGCGAAACCACGCTGGACCATATTGGAGAGCTAAAAATACCGCTGCAACAGGGGGTTATAAAGCCTAGCGATATTCTGGGGGATTTTTATGATCTGGCAAAGGGTGGCCTTGGGCGAAAATCAGCGACAGATATTACCCTGTTCAAAAACGGAGGCGGCGCCCATCTGGACCTGATGGCCGGACAATATATATTAGAAAAATGGCGGCAGCGGTGATGCTGGGTATTAACATGCACCCTATCTTTATCGTTGGGTGGCTTTCTGGTTTTTGCGGGGATGCCAATGCTGATCTGATGTGCTAATGTCATTATGCCTATTTTGACCTGCGGGGTTGACCTATGTTGCAGTCGCGCCCCAAACTATGGCAAGGCCTTCAAAAGCCAGTGGTGCGAGAGAGGCTCGCCTGATAGCACCACATATAATATACACTCAAGTGACAAACGGACGTGGGAACCACGCACTGCTTTAAGGAATTGGTTTGAAGTTTTTCGAAACCCTGTTTGACCCGTTTGCCCCTGCAAATGGCCCGCCACCAAAAACCCTGTTTGCCTTTGGCAAATGGCTGTTTTCCGGCGCGGGAAAAGCGGTGTTTTTGATGGGTATTATTTCCACC
>CAZCDC010000151.1:0-3382 GCA_964497195.1 uncultured Rhodobacterales bacterium | reverse complement strand
ATAGATTTCCCGCATCAATCAATGGCCGCATTTGGCTAAAGAAAAATGTCATCAGTAGTGCTGCGATATGGGCGCCGTCCACATCCGCGTCGGTCATGATGATAATGCGTTCATAGCGCAAATCATTGACGTCGAATTTCAGCCCGTGTTGCACTCCCATGGCCTGACACAAATCATTAAGTTCCTGATTTTGCATCATTTTATTGCTGGCTGCGCCAAGAACATTCAGAATCTTCCCCCGAAGCGGCAAAATTGCCTGCGTTTTGCGGTTACGCGCTTGTTTGGCAGACCCCCCCGCAGAATCTCCTTCTACCAGAAATAGTTCCGACCCTTCGCGCCCGCCCGAACAATCCGCCAGCTTGCCCGGCAGCCGCAGTTTTTTAGTGGCAGTTTTGCGTTGGGTTTCCTTTTCGGCACGGCGGCGCAGCCGTTCATCAGCCCGCAAAACCAGATAATCAAGGATCGCGCCAGCCGATTTGTTATCCGATGCCAGCCAGTTGTCAAAATGGTCGCGCACCGAATTTTCCACTAGTTTGCTGGCTTCAACCGTCGCGAGCCGATCTTTGGTTTGGCCAACAAATTCCGGTTCGCGGATAAAAACCGAGATCATCGCACAGCCACCTGTGGTCAGATCATCCCGCACAATGCTGGCGGCTTTTTTGTTATTCACCAGCTCGCCATAAGCCCGAATGCCCTTTAGGATTGCAGCCCAAAACCCGGCTTCATGGCTGCCGCCTTCGGGGGTTGGAATGGTGTTACAATAAGAATTAATAAATCCGTCCCGTGCCGGGGTCCAGTTGATGGCCCATTCGACCTTACCAACTGTATCCGGCCCAAAGCGGTCGGAAAAATTGACAACCCCTGCAAAGGGGCGCTCGGCATAGGTCATATGCCCTTGTAATGTTTCGCCTAAATAATCAGCCAAACCGCCGGGGAAGTGGAATGTTGCGGCAGACGGGGTTTGGTCCCCGGCGCCAATGGTGCTTGGATCACATTTCCAGCGGATTTCAACGCCCGAAAACAGATAGGCTTTGGAGCGCACCATTTTCAAAAGCCGCGCCGGTTTGAATTTCAGCTTGCCGCCAAAAATATCCGCGTCAGGATGGAAAGTCACCGATGTGCCGCGCCGGTTCTGGGTCGGTCCGATTTTCTCGATCGGGCCTTGGGGAATGCCACGTGAAAATATCTGGCGATACAGCTCTTTGTTCCGCGCGACCTCGACCTCAACATGATCCGACAATGCGTTGACAACCGAAATACCAACCCCGTGCAATCCGCCCGAAGTTTGGTAAGCTTTGCCACCAAATTTTCCACCCGCGTGCAAGGTGCACATGATAACCTCAAGCGCAGATTTATCAGGAAATTTGGGATGCGGATCAACCGGAATACCACGGCCATTATCCCGGATGGTTACAGAATAATCGCCGTGCAATTCAACCTCAATGCGATTGGCATGGCCTGCAACGGCTTCGTCCATGGAATTGTCCAGAACTTCGGCCACCAAATGGTGCAGCGCACGTTCATCGGTGCCGCCAATATACATGCCGGGGCGTTTCCGCACTGGCTCAAGCCCTTCCAGAACTTCGATAGAAGATGCGTCATAGTCGTCGCTAGACCCGTCCTCATTGAAGAGATCATCATTAGCCATAGGGTTTTTCCGATTCTGCTCAGCTTTTCGACATTATGGCATGTCCGAGCGGGCGGGTACAATATGTTGCGGTTTGATACATCAACCAAAGGCATGAGCAAACCGACAATGGTGCTCCCGCGCTGCGCTTGGGCCAGGCCCTCGGCTTCGCCATCGGGCGGTTTTTCCTGAGTCTTCGCTCATGAAAAATTTGAATGCCATCTAAATTTCTTTGTTTCAAAAATACTCGCGCCGCAGGCTGGCCTGCCGAACGAAGTGAGGCTAGGCCCAACCGAAGGGCGGGAGTGCTCCTTTGGCTGCAAATAAATGCCAGAAAACATGATAGTTAGAGAGCTTCCTCGGTCACAATATCAATTTCTCCTTCGAGCGTCCGATGAACCGGACATCTATCCGCGATGGCCATTAGTCGGCTACGCTGATCATCGTCCAAATTTCCTTCGAGCGTAATTACGCGGCGAAACTGGTCTATTTTTCCGGTTTCGGTCTCACAATGGCTGCAATCTGTGGCGTGGATTTTATTATGCGTTATGTCAACTGACACATGTTCCAGCGGCCATTTTTTACGTCGCGCATACATGCGGATGGTCATGCTGGTGCAGGCCCCCAGACCTGCTGAAACCAATTGATAGGGGGTCAGGCCCATATTTGTGCCGCCAAATGCCGCCGGTTCATCCGCGATAATATGGTGGCGTGAGCCAGCGGCGATGTCTTGGCGAAAACCATCCGGATCAACCTCATCAACCCGCACGATGCCTTCGGGGGCGCCAATTGGTGCGGCGGGTTGGGGCAATTCAAGGTAACGCGCGGCCCATGTGGCGATCACGGCAGCGGCGTATTCGGCATCTTCGGCACGGGTAATTAGATGGTCTGCATTGTCTAAAGTCACAAAACTTTTTGGATGCTTTGCTGCCATAAAAATCTCTGCGGCGTTATTAATCGACACGGTTTTGTCCAACGGGGCATGCAGGACCAACAATGCCTTGCGCATATTTCTGATCGCAGGCAACAAAGCCGCGCTTTGGATATCATCGATAAAATCTTGCTTAATGATAAAGCTCCGCCCCGCAAGGCTAACCTCAGCTGAGCCATTGGCTTTGATCTCATCCAACTGACACCCAAAATTAGCTGTGACATGGGCCGGATCAGAGGGCGCGCCAATCGCTACCACTGCCTTAACACTGTCAATTTCACCGGCAACCTTTAGCACCGCTGCGCCCCCCAAGGAATGCCCGATGAGTATACTGACAGGACGCCCAAGCGTTGCCAGATGCTCCGCCGCTAGCCGTAAATCTGTGACGTTGGATGTGAAATGCGTGTTAGCGAACTCACCCTCTGAATGCCCAAGGCCAGTAAAATCAAATCGAAAAACCGCAATACCGGCAGAGGCAAGGCGTTGCGAAATGCGTTTTGCCGCCAGAATATCCTTGGAACACGTAAAGCAATGCGCGAATATTGCGGTCGCCAAAATTGGCCCGTTTGGCGTATCAAATCGCGCTGCCAGCTCTTTGCCTGAATGGCCGGTAAAGGTTAGTTTTTCGCTGGGCATGATATTTTCCTCGTTGGTTATTTCTAATTTAGACCCTTACGAGCATTTCTCAAGCCGTGTAACCTTCAGGTTACGCGAAAGTTACCGCCGCTTTGTCTGCGCTAATTTCGCCCAGTTCTTACAAATTTAATGTTTCTTATATGTTTGACAACGGGTCGTTTTGGACCCGACCCAACACACTTTCAAAA
>CAZCDC010000150.1:0-3402 GCA_964497195.1 uncultured Rhodobacterales bacterium | reverse complement strand
GTATAAACCGAATATTCTGGACGTCAGCCTAAAATCGGGCAATGTCCTTTTTATCTGCTGAATCTTGCGGCGATTTCCACATGCCCAGACCAGCGAAACTGGTCAATTACCTGCACCCAATCAAGGCTAAAACCCGCATCAACCAAAACCTTTGCATCGCGGGCAAAGCTGACAGGGTTGCACGAAACCGAGGCAATTACCGGCACCACCGAATTGGCCAGCTCTGCGATCTGGGCTTTGGCCCCTGCGCGGGGCGGATCAATGACTACCGCATCCAGTTTGCGCATATCAAGCGGCACCAATGGGCGATGATACAGGTCTCGCACCTCGGTTTTGATGGTTTTTAGCCCCTGTGCAAATCGCCAGCCTGCATCCAGCGCCCGCAGCATATCGGCATTGCTTTCGACCGCCCAAACCTCAGCATTTTCGGCCAGCGGAATTGCAAATGTGCCGCAACCTGCGAACAAATCTGCAATATTTTTAGCATTGCCAACCGCCAGCCGCATGGCGGTGACCAGCGCGTCTTCGCCCGCTTTGGTGGCCTGTAAAAATGCGCCCAATGGCGGAATTACTTCGGCTTTGCCAAAATGCTGTGCCGCACGGCGGCGCGCGGCGACAATTTCGCCATTCCAGCCAAGGCGTGCAAGATTATGTTTTTCGGCCAATTCCGCCAGTTTACCGCGCAGGGGTTGGTCCAGCTCTTTGCCTTGTGAAACCTCAATATCGAGGCCGGAATCGCATAGCGATACAGCCATTTTTAGCGCGCCCTTGCGCGAGCCTCCGGTGATTAGAATTTCGTGGCAGGCGGGTAATGCTCCCAATAATTCGGGCACAACCAGATGGCATTCCTCCAGTTGAAACGCAGTATCAGACGCCCGCCCATGAAACCCAACCACCGTTGTTTTCTTGGTTCTGCGGCCGCTAAATACCACGCGCCGCCGTGATTTTGGCGGCGAAACTTTGATGGGCTTAAATTCGGCCTCCAGCCCTTGGGCTTGCAATGCGCGGCGCACCACGTCTTGTTTCCAATCCGCCAAAAATGCATCCGAGGCGTGTTGCAGGCTACAGCCGCCGCAACTGCCAAAATGTTTGCACACAGGCGCAACCCGCTCCGGCGAGTCGCTTTGGCGTTTGCCATTTTCAAATATTTCGCCCGGCAAAGCATAAGGCACAAAGCTGCCATCATCGGCAATACCGTCGCCCTGAAGGCCTAATCGTTCTATGGTTATCTGTTGCATAGGCTGTCCATAAATGGCCAAAGGCCGGATGCAAAGGCCCATTTTGGCCAAACTGCGTCGTTAACGGGCTTGCGCTGCTTGATTTGGCATATTACCAGATAATCAGACGGTGCCCATTGGGGCTGAAAGAGCGTTTTTCCAAAGCTGACCCAAATAGGGGGCAATTGGTAAAAACTGTCGGAAATGGCAAAGGCCATTCCCTTTCGGGTGCTGTGAATGATAGCTCGAATAGGATAATTATATGCCCAAATATGGTGTAATGGTTTGCGGCCACGGGTCGCGCTCACAAGCGGCGGTGGATGAATTTGCGGTGTTGGCAAAGCGTTTGCGCCCGCATTTCCCCGATTGGCCGGTTGAATACGGCTATCTGGAATTCGCCAATCCGGTGATGCGCGATGGGTTGGATAACCTTCGCAAGGCCGGTTGTGACCATATTTTGGCAGTGCCCGGTATGCTTTTTGCCGCCATGCACGCCAAAAACGATATTCCAACGGTGCTGAATACCTATGCCGCCAAACATAATATCACGGTGGAATATGGCCGCGAGCTGGGTGTTGATCCAAAAATGCTGCGCGCCGCATCGAACCGTATTCAGCAGGCGGTTGATATGGCCAATAAAGACCATGGCGCATTGCCCCTGCATGATACCTGCTTGGTGGTGATCGGGCGCGGCGCATCGGACCCTGATGCCAATGGCAATGTGTCCAAAGTGGCGCGATTGCTGCAAGAGGGCATGGGTTTTGGCTGGATGGAGGTCGGCTATTCGGGTGTGACCTTTCCATTGGTGGAGCCTTGTTTGGATCATGTGGCGAAACTGGGCTATAAACGGGTTATTGTTTTTCCGTATTTCCTGTTTACCGGTGTGCTGATCGACCGGATTTATGGCTTTACCGATGAGGCATCTGCGCGCTATCCCGCGATTGATTTTATCAAAGCCGGATATCTGAATGACCATGATGCAGTGATCGAAACCTTTGCTGAGCGGGTGCGCGAAATTGTTGAGGGCGAAAACAATATGAATTGCGGCATGTGCAAATACCGCGAACAAATTCTGGGGTTTGAGGCAGAGCAAGG
This sequence comes from uncultured Rhodobacterales bacterium, assembly GCA_964497195.1. GTDB lineage: Bacteria > Pseudomonadota > Alphaproteobacteria > Rhodobacterales > Rhodobacteraceae > UBA3077. The sequence continues at coordinate 1,090 of CAZCDC010000150.1, read as the reverse complement.
CATGGCGCAAGAAAGCCATCACCACCATGTTGAAGGCCAAGGCGCCAATGCGCCGGGCGCCACGGTCGAAACTTGTGATCTGTGTGAAACATTCTGCACCGGCGCGTGTCGGCTGGATATGGATCATTCCCATGATGGACATTCCCATAGTCATGCGCATGATCATTCCCACCCCGAATACCCGCAAGCCGACCACCCGCACGGGCCGGAATCTGTGCGGGACCGGCCAAAAGGGTGATTTATCAGAAAAACCCCTCGAAGATTTACGCGCAAAGCTTTGCCACCGTGCGCGCCGAGGCGGATTTATCTGGCCTGCCAAAGGATCTGCATCCTGTTGCAATAAGGCTAATCCATGCCTGTGGCATGACAGATATCCCACACGACTTGAGGTTCTCGGCGGATGTTTACGCCCGCGCCCACGCCGCGATTTTGCAAAAAGCCACGATCCTGTGCGATGTTGAAATGGTAGCCTCGGGTATAATTCAACGGTATTTGCCGGATAATAAAGTGATCGTTACGCTTAATGATCCAACAGTGCCCGCGCTGGCAAAACAGCTAGGCACCACGCGGTCTGCCGCGGCGGTTAATCTGTGGGAAAATCATATCGAGGGCGCAATTGTGGTGATTGGCAATGCCCCCACCGCGCTGTTTTATCTGTTGGAAAAGCTGGATCAGGGCTGGCCAAAACCCGCCGCTATTCTTGGCTTTCCGGTGGGGTTTGTGGGCGCGGCGGAAAGCAAAGCCGAGCTTGTCAGCAATCCGCGCGCTGTGCCATATTTGTCGCTGATGGGCCGCAGAGGCGGTTCGGCCATGGCTTCGGCTGCGGTTAATGCGCTGGCGGCTGGCTTGCCGGAGGAAAAACAATGACCCCTTGGTTACATATTGTCGGCATTGGCGAGGACGGGCTGGAGGGCCTGACCCCGGCCACCCGCGCCGTGGTTGAGGCCGCCGAAATCATTGTTGGCGGCGCGCGGCATCATGTGCTTTCGGCCAATTCAACCGCTGAAATGGTGGCATGGCCCTCGCCGTTTGATGCGTTGATTAACCAGCTAAGCGCGATGCGCGGCAAACGGGTGGTGGTATTGGCCAC
>CAZCDC010000149.1:0-3414 GCA_964497195.1 uncultured Rhodobacterales bacterium | reverse complement strand
TTCTTATATGTTTGACAACGGGTCGTTTTGGACCCGACCCAACACACTTTCAAAAGGGACAAGCCATGACATTACGTTTAGGCAACCCCCGTTCAAAATTCTGGTTTAAGCGTAATAATGGCGGGGTGCTATATTATACACGCGGAGATGTTGTAATAAGGGTGAGCTGCCGCCTTTGCCAGAAAGCTACACTTCTGCCAATCGTACTGAAAATCTAACCTATCTTGCTGTCCGTTGTGCCTGCTATTTTAAGGCAGTTTTGCATAATCATATCAACCACGGGAATAATGTTGCATTTTTTATTGAGTTGCTTGAAACGAGAATTTCGGACCTTACACGTTATGCAAACTCGATAAGAACTTTCAGATTGTCCGATTCAGCAACAATTTCCGAAACTGAAATTATCCAACAAGAGATAATGGAATTTGGTGACCTGTATAAAGAAATTATGGCTGAAAACCAAATTAAATTTGAACGCGGAATCCCGGAGCGTTCGGATATTGCTCTTGATCAAAAGGCGTGTGTTGCTTTCGCGGACAGTCTATAGACTCATTTCTTCAAATCAAAAGGCCCCCGAAATATCGGAGGCCTTCTTCAATTCCCGTAGGGTGCGTGGTCTCCACGCACCGTTTTAGCAGCTGTAATACATGCCATATTCAACAGGGTGCGGTGTATGTTCCATGTTATACACTTCTTCCCATTTCAGCTCGCAATAGCCCTCAATCTGCTCACGGGTGAACACATCACCTGCCAGCAAGAAATCCATGTCGGTTTGCAGCTCGTCCAGTGCTTCGCGCAAGGATGAGCAAACAGTCGGGATGTCGGCCAGCTCTTCTGGGGGCAGATCATACAGGTCTTTGTCTTGTGCTTCGCCGGGGTCGATTTTGTTTTTGATCCCGTCAAGGCCAGCCATCAACAAGGCAGCGAAACAAAGGTACGGGTTGGCTGCTGGGTCAGGGAAACGCGCCTCAACGCGCTTGGCCTTGGGGGATTCAGCCCATGGAATACGAACACAGCCCGAACGGTTAGATGCGGAATAAGCCCGCAGAACCGGAGCCTCAAAACCCGGGATCAAGCGTTTATAGCTGTTGGTCGCAGGGTTGGTGAACGCGTTCAGCGCTTTGGCGTGTTTCAAAATGCCACCAATAAAATACAAGGCTTCTTGCGAAAGATCAGCGTATTTATCACCTGCAAACAGTGGCTTGCCGTCTTTCCAGATGGACATATTCACATGCATGCCGGTGCCGTTATCGCCGGCGATCGGCTTTGGCATGAATGTCGCTGACTTGCCGTAGGCATGCGCAACATTGTGAATGATGTATTTGTATTTCTGTAAATCATCAGCCTGTTTGACCAATGTGCCAAACACCAAACCCAATTCATGCTGGCAAGAGCCAACTTCGTGATGGTGTTTGTCAACTTTCATACCCATGCGTTTCATGGTCGACAGCATTTCACCGCGAATGTCGTGCGAAGAATCTGTTGGATTCACAGGGAAATATCCGCCCTTAACGCCGGGGCGGTGGCCCATATTGCCCATTTCGTATTCGGTGTCGGTATTCCATGCTGCGTCCGCTGCATCCACTTCAAACGAAACTTTGTTCATGGTGTTGCTAAACCGCACATCGTCAAACAGGAAAAACTCTGCCTCCGGGCCGAAATATGCAGTGTCGCCGATACCGGTTGATTTCAGGTATGCTTCGGCTTTTTCAGCCGTTGAGCGTGGGTCACGTGAATATGGTTCGCCTGTGTCTGGTTCAACCACGGAGCAATGGATACACAGGGTTTTTTCTGCATAAAAAGGGTCAATATACGCAGACGTGCAATCAGGGATTAATTTCATGTCGGATTGGTCAATAGACTTCCAGCCAGCAATGCTGGACCCGTCAAACATAATGCCTTCTTCAAGGAAATCAGCGTCGACCTCATCGTTGATGATGGTCAAATGCTGCAATTTTCCGCGCGGATCTGTGAAACGAACATCCACATATTCGATGTCGTTATTCTTGATCATGTCAAGAACTGTTTGGATATCACTCATGGTATTTTCCTTAAGTTAAAGAGCTTCTACACCGTCTTCACCGGTGCGAATTCTGATGGCTTGTTCGATGGTTGAAACAAAAATCTTGCCGTCACCGATTTTGCCGGTCTTGGCGGCATTGATAATGGCCTCAATGGCTTCGTCAACCTGATCATCGGCAAGGGCGATCTCGATTTTGACCTTGGGCAGGAAATCTACAACGTATTCCGCGCCGCGATATAATTCTGTGTGGCCTTTTTGGCGGCCGAACCCTTTGGCTTCAATCACGGTCAGGCCTTGAATGCCGACATCTTGAAGGGCTTCTTTGACCTCGTCGAGCTTAAAAGGTTTGATAATGGCTTCGATTTTTTTCATGACAGCCTCCTATGGGGGCAGACAAAACACTTGTTTGAGGCGGGTGCAATTGGATAGAGTTTTGCATGATGTCGTAGGGCAAAGTTATTGGATTAAGTGCCTAAAAACTGGGCAGTCTGTATATAAGTTGTGCGATATGAAATGTAGGGTGCGTGGTCTCCACGCGCCGATCCGAATTATGAGGCCGCAAACGGTGCGTGGAAACCACGCACCCTACGGGATGAAAATATGACCGAACTTTTAACCGCCGCACAAATGCGCGCCATTGAACAAGCCGCGATTGATAGCGGTGAAGTCACAGGGCTGGAGTTGATGGAACGCGCCGGCCGTGGCGTGGTTGAGGCGATTTTGGAGGAATGGCCTGAAATGGCGCTAACCTCGCAAAAAGCGGTGGTGCTGTGTGGCCCGGGCAATAACGGTGGTGACGGGTTTGTGGTGGCGCGGCTGTTGAATGATCGAGGCTGGGAGGTTGAGGTTTTTCTGTATGGTGAGGTGGGGAAACTGCCGCCGGATGCGAAGGTGAATGCGGAGCGGTGGTTGGAGGTGGGGGAGGTTACCCGAATTACTTCACAAACTTCGGTGCCGTTTCAATTTGATATTTGGATAGATGCTCTCTTTGGCACGGGGCTTTCGCGCCAAATATATGGGACCCTAGCCGAGTTTTTAATGAAGATGTTTGATGCCCGCGTTTGGAAGGTTTATTATGGGACCGGCGTAAGCGTAGACGTTTGGTCGGGCCGATGCTCTGATTCAGGCAAATTATTAGGCGTTCCCGTTCCGCCGCCAAGACTAGTTGTTTCATTTCATAGTGAAAAACTTTGCCATCGCCTCTTAAGGAATCACATGGATTTTCGGATTACCGTTGTTTCTCTTGGCCTGCAAAAAAGGCATGGTGTTTCAATTTTTCATCCAAATGAAGTCGCTAAACTTGTATCACTTGTTTCGCTGCGCGAATATCAAGTAGTCAAAAATGCGAACATCAAAGCAAACAAATACACCCACGGCCACGCCCTTATCCT
>CAZCDC010000148.1:0-3443 GCA_964497195.1 uncultured Rhodobacterales bacterium | reverse complement strand
CCGGGTGGGGGCACTGTGGCATTTGTTTCGCCTTGGGATCACGAATATTTGCCCGATATCATTTCGCGTGAAGAAGCAGGCACGCCAAACATCATCGGGGATATCCGCGCGGCCTTGGCGTTTATTGTCAAAGATGTGATTGGCCAACAGATGATTGAAACCCGTGAAGCAGAGCTGAACGCGATGGCCATCAAAGGCTGGGAAGATAACCCGTATTTGACCCTGCTTGGCACAGAAATGGAGCATCGCCTACCGATCTTTTCGTTTCTGGTGAATGACGATCAGGGCCGCAGTATTCATTACGCTGAGGTCACACAGAAACTGAGCGACATTTACGGCATTCAATCACGCGGCGGCTGTGCTTGTGCGGGGCCATACGGGCATCGATTGTTGAAGGTTGATCAGCCCCATTCAGAATCCTTGCATCGACAACTGAACGCGGGGAACCTTGAGGCCAAACCTGGCTGGATACGCCTGAATTTCAGCTATTTGATGGATGATGAAACGGCGCAATATATTATTAAGTCTGTCGATGCGCTAACCCGCAATCTGGCAAGCCAGCGTAGTCTGGCGCGTTGATGGGTACGTTATTGCACCCAATGACTAAGCCAAAGCCGAGCGAAGCGAGGCCATGCCCAACCGAAGGGCGGGAGAGCTCCCTTAGAAACCCTCGATCAACGGCATTATTGCTGGCGCAATAAACCGCAGACCTTTGGGTCATGGCCTCGCTACGCTCGGCTTTGGTTCAGCGCCCGGCGATATTTTCGCTAATAATCCGTAGTGGACGTTCTGCTGACACTTGGCACATTGCTGGATGAAATCATTGGCTTTTATAGAAAAGGTCGCTTAAATGGGTTTCCGGAGTGGCGCTGCACGCCCCGACAAAAAATCAAGGTAATGTTGATGGCAAATCCCCCCCCTTTCGTCAGTATTATTACCCCAAGCTATAATTGCGCAGCAATGATTGCTGAAACTCTTCAAAGTGTGCAATCCCAGACCTTCACTGATTGGGAGCACATCATCATCGACGATGCGTCCACTGATGATAGCCGCGCAATTCTTGAGATATATTGCAAAAGTGAACCAAGAGCCCGCTGGATTGGGCTTTTGCAAAATCAAGGCGGGGCGGTGGCGCGCAATACCGGCATAGATGCGGCGCGCGGACGGTATATCGCTTTTTTGGATTCAGATGATCTTTGGCATCCCGAAAAGCTGCGCCGCCAACTTGAATTTATGGCTAAGGGAGATATCGCCTTTTCGTATTGTAGCTATGATAAAATCGACGAACAAGGTGACCTCATCGGAGAAGTTATCGTGCCACCTAAACAAAATTACGCTGATCTGCTGAAGAATAATACCATTGGATGTCTTACCGCGATGTATGACACAAATATGCTTGGTAAAACCGCCATGCCGCTCATTCGTAAAAGGCAGGATTTGGGGTTATGGTTACGGCTTTTGAAAAAGACTGAATTTGCGTATGGCATGAGCGATAAGCTGGCCCAGTACCGGGTTCGCAATAATTCAGTCTCGTCCAACAAGGCCAGTGCGGCTGCTTACACCTGGAAGCTATATCGCGAGGTCGAAAAATTGCCGTTACCTATCGCTATCTACTATTTCACACATTACGCTGTGAAAGGCATGATCAAAACATATCTAAAATAACCGAGGAGGCCGGAATATGGGTGAGCAAATCATTTTGATCGGAAGCTCTGGTCGTGTTGGTAAAATGGTTGGTGCGGCTTGGCGAACATCAAATTATCGGTGGCGCAACGCACCCTTTCAGGTCCGCGGTAGGGATAAAGCCATATCAGCCAGCCAAATTGTCTGGGAAGTTGACGCTGGTGTGGAACCGCTTATGCGCTGGATTGACAGCTATGATGGGATATCTGCTTTTGTGGTTCTGGCGGGAACAACGCCGGCGACTGGCTCGGATATGGATGAAAATATCCACATTGCAACGCGATATCTGGATGCTGCTTTGGCAGCGTCTGTACCGCGTGTATTGCTTGCGTCTTCTTCTGCGGTTTACGGGGCTGGCGACGGCGCTTCTTTTTCCGAAACGGCAGCATGTCACCCGGGAAATGCTTACGGTGTCTCAAAACGAAAAATGGAGCAGGCCGCCGCGCCCTATAAGGACAGCGGGCTAGATGTTTGTTGTTTGCGTATTGGCAATGTTGCGGGGGCTGATGCAATGCTGTTAAATGCCGCGACAGCAACGCCGCAACAGCCAATCCAGATTGATCAGTTTCCCGACGGCAAGGGGCCACTTAGGTCTTATATTGGCCCAACTGTGTTTGCCGATTGCATTGGGCAACTGGCGACAAACACTGATCCTCTGCCCTTTTTATTGAACGTCGCCGCGCCGGAACCTGTTCACATGGAGCATTTGGCAGAAGCCGCGTCTTTGCCATGGGTCTATAGGGACGCACCGGATTCTGCGATCCAAAACATCACTCTTGATTGTCAGGCTTTGAGTAAACTGGTAAAACTCCCTTTGAATGCAGCAGACCCTAAAGGGATTTCGCTGGATTGGCGGGAGCTTCGAGACCTATGACATTTTCAAAACGGATTTTTGATTTGGCAATTGCAACTATTCTGGCAGTAATTTTACTGCCGGTAATTGTGATCACATCCATCGTGATCCTGGTTTTGGATGGATGGCCGGTATTCTTTGTTTCAGAACGGATGAGCACCCCGCAAAAGGGGTTTCAACTTATTAAATTTCGCACCATGAAACCGTCCAGTAAAAATAGCGGTGTCTCCGGGGGGGATAAAAACGTACGTATTACGCGCACGGGCCATTTCCTTAGGCGATCCAGATTGGACGAACTTCCACAGCTTTTCAATGTTTTCAGGGGTGATATCAGTTTTGTTGGTCCGCGCCCGCCTTTGCGCCAATATGTTGAAAGATTTCCGGAGCTTTATGCGCAGGTGCTTTTGTCGCGACCCGGGATCAGCGGGCTGGCTTCGGTTTTGTATCATCAACACGAGGAGCGTTTGCTGATGCGATCAACACACCCTAAAGAAACCGATGAGATATACACGCGTGCATGTATCCCGCGCAAAGCGCATTTGGACCTGATTTATCAGGCAAACCGGTCGCTTTGTTATGATATAAAGATTATGCTGATGACTGTATTTAAATCCCTTCGTTAGTGTTTGTAACATAGGCCTTTCGAATATTGGTTGTTTGGGATGACAAACGGCAAACATATTTAATATGTGTTGATAAGTTGACCATCAATCTGGCAAGCCAGCACCGTCTGGCGCGCTGTTGGGCAAAAATTGACCTTCAAAAACTGACTCAAAGCCGAGCGTAGCGAGGCCATGCCCAACCGAAGGGCGGGAGAGTTTGAGGGAAAACCCTCGATCAACGGCATTATTGCTGGCGCAATAAACCGCAGACCTTTGGGTCATGGCCTCGCTACGCTCGGCTTTGG
>CAZCDC010000147.1:0-3499 GCA_964497195.1 uncultured Rhodobacterales bacterium | reverse complement strand
TTTCCTGCATATAACGTGACAGGCCTTGCTCGGGTGACGGTGCGGGTAATCTTGCATAACTCATCTGTCTCTCCTCTTTACGCATTCTTAGCGCTTTCATAGTATATGGCGTCACACAAGCTCGGGTTCAATATGTTACGCTGATAAACTTAACGTTAGCCGGCGTGGTTTCCGTCGTTTTTGCGCCCGTAAAACCAGTCTGGATGCTAATTACCAGATCACAATAAATTTGAATAAGCTGGCAAAATATCTTCATCCAGCCCCCGCATCAACCATAATCACAACACTACCACGCTTGCGTCCGGTATCCACATAGGCATGCGCCTCAACAATTTTCGCAAAGGGATAACATCGGTCAATCACCGGCTGTAAATTACCGGCATCCACCATATCAGCCAGCCTTTTCAGGCTGGAGGCAGAGCCGAATGACGTGCCTAATTTTGCCGATTTCCCGGATTCGCGCGATACAAACGGCGCTTGAACCACCACCCAAAGCGACCCCAGCACAATCAATACCTGCCCATTCGGGGTTAGAATATCCTTCACCCGAGACCAAGGCGCCGTGCCCGCGCTGTCATAAATAATATCGAATTTCTGGGTGCATTTGGTTATATCCTGCACCGTATAATCAATCACATGATCCGCGCCCATTGAGGTTACCAAGTCAAAGTTTCTCGCACTACAAACAGCCCAAACCTCGGCACCAGCGTGTTTGGCAATCTGAATTGCCGCCAGGCCGGCGCTGCCGGACGCGCCGTTTATCAACACCCGTTGGCCCGCTTTTACCTGCCCCAGATCCTCCAGAAAATATTGCGCCGTTATGCCACCAAATGCCAGCCCTCCGGCTTCTTTGAACGAAAGCGGACGGGGCATCATCGCCAGTTGGTTTTCCGCAACAGCCTTATATTCCGCATGGCCGCCAAAAGCCCCGCCTGCAAAAACCCGGTCGCCAGACTTAAAACCCGTGACTTTGGCACCCACCGCTTCAACCACCCCCGCCAATTCAGCGCCCAGTATTTTATTCCTTGGCCCAAAAATGCCCAATCCAAGCCGCGCCAGTATTGAAAACCCAGCCGGAAAAACGCCGCTGCGCATCCGCCAATCGCTGGAATTCACAGCCGTTGCGTGAATTTTTACCAATACCTGATTGGGTTTTGGCACCGGTTTTGGAACCTCAATAATGCGCACAACCCCGGGCGGGCCATATTTCGTGTAAACTGCTGCTTTCATTGTTTTTCTCCGGGCTTTGACAGGGTGAAACTGAACACTTCTTCCAAGGGGGTGTCGAACACCAATGCAATTCGGAATGCCAATTCCAGCGTCGGCGAATATTTGGCGTTTTCAATCGCGACAACGGTTTGGCGGGTTACGCCGATGGCCTCGGCCAAGGCTTTTTGGGTCATCTCGTCGTGATCAAATCGCAAACGCCGGATGATGTTGGAAACGCGGCTTTTTCCCATGTTCAATACCCCCGACGATAGCAAACCAGTTTGAAAATATCACCCGCGATCGAGGCCGCAAACATCGACGTAATTGTCGCAAATATCACCATCAAAGGCGCGGCTTCGAAAACCAGCGCAATTGCAGACCCGACAAACCCAAAACTGAAGACAATAAACGAAAATTGCATGGCTTTGAGTTCGATCAGTTTGTCGCGCTCATCCACCACAAAGCTCGGTTTTTTTTCGCCGGTGGCCATCGCGTGAGCAATGCTGAACAGGATCGAGGTTAAAATCGTAATGAGGATGCTGGCGGCAATCATATAAAGCACGGATTTGCCCATTAACACCCCCGCATCAGCAGCCTCAAATCGCCCCTCCAGATACAACTGATACAGTTTCGATCCGTAAATTCCGAACACCACCATTCCGGTAAGCATAGAGACAACTGTGTTTTTTTCGGTATAGGTCATAGCAATCCTCGATGTATGACTTCCTTAACCTCATGTATGAGTTATTATACATTGTGTCAAATATATTTGACACATAATTACAAAACCCCTCACAACCCGTTATATTTACACATGAATTAATTCCGAATTGCGGTCAGCAAAGCCTCAAAATCCGCCGGAAGCGGTGCTTCGAAGCGCAATTCTTCCGCTGTAACCGGATGAACGAATCCCAATACCGCCGCATGTAATGCTTGGCGCGCAAAGCCTCGCAAGGCCTCCACGCCATCAACCGATAAAGCCTTTTTCGGAATAGCGCGGCGCGATCCATACACCTGATCGCCAATCAACGCATGCCCGACATAAGACATATGCGCGCGAATTTGATGGGTGCGCCCGGTTTCCAGCCAACAAGAAACCAACGCCGCCACCGGCCGCTCGCTTGGGCCAAAAGCCTCGTCATATCGCGCACGGGTAATGGCATGACGCCCCGCATCCTTCACCACCGCCATGCGTTTTCGGTCGGTTCTATGGCGCGCGATATTGCCCGAAATCCGCACAACATTACCAGGTTCGAAGCGCACGCCGTTTATTCCGGCCAGCCGCGGGTCCATGGCTGACGGGCGGCCCCAAACCACGGCCCGATACAGGCGCTCCAGATCATGGGCCGCAAACTGCGCTGCAAGGCCCTGATGCGCCGCATCACTTTTTGCCACCACCAGCAGCCCCGATGTGTCTTTGTCGATCCGATGCACAATGCCCGGGCGTTTTTTGCCGCCAATGCCCGATAATGTATCGCCACAATGATGCAGCAGCGCGTTAACAAGCGTGCCGGTTTCAGACCCCGGCGCCGGATGCACCACCATGCCTGCGGGCTTATTCACCACAATCAGATGTGCATCCTCAAACACCACATCAATCGGAATATCTTCGGGCTGCGCGTCCAGTTCTACCGCCACAGGCAATACCACCTGCCATTCCTGAAACGGTTTTACTTTGGCTTTGATTTCAGTAACCACCTTATCCAGATGCGAGACCTGTCCGCTTTCAATCAAAACCCGAAGGCGCGACCGCGAAAGCGTAACCCCCTCTGGCACAAAAGCGGCCAAAGCTTTATCAAGTCTGGGTGCAGGCGATTCCCCCAGCGTTATTGTCAAAATCTCAGAAAGTGCCGTCATGGATACCCCGTATGAAGAACCAAAGCATATACGAACACTTCGGCGGCTGGTCACAAGCATGACCCTTGTATTTACTCTTGGCTTCATAGCCGTAGTCATCGTGATTGTCATCCGCTTTGCCTCCCCCGCCACGCCACCGCCCGAAATACCGCAAAATATGGAAATTCCCGCAGGCGAAACCGTGGGGGCTGTGACCCTTGGCAAAAACTGGGCTGCGATTGTCACCCGTAATCCAGACGGGATTGAACAGATATATATCTTTAATCTAGATGGCAGTTTGCGCCAATCCATGGTGATTGAATGAGCCTGCCCGACGGTTTTATCGAAGAGCTGCGCACGCGATTATCGCTGGCGCAAGTGGTCGGTCGCAAGGTAATATGGGAGGCCAAAAAAACCAATGCCGGTAAAGGCGATTACTGGGCGCCCTGCCCGT
>CAZCDC010000146.1:0-3518 GCA_964497195.1 uncultured Rhodobacterales bacterium | reverse complement strand
TTTGGCCCGCAAGTTTTTGGCTAGCAAAAGCGATTGACAGCACCACCGGCCTAAGACAATTTAGCAAAAATACCGGAGTTTGAAATGCGCCTAATTACCAGCCTTGCCTTGCTTAGTTTTTCCACGCCGGTATTGGCAGACATAACCGCACAGGATATGGTCGATTTTTTCATCGACAGCGCTGCGGATGAGGGTGTGGAACTAACTTTCAGCAGGCAAGTTCAAGACGGCGATACCATTGTTTTGTATGATTTTGACAGGGCTTTTGACGATGGTGCATCCCTGACACATTTTCGAACCAATCAGATGAATTTCAAATCTCTGCCGGATGGCACTGTTGAATTAACATGGCCATCGATTGTTATTATTGAATCGGAAGCCTCGCTTGATGCGGTTGAAACAATATCGGGAATGCTTGACCTGACAGACCTTGTTATCATTGTATCGGGCACGCCAGACTTATTAACAACCCTCGCTGCGCCCTTTGATTTCAGCGCTGAAATCAAAATAGAAAATCGCATCAGTTTAGGCGTTCTCAAATTTGACATACATGCAAACGGCGCTTTTTACGAAGTCACAGACAGCAGCCAAGACGCTGATGAATTTGTGTCGATCGGGAATATTGGCGCGCAAAACATGCGGTTTTCGCTCAGCATAAACGCTGTGAATGGCACAAGCAGCACCTTCGTTTCAGGCGAAATGCAGGACGTTGAATTCTTGGCAGATTTTGCCGAGATTGAACAACTGAGTGGCGACACATTATTTACAACCGACGAGCCAAGCGAAATCTGGTTTTCCTCCGGCCCTTCGGAAATCGACATAAACCACCGCGATCCTGAATTGAAAATCGCGGCAAATGTTATCTATAGCGCCAGCCGGTTTTCACTTTTGCGAGATCCCGAAACCGTCACGATCAATGCCAATGTACATGGCTGGGTGGCAAAAATCCGAGATTCCAGCGCGGCACTAACCGAACAGAACTTCGCGCTGGATGATTTCAAAATCGAATACATCATCCCCTATATCACCAATTTAACCCCTCAGCCATTTAGGGTATTTTCCGCCATAAAAGGCCTGACCTTTGAGGAGCCTATTTGGGCGATTCTGGACCCCAACCAAACGATCCCACGTGATCCTATTAATTTCGAGATTGATCTGGAGGGTGACGCGTTGGTCCATATGGATATTTTTCACCCCGGTGAAATTGTAATCGACGGATTCGGGCCGTTTCAGCCAACCCGTTTTGATCTGAAAACATTCGTGTTTACGGGGCTTGGGCTGGATATTAACGGTGCGGGTCAGATTGATTTTGAAATCAATGCCGGTGAGCCGTTTTATGATCTGGGCATCCCCAGCGGCGCGGCGCATTTTGAATTCAGTGGCGTGCACACCCTTCTTGGCAAGCTCGGGGGTATGGGCGTTTTGGATTTTGGCATGGTGCTGGGGGCCAAGGCATTGCTCAGCATTTACGCGCGGCCCACCGATATGCCGGACAGCTATGTTTCAGACCTTACATTCGCACCGGACGGCACGATTATCATCAATGGAAATGATGTTGAATAGGCCAGTGATGGGCTAAACCCTACCCTACAGGCTTGCGGCCAGACGGCTGCCTTGGTTGATGGCGCGTTTGGCGTCCAGTTCCGAGGCCACATCCGCACCGCCGATAACGTGACAATCAATGCCCTTGGCTGCCAGCGCATCCGCAAGGCTGCGTTCGGGCAATTGGCCTGCGCACAGAACCACTGTGTCAACCTCAATCAGCCGCATATTTTCGCGGGCTTCGCCATCGGAAACCCACAGGCCCTCAGGGGTTATGCGTTCATAATTGACGCCGTCAATCATGGTCACATCTTTCATATTCAATGCAGCACGGTGTATCCAACCCGTTGTTTTTCCCAAACCTTTGCCAAGTTTTTGCGATTTGCGTTGCAGCAACGTAACCGCGCGGGTTGCCTTTTCTGGCAGTGGCCCATCAGGCGATAGCCCACCGCGAAATTCTGCGGGGTCACCCACGCCCCATTCGGTTTTCCACGCTTGCAAATCAACGGTGGGGCTGTCGCCTGTCACCAGAAATTCCGCCACATCAAACCCGATACCGCCCGCGCCGATGATGGCCACGCGCGCGCCCACATCCGCGCCCCGCAGCACCTCGATATAGGATAGAACATTGGGCAAATTCTGCCCCTCAATTTTTGGATCACGCGGCGAAACACCTGTGGAAACGATTATTTCGTCAAATCCCGTTAGATCATCGACGCCAACCATTTTCCCCAGTTTTTGCGTCACATCAAAGGTATCAATCTGATGTTGATACCAGTCAACAAGGTCAAAAAATTCCTCTTTCCCGGGCACTTGTTTTGCCAGATTAAGCTGCCCGCCGATTTCTGAGGCGCCATCAAAAAGGGTTACGTTATGCCCACGTTCTGCGGCCACAATCGCCGTCGATAACCCCGCCGGACCCGCACCAACAATCGCGATATTTTTGGTAATTTCCGCTGGCGAATATCGCAGCTCCGTCTCATAACACGCACGCGGATTAACCAGACAAGTGGTTAATTTCATTGCAAAAGTATGATCAAGACAGGCCTGATTACAAGCAATACAAGGCGCAATTGCATCCGCCTGCCCAGCCATAGTTTTGGCAACGAATTGCGAATCTGCCAGAAATGGCCGCGCCATCGACACCATATCAGCGCAGCCCTCAGCCAAAACCGATTCCGCCACGTTGGGTGTGTTGATGCGGTTTGACGTAATCACCGGAATATTAACCTGCCCCATCAGCCGTTTTGTCACCCACGCAAAAGCGCGGCGCGGCACAGATGTGGCGATGGTCGGAATGCGGGCTTCGTGCCAGCCAATGCCGGAATTGATGATGGTTGCGCCCGCTGCCTCAACGGCTTTGGCGAGCTGTACAACTTCGGCAAATGTTGACCCTTCGGGCACCAGATCAATCAGGGAAAGCCGGTAAATCACGATGAAATCAGGGCCAACCGCTTTGCGAACCCGCCGCACGACTTCAACGGGCAGACGCATACGGTTTTCATAACTGCCACCCCATTCATCGGTTCTTTTATTAGTGCGGGTCACTAGAAATTCGTTCAGAAAATACCCCTCAGAACCCATAATTTCAACGCCATCATAACCTGCGGATTGCGCGCGCGTTGCTGCTGTGACCATATCGGAAATCTGTTTTTCAATGCCTTCGGCGTCCAGTTCTTTGGGCGTAAACATCGAAATCGGGGATTTAATCGCTGACGGAGCCACGCAATCCGGCGAATAGGCATACCGTCCTGCGTGCAGAATTTGCATGGCAATCTTGCCGCCTGCGCTGTGTACGCGGTCGGTCACAATGCGATGATTTTCAACGTCTTTTTCGCTAAACAACCCTGCCGCACCGGGCAATACAGCGCCCTCTTTATTCGGTGCCATGCCACCCGTTACAATCAACGCCACGCCACCTGCTGCGCGTTCTGCGTAAAACGTAGCGGCACGGTTCCAGTCACCTGTTTCCTCCA
>CAZCDC010000145.1:1445-3556 GCA_964497195.1 uncultured Rhodobacterales bacterium | reverse complement strand
CCCACCCGGAAATTTATGCGGGGACAGCACCACCGCGTCTTTTTCTGCAGTGGTTCCCGTTGCCATATCAATGCTCAAATACGGCCCGCCTCCAGCATAATCCCACACCGCCAGCGCCCCGTTTTTCTTTAATAACCTTGTCACAGGGTCCGTGTCCGTAATGACCCCGGTAACATTTGATGCCGCTGAAAAGCTACCGATTTTCAGGTCCGCGTCTTTGTGGTCATTCAGCGCCCGCGCCAGCGCATCCAAATCTGGCCCGCCACATGCTGTTTCGGGAATCTCCACAACTTGCGCTTTGCTTTCGCGCCATGGCAGAATATTTGAGTGGTGTTCATAAGGCCCAATAAATACCACTGCATTTTTCGCTTCATTCACATTCAGCAAAGCCACCAGCCGATTCAGCCCCGATGTTGCCCCTGATCCTGTAAAAACAACTGAATTTCCGGCACCTGCGCCAGTCAGCTTTGCAATCTCCATCCGCGCGGCCTCTCGTAATTGGCCGGTGTAACGCCCACAAAACGAATCTTCGGTATGGGTATTGGCGTAAAACGGCAGCACAGATTTTTGCACAAAATCCTCAACCTGCTGCAATGCCCGCCCCGAGGCCACGTAATCCGCATAAACCAGCGGCACCTCGCCATTGGATCCGCGGATCATCACAGCTTCGCCAATCAGCCCTTTGCGTAAACTGTCAATAATATTGTCTGAGGCAAGTGAGGCGCGAAATTTCTGCAACGGCATTCAAATTTTCCTTCTTTTGAGTATTTTTTAAACAAAGAAATGAGGGAAGCGCTCCTTAATTTGTTGCATTTTTGGGGTTTTTTGTGTCATATGATCGAATGAATGATCTAAAAATAGACCAAATTGATCGCAACCTTCTGTCTGCCTTACAAATTGATTCGTCAAAATCACAGCGCGCGTTGGCGGAAATTGTCGGCCTGTCGCAAAACGCTTGTTGGCGACGATTGCAGAACTTGCATAAAACCGGAGTCATTCAGGGCCAAACCACCCTGCTCGATCGTCAAAAGCTGGGTCTGGGGCTGGTGGTTTTTGTGATGCTGCGCACCCGCCATCACTCCACTGATTGGCTTAATACCTTTCGCAGCCATGTTACCACCATTCCCGAAGTCATTGATTTTTTTCGTATCGGTGGTGATTATGACTATATGCTTAAGGTGGTGACCGATGATATGGCGAGTTATGACCGTGTTTATCAAAGATTGATCTCAAAGGTTGATCTGGACGCTGTCACCTCTTACTTCGCTATGGAAACCATAGTTGAGCAACGCCCCCTGCCGCTTTAAATCGGCGGTTTACACTTCCTCAGGGAAAATGCGATAGCTATGTGAACACAGACATAAGGCGAAAAACATGAGCGACGATAAAGACGACAAAAAAGAGGCGTTTTCGCCCGAACGGATCACCTTTGAAAACCGCTATGTGACGGTTGTTGGTGAAATTAATGACAAACTGGCAAAATCCACGTCAGAGCGTCTGTTGGCATTGGCGGCGGTCAGCGATGATCCGATTACCATGTTTATTTCATCGCCCGGTGGCCACGTTGAATCTGGCGACATGGTGCATGATCTAATTAAATTCATCAAACCGGTTGTGCGTGTGATTGGCTCTGGCTGGGTAGCCAGTGCAGGCGCGTTGATCTTTATTGGTGCCGAAAAGAAAAATCGTTTTTGTTTGCCCAATACACGGTTTTTGTTGCACCAACCTTCTGGCGGTATTGGCGGCAAGGCCTCTGATATTGAAATTCAGGCCCAGCAGCTTGAAATCATGAAAGAACGGTTTGAACGTATTTTTGCCGAGGCCACCGGCCAGAGTGCAGAAAAAATCGCCAAAGACACGCGCCGCGATTTTTGGTTAAACACCGATGAGGCCATTAAATACGGGTTGCTTGGCAAAGTTATCAAATCAGCTGACGAAATCTAATTTTCGCAGCTGCACGATTCTGATTTTGCGGAAATTTTTTCACCATACCTGCGTATAATGGGCGTTATATTCTATTTCTTTAGCCAAGGCGCATTCAAAGCCGCAAAACTTATTTCGTCGCCATTTCAGCCTGAGCCTTGTGTCTCTTATTTCGCGCAGCAGTTAAA
>CAZCDC010000145.1:0-1345 GCA_964497195.1 uncultured Rhodobacterales bacterium | reverse complement strand
TTTCGTCGCCATTTCAGCCTGAGCCTTGTGTCTCTTATTTCGCGCAGCAGTTAAATGCTTGATGTAATCCGGACAAGTCTTTCGCACTCTGATATCGGAATAGAACTGTTTTTCATCAATCTTCCCCCGAGCTGCTTGTGAAAAAATTGGTTTTATCAAATTGTATTGATTGAAAAATTTTGGAATACCATGGGCCAAAAACGGAACCTTGAGGTATTGAACATTTTTGTTCTTGGTCATTATGCGAAGCGCGTGGATACGGTCTCTTTTGAAAAAAGGGTCATAAAAAACAATCAATTTTTCATTTTTCCCTAACCCATTCAAAGCATTGGCCAATGGCCCTGTTCGGTCTATATCCATTTTTCTAGAAGCAACAGAACGCCACGCGCCATGCCGAAAATGTAATGACGTTCGGGGATGAAACGCCACCACAAGCGTTGCGAGAGTTGCCTTTGCATAAGCAATTGCCGCAAATCCACCCATCGACGAACCATAGGTTATTATTTTGCGATACCCGCTAAAAAACCCGGTTTTGCGCATGGTTTCAAAAAATTGCGCCAGTTCCGGTGTTTGGTACCAATCCAAGGTTTTTGGCATAACAAACATGCCGTCATATCCTTCGGATGCAATACGAGACTGACCAAACCCCTTGCGATTTTCGTCGGTTTTGAAAAGGCCTCCGCCGGCATCAAACGAAATGACCAAGGTATCCGACCCTTGCAATTGGGTCCGAATGATATTGTTGCCTAAGTCAATTTGTTCAATATGCACCAACATATTCCTGTAAAAAGCAGTTGATTTCTTTTAGCAGACAATGTTGCTGCGGCAAATAAAAAGCCGCGTAAAAACGCGGCTTTCAAAATTAGTTTTTCGAAAAAAATTAGTTTTTCGCGTAGAATTCCACCACAAGATTTGGCTCCATCAGAACCGGATAAGGCACGTCACCCAATGTTGGCGTGCGGATAAATTCACATGTCAACTTGTCATGATCTACATTCATGTATTCCGGCGTGTCGCGCTCAGCCGAGGCAACAGCTTCGATAATCAGCCCCATTTGCTTGGACTTTTCACGAACCGTAATAATATCACCCTCGGATACACGGTAAGATGCGATATTTACTTTTTTGCCGTTCACAGTCACATGGCCGTGGTTCACAAATTGGCGCGCCGCAAAAATAGTTGGCACAAATTTGGCACGGTAAACAACAGCGTCCAGACGACGTTCGAGCAGGCCAATAAGGTTTGCACCTGTGTCGCCTTTGATACGGACAGCATCCGCATAAATGCGGCGGAATTGTTTTTCGGTCAGATCGCCGTAATAGCCCTTAAGCTTTTGCTTGGCGCG
>CAZCDC010000144.1:0-3614 GCA_964497195.1 uncultured Rhodobacterales bacterium | reverse complement strand
ATTTTGCAGCTTTGGCCGCGCGTATCCGCGAAAGCGGCATGACGGTTGTGGGGGTTGGCGATGCCAAGGCGAATGCGGTTTTGCAAGGCGCGTTTGATACTTTTGTTGTGGTTGATATGCCTAAATCGCCGGCACAACCTTCGCCCGTAGTCGTCAAGAAAGTTGAAGCAATAATTTCAGCTAAAAAGAAGGCAACCAAAGTTCAAAATGAGAAAAACAAGATAAGTAGTGCTGGCGGTTCCAGCGCAGTCCGCGCAGAGACCATTCGAATAGTTAGCGAACTTAGCACTAACAAAGAAGCAGTTTTGCTTGGGCAAGTCCATGCTAAATTAAAGGAGAGATATCCAAATTTTAGCGTTCAGCTACAGGGCTACCCAAGCCTGAGCAAGTTTTTTGGATCAATCGGTGCGCTGAATTTGGAAAGCAACAATCGCAAAGCTACGCTGGTCATAAAGCAAGTAAACGGCGGGGACCCAAAATAATCCCACCGACAGGCCGTCATTTGCCATTTGAATATCCTTAAAATCTAAAATATCAAAAAACCATGGACCTCGGGTCAGTTTGAGTCAAGTTTCCGGAAAATCCCAAACCATACTTGCTCAACATTGGGCCATAAGATACCACTCATGACAGGAAACAACCCAAAGGCCAGTAATGAAAACTCTATCCGAAAATGCCTGTTTTGGCGGCACCCAAGGCGTATATTCCCATCAATCCGAAGCCTGCCAATGCGAAATGACATTTGCAGTTTATTTGCCGCCACAAGCCAAGGAAGGCCCGGTGCCGGTGCTTTGGTATTTGTCCGGCCTAACCTGCACCCATGAAAACGCCATGACAAAGGCGGGCGCACAGGCATGGGCCGCTGAGGCCGGTATTGCGGTGATATTTCCAGACACCTCGCCGCGCGGCGAGGCGGTTGCGGATGATGAAGGATATGACCTCGGGCAGGGCGCGGGGTTTTATGTGGATGCCACGCAAAAACCATGGGCGCCGCATTTCAATATGTGGAGCTATATCGCGGATGAACTGCCTGCGCTGATTTTTGAAAAATTTGATTTATTGCAAGATTGCCAAGGCATTACAGGCCATTCAATGGGTGGCCACGGCGCGCTGACCTTGGCCATGAACCGCCCTGAACAGTATAAATCTGTGTCAGCATTTGCCCCGATTGCCCACCCGACAAACGCGGCGTGGGGCCAAAAACAGCTAACGGAATATTTGGGCAAAGACCGTGCAAATTGGGCCAAACATGACGCAACATTGCTGATGACGGACGTTGGATTTCCGGGCCATATCCTGATTGACCAAGGCACAAATGACCAGTTTCTAGATTTTCTCAAGCCCGAAAAACTGGCAGAAGCCATCGCTAAAAAAGCCCAGCCAGCGACGTTTCGTATGCAGGCCGGTTACGACCATTCGTATTTCTTTGTGGCAACATTCATGGAAGACCATATCGCCCATCACGCAGATATTTTGCACAAATTATGAGTATTTTTATTGATGCAGATGCCTGCCCCGTTAAGGCTGAAACCTTGCGGGTGGCGGACCGGCATAAATTGCAGGTTTTTATTGTTTCCAATGGTGGAATGCGGCCCAATCCGCACCCGCTGGTTGAGATTGTGGTGGTGGATGCTGGCGCCGACGAGGCGGATATCTGGATCGCGGACCGGATTAAACCGGGCGATATTTGCATCACCGGAGACATCCCGCTGGCGGCAAAATGCCTCGAAAACGGTGGGCGGGCATTGCGCCATAACGGCGATGCTTTTACGCCGCAAAACATCGGAAACCAACTGGCGATGCGGGATTTGATGAACGATATGCGCGCAGCAGACCCGTTCCACCAAGGCAAAGGCAAGCCGTTTTCCAAGGCGGATCGATCTCGGTTTCTAGATGCGCTGGAACGTGAAGTGCGGGCGGCTTTGCGAGATAAAAATGCCTGAACTGCGCATTGATTTCACCAGTGGCGCCGTGGCGCACCGTCTGAATTTTGGCGGCGGGCGCGGGCAGGATTTACCCAAAGCTGCGGGAATGAAAAACGGCCATAATCCGGTGGTGGTTGATGCAACCGCAGGGCTGGGGCGAGACGCGTTTTTGCTGGCCTCGTTGGGGGCGCAGGTGACGTTGATTGAACGCTCTGAAAAGATGTTCGAGTTGTTGAATGACGCATTGCAACGCGCCGCCAAAATGGATGAAACTGCGCAGATTATCGCCAGAATGAATTTGATTTTTGGTGATGCTATGCAGTTATTGCCGAACCTTAATCCCGAAGTTATTTTGGTTGACCCAATGCACCCGCCGCGCGGAAATTCGGCGTTGGTAAAAATCGAAATGCGCCAAATACGCGATATTGTCGGGGCGGATACAGATTCGGCTGAATTGGTAAAAATAGCGTTAAAATCGGCCAGTAACCGTGTGGTTTTGAAATGGCCACGCAAGGCTGAATCTTTGGCAGGGTTGCCAAAATACTCCCATCAAATTCTTGGAAAGTCGACGCGCTATGATGTGTTTATGTGTGTTTGATACCGTTAAATTGACTTTTTGACCTGTTAAATTGCGTTATTTGGCCTAAAACTGTATGAAATTACCTATTAAATTTACGGTAATTTGCACCGACCTAACCACGATCCCGCAAAATCCGGCCTTGTTGTTTTTGCCAATCGCGTTTTTTCTCGGTGGCGCGTTTGTCTTGTGCTTTTTTGCCTTTGGCAATGCCCAGCAATAATTTGGCGCGGCCTTTATCGTTAAAATATATTTTCAGCGGCACCAATGCCATGCCCTGACGGCCGATATTTTTCCACAGGTTGCCCAATTCACGTTTGCTGACCAACAGTTTTCGTTTGCGGCGCTCGACGTGCTGAAAGGTTTTTGCTTGCTCGTATTTGGGCACATGGGAGTTGATCAGCCACAGCTCTCCGTCTTCGATATTGGCATAGCTTTCGGCGATATTCACCCCGCCAGCCCGCATGGCTTTTACCTCGGAACCAACCAGCATTATGCCGCATTCCAGCGTATCTTCGACGGCATAATTATACCGCGCCTTACGGTTTTCCGCGACGGTTTTGTTATTCGGGTCAGATTTTTTGCGTGGTGCCATGATACGCAGGATTTAGTGTGCCTCCGCCCCAAAGTCCAGTGGGGCAGCAGGCATATTTTGGCCTTGTGCCAAACCTGTGCAAATTCAGGTTAAAATACCGCAGCCCTGCATGGCCGATTTGATTTCGGCTTTGGTTTCATCGAGCAGTCCGGTTAAGGGCAGGCGCACTTCGGCTGTGCATTTACCAAGTAAAGCAAGGCCGTATTTGGCCCCCGCCACGCCCGGCTCTCGGAAAATAGCGCTGTGCAGTGGCATTAAAATATCTTGCAATTTCAAAGCATTATCGTAATTTCCAGCCAGTGTTTCGGCCTGAAATTCAGCGCAAAGCGCGGGGGCAACATTGGCTGTGACAGAAATACAGCCAACCCCGCCATGGGCGTTAAAGCCAAGCGCCGAGGCATCTTCGCCGGATAGTTGTATAAAATCATGGCCGCAGGTGGCGCGCTGTTCGCTAACGCGGGCGATGTCGCCGGTTGCGTCTTTGACGCCAATTATGCGTGGCAATTGTGCCAGCTCA
>CAZCDC010000143.1:0-3614 GCA_964497195.1 uncultured Rhodobacterales bacterium | reverse complement strand
AACGCGCGGAACCGGCATGCCAAAAAGAACAGACATCAAATCCATCATGATCATCGGCGCTGGCCCCATTATTATCGGGCAAGCCTGCGAATTTGACTATTCCGGAACCCAAGCCTGCAAAGCCCTAAAAGAAGAGGGCTATCGCGTTATTCTGGTTAATTCCAACCCTGCCACCATCATGACCGACCCCGATATGGCTGATGCCACATATATTGAGCCAATCACCCCCGAAACCGTGGCCAAAATCATTGCCAAAGAGCGCCCCGATGCCTTGCTGCCCACCATGGGCGGCCAAACAGGGCTGAACACGGCGCTGGCGCTTGATGATATGGGGGTGTTGGAAAAATACGGTGTTGAGCTGATCGGCGCCGATCGCAAAGCCATCGAGATGGCCGAAGACCGCAAATTATTCCGCGAAGCAATGGACCGTCTGGGCATCGAAAACCCCCGCGCCACCATTGCCGAAAACATGCAGGAATGTATGGACGCGCTGGAGGATATCGGCCTGCCAGCCGTTATTCGCCCGGCCTTTACCATGGGGGGCACCGGCGGCGGCATTGCCTATAACAAAGCCGATTTTGAGATGATTTGTGCGGGTGGGCTGGATGCTAGCCCTGTGACCCAAATTCTGATCGACGAAAGCCTTGTGGGCTGGAAAGAATTTGAAATGGAGGTGGTGCGCGACAAAGCCGACAACGCCATTATCATTTGCGCCATTGAGAATGTTGATCCGATGGGGGTGCATACCGGCGACAGTATTACCGTGGCTCCGTCGCTGACCTTGACCGACAAAGAATACCAGATGATGCGCTCGGCCAGCATTGCGGTTTTGCGCGAAATTGGCGTCGAAACCGGCGGGTCCAATGTGCAATGGGCGGTTAATCCTGCGGATGGCCGTCAGGTTGTGATTGAAATGAACCCGCGCGTGTCGCGCTCCTCGGCACTGGCCTCAAAGGCTACTGGATTTCCGATTGCCAAGATCGCGGCCAAGCTGGCTGTGGGCTATACGCTGGACGAGCTGGACAATGATATCACCAAGGTTACCCCCGCCAGTTTTGAGCCGACAATTGATTATGTTGTTACCAAAATTCCGCGCTTTACCTTTGAAAAATTTCCGGGCGCAGAGGCCACTTTGACCACCGCGATGAAATCGGTGGGCGAAGCCATGGCCATTGGCCGGACCTTTCAAGAAAGTGTGCAAAAGGCATTGTGCAGTCTTGAAACAGGCCTGACCGGATTTGACGAAATTGATATTCCCGATATGCCAAGCGACACTGAAATGGTGTTTACAAAAGGCGGCGACACCGGCCTGACACGGTTTAAAATCGGTGCCACCCCCGAGGCCCAAGAAGCCATCGACAAAGCCCTGACCAAGGCGCTCTCGATCCAGTCGCCTGACCGGATGCTGATCATTGCCCATGCCATGCGTTATGGGTTTTCGGATGCTGAATTGTTTGATATCACCATGTTCGACCCATGGTTTATTGGGCAAATCCGCGAGATTATCGCCATGGAAACCGACCTGACCATCAAGGGGCTGCCCCATAATGCCCATGACATGCGCAACCTGAAAATGATGGGCTTTTCCGATGCGCGGCTGGCCACCCTAACGGGCCGGTCCGAAACCCAAGTGCGCCATGACCGCACCGCGCTGGGCGTAGTTGCCTGTTTCAAACGCATTGATACCTGCGCCGCAGAATTTGAAGCCCAGACGCCTTATATGTATTCCACCTATGAAAGCCCTGTGATGGGAGATGTGGAGTGCGAAAGCCGCCCGACCGATCGCAAAAAAGTGGTTATTCTTGGGGGTGGTCCAAACCGGATCGGCCAAGGGATTGAGTTTGATTATTGCTGCTGTCATGCCTGTTATGCGCTGACAGAGGCAGGGTATGAAACCATCATGATCAACTGTAATCCTGAAACGGTTTCAACCGATTACGATACTTCGGATCGTTTGTATTTTGAACCACTGACGCTGGAATCGGTGTTGGAGGTTTTGCGGGTTGAGCAGGAAAATGGCGAACTCCACGGGGTTATTGTGCAATTCGGTGGCCAAACCCCGCTAAAGCTGGCCAACGCGCTGGAAGCCGAGGGTATTCCGATTTTGGGCACCACGCCCGATGCGATTGACCACGCCGAAGACCGTGAGCGTTTTCAAAAATTGCTGCATAATCTGGGCCTGAAACAACCGCATAACGGCATTGCTTCCAGCCCCGAGGAAGCCTTTGAAATTGCTAAAGATGTTGGTTATCCGCTGGTTATTCGCCCTTCTTATGTGCTGGGTGGACGTGGCATGGAAATTGTGCGCGATGATGCGCATCTAAAACGCTATATCGATGTGGCGGTGCAGGTTTCGGGTGATAATCCCGTGTTGCTTGACAGCTATCTAGCCGGCGCGGTCGAGGTTGATGTTGATGCGCTTTGTGATGGCGTGGATGTGCATGTTGCAGGTGTGATGGAACATATCGAGGAAGCCGGTGTGCATTCGGGCGATAGCGCCTGCTCATTACCGCCCTATTCGCTGGACACTGCCACGATTGAGGAAATGAAACGCCAGACCAAAGCCATGGCCTTGGGTCTGGGGGTTGTCGGGCTGATGAATGTGCAATTTGCCATCAAAGACGGGGTGATTTATGTGTTGGAGGTCAACCCTCGCGCTAGCCGCACCGTGCCTTTTGTGGCCAAGGCGGTGAACTCGCCCATCGCGGCAATTGCAGCGCGGATTATGGCGGGTGAAAAGCTGACGGATTTTGTGCTAAAAGATCCAAACACCCCGCATGTGGCGGTAAAAGAAGTGGTGTTGCCCTTTGCGCGGTTCCCCGGCGTGGATACCTTGCTTGGCCCTGAAATGAAATCAACCGGCGAGGTTATGGGCCTTGATACCAGTTTTTCCAAGGCATTTCTGAAGGCGCAAATGGGCGCGGGTGTTGTGCTGCCAAAAGGCGGAACAGCGTTCTTTTCTATTAAGGACTCTGACAAAGGGCCGTTAATGCTGGAAGCCGCGCAGATTGTGCATGATTTGGGCTTTGCGCTGGTGGCAACGCGCGGCACGGCAGCGTTTTTGGCGGATAATGGCATAGACGCAACTGTGGTAAACAAGGTTTATGAGGGCCGCCCCGATGTGAGCGACAAAATGAAAGACGGCGATATTCATCTGGTTTTCAACACCACCGAGGGTGTGCAATCTATTGAAGATAGCCGTGAAATTCGCCGTATCGCGCTTTATGACCGTATTCCGTATTACACCACTGCCGCAGGGGCACGGGCGGCGGCGCGGGCGATCAAGGTTAATATTGAAGACGAAATTGATGTGTTTGCCTTGCAGGGGTATTAAGAATAAGTGCGTTGTCAGGTCAGACGGTAATTCTCCTATTTTTCAGGGGGTCCGCTAGTAGAATTACACGGCCATTTTCAGTTTCATAGCGGGTGTGATCCGGCCGATGCCCATGTTGGGGCGGTCCACTGCCCGGCAATGGTTTGCCTGCAAACCATGAGAGGGGCCGAATAATCTGCGGTTTGCCACGCCATTCAATAATCCGGTTCAGGCTGCGCACCACCCGCTCGGCTGGCAGCGAGAAGTCCACCTCAATGCTTAATCCCTCACGGTTAAAATC
>CAZCDC010000142.1:0-3676 GCA_964497195.1 uncultured Rhodobacterales bacterium | reverse complement strand
CCGCGTGTTGGCGTCGAAGCGGCGATAAAACAAAGCTGGGGAGCCTTGCTAGGCGACAATTCAACCTTTATTGGCATGGGTAGCTTTGGTGCGTCTGCGCCGGGCGACGATCTTTACGCCCATTTCGGTATCACAGCAAACGCTGTTGTGAATGCCGCCAACGATCTAATAAAAGGAAATTAACCCATGACAGTAAAAGTAGCCATCAATGGCTTTGGCCGTATCGGCCGCAATGTTCTGCGCGCCATCATCGAATCCGGTCGCACCGATATTGAAGTTATTGCAATCAATGACCTAGGGCCGGTTGAAACCAACGCCCACCTGCTGCAATTTGACAGTGTGCATGGCCGTTTCCCGCAAAAAGTTATCGTTGAGGGCAATACCATTAATGTCGGCACCGGCCCAATCACGGTTTCGGCGGAACGGGACCCGACAAAATTAAAATGGGCTGGCGTCGATGTGGCGCTGGAATGCACCGGTATTTTTACCTCCCATGAAAAAGCCAGCCTTTTGCTGCAATCCGGCGCTAAAAAAGTGCTAATTTCCGCCCCCGGTGCCGGTGCGGATAAAACCATTGTTCACGGCGTAAACCATGACACATTAACCGCCGCTGACACCATTGTTTCCAATGCGTCTTGCACCACTAACTGCTTGGCTCCTGTTGCTTTTGTGTTGAATAATCTGGTGGGCATTGAGCAAGGCTTCATGACCACAATCCATTCCTATACCGGCGATCAGCCAACTTTGGACACCATGCATAGCGACCCCTACCGTGGCCGCGCCGCAGCGCTTAGCATGATCCCGACCACCACCGGCGCTGCCAAAGCTGTTGGTCTTGTCTTGCCGGAATTAAATGGCAAACTGGACGGCATGGCGATTCGGGTTCCGACCCCGAATGTGTCGGTTGTGGATCTGAAATTCAACGCCAGCCGCGACACCAGCGTTGAGGAAATCAACGCGGCCATTCGCGCTGCTGCGGATGGCCCGCTCAAAGGTGTGCTTGGCTATACCGATGTGCCCAATGTCTCGATTGATTTTAATCATGATCCGCACTCCTCCATTTTTCATATGGATCAAACCCGCGTTATGGATAAACGTCTGGTGCGCATCCTGACATGGTATGACAACGAGTGGGGTTTTTCAAACCGCATGGCTGACAATGCCGTCATCATGGGTAGCTTCTAGCCACCCCGACAATAATGGGTGGCCAAGGCGCCACCCACCCTCAGGAGAGAAAATATGGCCCTTATTACCCTTCGACAATTGCTGGATCATGCCGCCGAAAATGATTACGGCATGCCCGCATTCAACATCAACAACATGGAACAAGGCCTGGCGATCATGAAAGCCGCAGACAAGGTTGGCGCGCCGGTTATTATGCAAGCCTCGCGCGGCGCGCGGTCTTATGCCGGCGATATCATGTTGCAACATATGATTCAGGCCTTGGCAAAAATGTATCCGCATATTCCGATCTGTATGCATCAGGATCATGGCAATAACGAACAAACCTGCTCAAGCGCCATTCGCTATGGTTTTACTTCGGTGATGATGGATGGCTCGCTACATGCCGATATGAAAACCCCGGCTGATTTTGACTATAATGTCGATATTACCGAGCGTGTTTCGCGTATGGCCCATTGGGTTGGTGCCAGCGTGGAGGGAGAACTTGGGGTTCTCGGCTCGCTTGAAACCGGCGAAGCGGCCGAAGAAGACGGCTCAGGCGCGGTGGGTAAATTATCCATGGAACAATTGCTGACCGACCCTGACGAGGCCGCCGAATTTGTTAAACGCACCAAGGTTGACGCGCTGGCAATTGCTTGTGGCACCTCGCACGGGGCTTATAAATTCAGCAAAAAACCCACAGGCGATACGCTGGCGATGGACCGGATCGAGGCGATTCACGCCAAAATCCCCGATGTGCATCTGGTGATGCACGGCTCCAGCTCTGTGCCGCAATATTTGCAAGATCTCATCAATGAAAACGGTGGCGAAATGGCGCAAACCTACGGCGTGCCGGTTGAGGAAATCGAACGCGGCATCAAATCGGGTGTGCGCAAGGTTAATATCGACACTGATAATCGCATGGCCCTGACCGGCATGTTTCGCAAAATTGCCAAAGACAAACCCTCCGAATTTGACCCGCGTAAATTTATGATTCCGGCCATGGCCGCCATGGAAGCGCTGGTAACAGATCGGTTTGAGCGTTTTGGCGCGGCCGGAAAAGCCGCTAAAATCAAGGTTATTCCGATGGATGACATGGTGAAACGTTATGCGGACGGCTCGCTTGATCCCAAGGTAAGCTAAAACAATCGCCTCGCGTTTTGGCGCGGGGCCAACCCTTATTTCGGAGAGCTTCATGGACCGCTCAATAAAAATCGCCCCGTCAATTCTGGCATCGGATTTTGCCAATTTTGGCGCTGAAATCCGCGCCATTGAAGCACAGGGCTGTGACTGGGTGCATGTGGATGTGATGGACGGGCATTTTGTGCCAAACATTACTTTTGGCCCCGACACCTGCAAAGCCATCCGCCCCCATATCAAAACCGTGATGGATGTGCATCTGATGATCGCGCCGACTGACCAATATTTGAAGGCGTTTGCTGATGCGGGGTCGGATTATCTGACCATCCATGTAGAGGCCGGCCCGCATTTGCACCGCTCATTGCAATATATCCGAGACCTTGGCTGCAAGGCTGGTGTTGCGCTAAATCCTTCTACCCCTGCCAGCTCGATCAAATATGTGATGGACCTGATTGATTTGGTTTGTGTCATGACGGTCAACCCCGGATTCGGCGGGCAAAAATTCATTCATAGCCAGATTGAAAAGGTTAAGGAAATCCGCGCCATGATTGGGGATCGCGATATTCATATTGAAATTGATGGCGGGATTACGCCCGAAACCGGCCCGTTGATGGCAGCGGCCGGGGCGAATATTCTGGTGGCGGGTTCGGCTGTTTTCAAGGGCGGGTCGGTTGAAAATCCGGCCCCTTATGGCAAAAATATCCGCGCCATTCGGGATGCTTCCGAGGCCGCAAGATGAAAAGCCTGATCTGGGATCTGGACGGCACGCTTATCCATAGCGCCCCGGATATTCAGGCGGCTGCCAACAAGATGCTGGCGGATATTAATCTGGCGCCGCTTGATCTTGCCACCATTGAATCCTTTATCGGCAATGGCATTCCAAAATTGGTGGAGCGTTGTCTGGCGGTTTATGAATTGCCGCAAAATGCAGCCTCGATCGAGGCGATGCGGGTTTATTATGATGCGAATTGCACCACCCTGACCGCGCCTTATGCGGGGGTTATTAATTGCCTCATGGCCATGAAAACCAAGGGCGTCAAGATGGCGCTTTGCACCAATAAACCGCTGATCCCTGCCCTGACAATCCTTAACGGTTTAGACCTTGCGGGGTATTTTGATGTGGTGGTCGGCGGCGATACCTATGCCCATCACAAGCCCCACCCCGCGCCGCTTTTGGGCTGTGTTGAACAGCTTGATGTGGACATGGCCGATTGCATCTATATCGGCGATAGCGAGACCGACAGCCTGACCGCGGGCAATGGCAATATGACCTTTGCGCTATTTTCGGGCGGCTATCGCAAAACGCCGGTATCGGAATTAAAACATGATTTCCTGTTTGATCATTTTGACGCGCTGACCAAATATTTATCATAAG
>CAZCDC010000141.1:0-3772 GCA_964497195.1 uncultured Rhodobacterales bacterium | reverse complement strand
CAAACCGCACAAGATGCAGGCTATGCGGATCAGGCCCATATGTGTCGTGAATTTAACCGGTGGTTTGGGGTGTCGCCCTTAAAGGTGCGAACCAGCCCCGATATTTTGGCGCAGTTGCTGGCCAAAGGCTATTGCTGAGCAAGTAATTTTATAGCTTGCGCGGTAAAACCAGCCACATTCTTGGTGCTGACATCATCCAATTGGCAAAGCTTTAGATGACGGCGAAATTTCCCGGAGCCTTGCAGGTGTTTGTCCGGATCATTCAGTAAATATCCTTGGCTAAATTCAAACGAAACATGGTGTTTACTGATAAACACACCGCCAAAATCCTTGCCAAGCGAAAACATAATCCCGCCATAGATAAACCGTTCGGTGATGGCGGGCTGCTGTTGAAAAACAATATCACGCGCAGCTTGCAATATGGCAAATTTATCGGGTGCTACCATATTGGTATCATCCAGAAATTGTTGGATTTTCGGGTTGTTCATGGGCTGACCTTGGTGCAAATCTCGATCAAAAAACCGTTTTGGTCGGAGACATAACCAACCGTTTGCCCCCATGGCATTTGCGTGGCGGGCTGCACCGGCTTTGCACCAGCCTTGATCGCCTGTTTTAATGCGGCTTCTACATCGTCGGTTTCAAACGCAATTTCAAAAACGGGTGCAGCAAGATGCGCCTTTTGGGGTGTTTTACCAAGCGATTCCATCAATTCAAGCGACGAAAACGCCAACACGGTTGAGCCGGTATCAAGCTCGCCATAATCGCCGCTTTCATGCAGCATTTTTTGTTGCAAGCCAAAGGCGCTGACGTAAAAATCCAGCGTCTCGCGAACATTTGTTACATAAAGAATTGTGTATCTGAATTGCATTATATGTACCTTTGGTGTGCCAGTTGATTTGACGATATGGTATCGGTTGACTAAACCCGTGTCTTGAATAATTACGACAAAAAGCAAGAGGCTGGCAATGGCACGGATATTAATCATCGGCGGCTCTGGGTCCGGCAAAACCACGTTGGCACGTAGAATTGCGGCGACGACAAATACGCCTGTGCATCATCTTGATCCGCTTATCTTTTTTAACAATTGGAAAACCCGCCCCGAGGCGGAAATTTTAAACGGTATAGATCAGATTACTTTGGGTGAGAAATGGGTGTTTGAAGGCAGCTTTGCGCCAGCTTTTGACCGTCAGGTTGCACGGGCAACCATGGTGATCTTTCTGGATATTCCCACGCATATCCGGCTGTGGCGCGTGGTGGCGCGCAGCCTTGGAAATTATGGAAAATCACTACCAGAACACCCTGAGGACTGCAAAATGATGCTTCGGTGGTGGCTAATCAGATTGGTGATTAATTACCGAAAATCCGGTCGTCTGTTGGCATTGGCATTGCTAAAAAAATTGCCAAAAAATGTTCGGGGCGTTCATATTTCAACTCAGAATGATATTGATAACTTGATGGCAACCCTATGAAATGTATCATGATTATTGGTGGTTCTGGCAAGTCAACTTTGGCACGGCGGCTTGGTGAAATTACTGGCCTGCCTGTGGTGCGTATTGATCCGATGTTTTACACGGTTGGCTGCCCAGAGCGGTTTGATTAGGCTTTTATCAAATGGGTGGCCGGGTACCATAAAAATGGCCGGGTTAAGGCCCTTGACGCTTTAGAGCAGGCCCAAAAAACTCGACATTGGTATCATATTAGAAATGAGGCTGATCTTCGGGTGGTTTATGACGATGCGGCCAAGTTTACGGGGCTCGCCTGACAAATATTTGTGATTCACTTGGGGGGATTTCACCCAAGTTGCGTGCCATATCAAACCCAAATACCATTTCCCATTCCAGCGGGTCATAGCCTTCAAAGCTAAGATCAACCGTTTCGTCACCACGATTTACCGCAACAATTGCGTTGTCGCCACGCGCAAAAACCAACACGTCATTTTGAGCATAAATCACAGCATAATTCGGACCGCGAAGATCGGGTATGGATGAGCGTAGTTCTATAAGTCGTTGGAATATCGCGTGTAATTCATAATCTCGTGCATTCCATGGCATGGTTTCGCGATTATCCGGCCAGATGCTTCCGCGCCGTCCCAGCGCCTCTCCGTAAACCAGAACTGGCGGGCCGTCAGCTGTCATTAGCAGCGTGGCAGCAATGGTCAGCGCATGGGTATTTCCGGCTTGGGTGGCCAAAAACATGGTCATATCGTGACTGGACAGAAACGGCACCATTTGATGGCCCGCCGCCACATCGCCGCGATTGGTCAGATAGCGGCCCAGCCTGTCAGCCGGATAGATACCGCTCAGGAATTTATCAACACGGTCGCGAAAGGTGAAATCAAACAGGGCATCAGCCTCATCGTTTTTGAAATATTTGCGGGCGGTTATTTTATCAGCGTCCCAGACCTCTCCGAGCAGGTAAAAATCATCGCCAAGCCGCGCACGGGTCATTCCCCGGTGCTCTTGCCAGAATTCATGGCTGAGATGTTTGAAGGTATCCAGCCGAAAACCATCAATGCCCGTCCGTTCTGCAAGGCTGATTTGCGCCTCGAGAACATATTTTCGCACCTGCGGCAGCTCTGTGCGAAAATCCGGCAGCCCCGCAAGGCAGAGTGTTATAGGATCAATGCCGCAATCCTCACCGGTGCGAAACCAATCGGGACGTTCAGAAACCATTGTCGCGCCGTAGCCAAGATGGTTGTAAACAACGTCCAGCATGACCTTGATGCCGCGTTCATGGGCTGCGTCAACCAACGAAATTAAATCAGATTCTGTACCGTAACGCGGGTCGATCTGGTTCAAGTCTTCGGCCCAATAGCCATGGTGGCCAAAAAACTGGCCCTCGGAATGATCAATAGGATGATCGATTTGCAACGCAATTGGCGTCAACCAAATTGCCGTGACCCCTAATTCATCAATATAATCAAGATTTTGTTGAATGCCGCGTAAATCACCGCCATGAAAGGCCAGCGGGTTATCAAGATCAACATCCTGATTATTGCTAGGGTCACCATCCGCAAATCGGTCAACCATAATGAAATAGATGATTTCGTCACGCCAATCGGCAGAGTTGGCAATGGCAGGAAACAGCAATGCTGTAAGTGTCAAAATATGCTTCATAAGGCAATTTTGACGTTTGGGCGGCGGGTGGTCAACCGCCCAAACAACTGACTTGGCGGCAGTTTAGGATTTTTTGGTTGAAAGACCAAGAATCGTATAAAGCAGGCAAGAGTTGATAACGGCTGTGCCAATCGCAATGACACCCGCGATCAACGCAACAAAGCGCAAGGGCATTGTTGGTACAAAAAAGAATGCAGCAATTAGCGCCACACCAATGGCAATGCGAATGATACGGTCAGTTGAGCCAATGTTATTCTTAAACATGATATTTCCTTTGGTTAGACGCCGTGCTTGACGTTTCTGCACAGTGATTAACATGTTGTTAAACTCGGGTCTGTGACAAGGTCACATTGGCCCCGTTTAATCTAGCTCAGCGATGCTTTGTAAAGCTGCGGGGGAATGAACGGTGATATTTCCGCGTGTGGCCGTTAAAATCCCGCGTTTTGACAGCGCATCAAGGCGCCGCGAGACAACTTCGCGCACGCTGCCAATTTTTGCAGCGAGTTCTTGGTGGGTCAGTTTAGCTTGATTTTTCTGGTCCAGATTTTTGAGCAAAGTTGCCGCAATGCGGGTTTCGATTTTAACAAAAGCCACCTGTTCGAGCAGCTCCATCATGTTGTGCAGACGACTGGAAAATGCACTGAAAACATAAGAGC
>CAZCDC010000140.1:0-3799 GCA_964497195.1 uncultured Rhodobacterales bacterium | reverse complement strand
TTTTGAATAAGGGCAAACATTGTGCTGGGAATATTGGTCATTTAACCTCCTGAGGGGCAAGCAGCCGGATAAACATATCCATCGACGCCATGTTGAATTTTTCAAATTCATCTTGTGGGATTGCATGGAAATGCTCAAGCATCCATTGGTCAAGCGCCTGCCTGCACCGCAGGAACTGGCTGATATTCATATACCTTGTTGCATAAGTTGATGGCCTGATCTGGCAATATAACCCAAAAGGGTGGGAAATCGTCATCTTTTGGGTCAATTAATAAGTCGTGACCTTAGGCTCGCAGTTTCGTTACTTCTCTGCAAGCCGGGATTGTTCTAAGAAAAGGCATCTTATAAATCGGAAATACGATGTTCAAACAAATCGCCCTTGCTCTTTTGTTCGCCAGCCAGGCGCTTGCACAAACCCCCAACCACCTGTTGGGTGAGGAATCGCCGTATCTTTTGCAACATCTTTATAATGAGGTTGATTGGTATCCGTGGGGCCCCGAAGCCTTGGAAAAAGCCAAACAAGAGGGCAAGCCTATTTTCCTTTCGGTCGGGTATTCATCGTGCCATTGGTGCCACGTAATGCGCGAAGAAAGTTTTGAGGATGCCGAAATTGGCGCCTATATGAACGAACATTTTGTCTCCATCAAAATTGACCGCGAACGCCGCCCTGATCTGGATGAGCAATTCATGCTGGTTACCGAAACCGTATCCGGAACTGGCGGCTGGCCCAATTCGGTTTTTCTGACCAGCAATGCGCAGCCATTCTTTGGCGGAACATATTTCCCGCCCGATGCATTCCTGGAACTGCTTGCTCAGGTTCAATTATTGTGGAGCACAGAACGCCCGTCAATTGAGGCCGAGGCCGCCAGTCTTAGCGCAGTTGTGCAACAATACCTGAATCGCACCGCCGCAGCGCGCGACCTGACGCCGGAACTTGCCACCGCAGTGGCGCGGCGCATGTTGATGAATTTTGATGATTTTTACGGCGGCATGGGGGTTGCGCCCAAATTTCCGCAAGAAACATCATATCTATTCCTGCTGGACCAAGCCGAGCGCGACCAAAATCGTGAATTTCTGGAGGCCGTAACCCTGACCTTGGACGGCATGATTATGGGCGGTATTCACGACCATGTCGGCGGTGGATTCCATCGCTATGCAGTTGATCCCGAATGGCACGTGCCGCATTTTGAAAAGATGTTGTATAATCAGGCCCTGATTGGGCGGCTGCTAACCCGCGCCGCGCGCATCACCGGCCGATTCGATTATGAGCGCGCCGCCTTGCGCACATTTGATTATGTTTTACGTGAAATGACGGATGCAAATGGTGGGTTTTATTCTGCCCAAGACGCAGATTCCTTGACGGAAGATGGCATCAAAGAAGAAGGCGCTTTTTACGCATGGACCCCGGCAGAAATTCAAAAATCCGTCGAAGACGCGGAATTTTTAATTCGCAGTCTGACGGTTACCGAAACCGGTAATTTTGAGGGTAAAAACTCCGTACATCTAAGAGAACTGCCAACCGATCCAGATTTTTATCCCCGTTTTGATGCAGCGCTTGATCAGTTGCGAAACGCTCGAAATGAACGCTCTGCGCCCTTTAAGGACGAAAAAATTATTGTCTCCTGGAACGGGGCAATGATCGAAACGCTGGCTGAGGCCAGTGCTACGTTTGAACGACCAGATTATTACCAAGCTGCTGAAAACGCAGCGCAATTCATTGTCGATAACATGATGGAGGATGATAAATTATTGCGCATCAGTTATCAGGGCCGCGCGGCTATTGATGGACAATTGATTGATTACGCTGCGCTTGGATTGGCTTTTGTGGCGCTGCATGATTACGCACCAACCCCCGCGGAGGCCAGCAAATGGTTGGCGCTGGCTGAGGGTATTACAGAAAGTATAAGCATCCGCTTTCAGGGGGATGACAACACATTCCGCATGACCGAAATCGCCGATGGATTAGGCGCGTTCCGCCCGCTGGATGACAGCGATATCCCTGGCGGCAATGGCATGGTATTGGCGTTGCTAAGCAAGCTGGCAAACCGTGTTGAAAACCCGCAATACAGCCTGCGCGCACTGGATATTGCCGCTGCGATCTCTGGCCATACCCTTAGCGCCCCCGAGCAGCGGGCGTTTTCCGTAAATGCCAGCCAGAATATGGTTTTGGGCAACAATCAGGCCGTGCGGTTTGTCGCCAATGGTGTGGTGCGCATTGCAAGCAATATTGACCATGAAGCCAACACCATCAGCTTTGATCTAAGGATCAAAGACGGCTGGCATATCAATGCCCATATCCCGCTGGAGGATTATTTTATCCCTACGGATTTGCTGGTTGATGGCACCTCGATTGGCGCTGATGCTTTCCCCGAACCGGTAATTACGGCTCTCGCCTTTAATCCCGAACCGCTGGCGCTTTATGAACAGGAAATAAACCTCACAACCAGTTTTCCCGAAACGCCTGCGGTTATAGGTGTTGTTCTAATCCTTCAAGCGTGTAGCGACGAGATATGTCTGGCACCCCAAGAGGTGCGGTTTAATATCTGGTAATCAGTGCATATTGACCATGGAATCCGGTGCGCAATTCGCCTGTTCGGGGCTGGCGATGCAGCCCTCAATTTGAGTGATATACGCGGGTAAAATCCCCTCGGAGATACCGGCTTTCTTAGCCAGATCAAGCAATTCTTGTGCCTTGCCATTCTGGCCATTGCGCACATACGCATAGGCAATAACCGCTTGGGCAAAGGGCAGGTCTTCGGCTGTGACGCGGCCAAGTTCGCCAATGGCCTCAAAGAAAAAAGCCTCCATAAACCGCTGATTTTCAAACGCAATTGCGGAATCATACCAAAGCCCTGACAATAAAATCCAGAATGCTTGCGATGGGTTATCTGCCAGATATTTCTCAATAATATAGGCCAGATAATACCGTGATCCATCAACATTGCTCTCATAGCTTTCGCTTTGCATATAGTCACGGAGCAGGGTTAATTCTTCCTCTGAAAAATCCCTATACATCGGCAAAAAATTCCCCGGGCATTGCGGCAAACGGGTTATGAAATCACAGGATGATGTTGGCGCAAAAGACATCCTGCGTTCGCCATTCATTGAGCAGCTTGCCGTTTCGGTGATCTCGAATTTCTCGCCACCGATCGAGCACGTTAACTGCGTTGTAATGGGGGTACCTGCTTGTGCAATAATTGGTAATAGCACTAGCGCAGCGGTAATCGGGAATTTCATCAGCTATGGCTCCAGTCGTCAGGGTCTTGGGATTTGTTGGGTGACAGGCCCAGAATATCGCCTTTGATGCTGCACCCCAACCCCAAAACCGTGCGGTTGGCATAGCCAAAATAGGCAGATACCTGATTGATCTCCAGAATTTCGCCATCCGAAAATCCGGCGTCCCGTAACCGGATGATGATTTCTTCGCGCATACCGCCGGGGTCTTTGGTCAGTTGGCGCGCGTATATCATCGCCATTTTTTGTTGATCATCCAGCGGCGCGGCATTGATGTTTTGTGTGTCAATCGCAACGCGAATAGCATCGGCGCGCGGATCATCCCCCAGCAGGCGTTTTAGGCCGGCAAAATGATGCTCCACACAATAAGAACAATCATTCAGCGCGCTAACCCAAACGCCCAACACCTCCAAAAACCATTTTGGAATGGTATTACCGGAATGATGCAAAACATATTTATAAATCGCCATATGCCCCTCCATCGAGTGGGGGCGCAGGCTGTGCATCATCATGATATTATCAACATTATCATCCGGCCCTTTGACCCGATCATAAAGCATTTTCA
>CAZCDC010000139.1:0-3852 GCA_964497195.1 uncultured Rhodobacterales bacterium | reverse complement strand
TCGCCTTGCAACAGCTCGCCTCGGCCTTGGTTGTTAATCACCGATTGGGCGTTCAAATGATCAGGCGCGGGGATATAAAATTCGCGGTCCAGTATCGAATAACGCGCCGAATATTCATTCACATTCGCCGTGCGGTGGCGAATCCATTGACGGGCGACAAATACCGGCAGTTTGACATGCAGCTTGATCTCGCACATCTCGAACGGGGTGGAATGCCAGTGGCGCATCAAATAGCGGATCAGGCCTTCGTCATTGGTAACAGCCTTGGTGCCACGCCCATAAGAAACCCGCGCCGCCTGACAAATCGCGCTATCGTCGCCCATATAATCAATGACACGCACAAAACCGTGGTCCAGCACATCATGCGCCTTATACAAATGTTGCTCCATCCCCGGCACGGTGGCGCGCATGGTTTGGGTTGACTGGTTGCGCAATCCGTCAATTTCGGCTTGTTGTTCTGGGGTTACGGGCATGACGGTTCCTTTGCACATGATTCCGCCAACACTATATATGGAGGAGCATCACATAGGAACCGCTATATGCAGATTAACGCAAGGCTTTTATTGCCGCTAAATGGGTTAAAAAGCTGTCCCATGCGGGTCGGCATTCTGTGTCTGACCAGCGGCACATACCAACTGTGGCCAACCATTCCGTTAGGCGCGCACCAGCAAGAGCCGCGCCTTCGGCAGCAAAGGCTTCCTCATAAATGCGGGATAATTCAGGTGACCAGTCAAAAAGCTGAAACACCGTTGCGGCGCGGTATTGCGGATCATTCACAAATACATCCAACCAGAAATCAAAGAATTCCTGTTGCTGTTCAACACTGCCCCCCAGCCCGTTTTCGCGGCCTGCGTTGGGGCCGGAAATATCGCCGCCATATCCGGTGGGGCAGCCAAGTTCTTGAATAAATATCTGTTTATCACCGGCGGTATTTTTCCAGCGTTGCATGACATTTTGCCATTCATTACGCTGATTCACAATGAGCCAATCGCTGATGCAATAGGTGTTGAATGACACAAAATCCAACCCTGCCAGCAAAGCATCGGTAAAATCAGGCAAGCGTTTGTTTGCATCACCGGTCAGGGTAACTGTGACTGCCAATGCGGGGTCAAGCGCGCGCACCCGCATAGCGCCTGCCAGCAAATGCGCCAGCGCTTCGGCTTGGGTGATCAGATTATCATTAATCGGCGTATCGACCTCATTGCCAAGCGCCAACCCCCAGACGTTATGCTTGGCAAGCTCGGGGATAAACCAATCCAGAAAGGCCAAAAAGGGCGTTTCGATTTCAGGGTCTGATAGTAAATGCCCCTCAAAAGGCATGGTGTTTTCTTCGCTCAAATAATCCGGCAGGGTTAGCCCATCCGTATCAATGCTGGAAAAGGTTACAAAAATATGCAGCCCGTCACTGCCGGCATATTCCAACACCTCGTTCAGCTCATAGCTGTCATAAACCCCGGGCGCGGTTTCGAGATCACGCCAATCAATTTGAGCGCGGCCAATGGTCATACCAGCGTCAATTGCCACTTCAAAAAGATCATTGGCGCGTGCCAAACGATCAAGCCCGCCGTTATGTGGGCGCAAATCATCAAAGCCGGCGATCATCCCCAAATGTGGCCCCTCGGGCAGCTTAGACAGGCTTTGGTCAGCCATTGCCACGCTGCTACTTATGCAAAGCGCCGCAATCAGGGATTGGATTCTGACATATTTCATGGCGATCTCCCGAAGGTTTTATAACACATAAGCAAGATTTTTGGCATTTTGAGTGCTGGCCCCGAAAATTTGCGGATTGAGCGTTTGGCGGGTGGTTATTTGCGCAAATATCCGCCCTGCCCTTTTGTATAAATTGTATATTTGGCCCAAGATACTGGAAAGACGCTGAAGTGATTTTGCTGTTTCATTCCACCACCAAAAAGCCTAAAACCCAGTCGTTAAACCCCTAATTTTGGAGATACCCATGGGTTACAGAATCGCCGTTGTTGGTGCCACTGGAAATGTCGGGCGTGAAATCCTGAAAGTTCTGGACGAGCGCGAATTTCCCATTGATGAACTTGCGGTGCTGGCCTCGCGCCGCTCGCTTGGGTCTGAATGTCATTTTGGCGATAAAATCTATAAAAGCACCGATCTGGATAAATTCGATTTCAAGGGCTGGGATATCGCGTTTTTTGCGGTTGGCTCTGATGCCACCAAAAAATACGCCTCCATCGCCGCCAAGGCCGGCTGTGTGGTGATTGATAACTCATCGCTTTATCGCTATCACCCCGATATTCCGCTGATCGTGCCCGAGGTAAACCCCGACGATATCGAGATGGTTAAAAACAAAAACATCATCGCCAATCCGAATTGTTCAACCGCGCAAATGGTTGTGGCGCTAAAGCCGCTGCATGACCGCGCCACCATCAAACGGGTGGTGGTTAGCACCTATCAGTCGGTTTCGGGTGGCGGCAAAGAGGCGATGGACGAGCTGTGGCTGCAAACCAAAGGCATGTATGTGCCGGGCCAAGAAAAACCCGCCAGTGTGTTTACCAAACAGATCGCGTTTAATGTTATTCCGCATATTGATGCATTTATGGATAGCGGCGACACCAAGGAAGAGTGGAAAATGGTTGCCGAGACCAAAAAGATCATTGATCCAAAAATCAAAGTGACGGCAACCTGCGTGCGGGTGCCGGTTTTTGTCGGCCACTCGGAATCCATCAACATCGAGTTTGAAGATTTCCTCGACGAAGACGAAGTACGCGACATCCTGCGCGAAGCCCCCGGTATTCTGGTGATCGATAAACGCGAAGATGGCGGCTATATTACGCCGGTTGAATGCGTGGGTGAATACGCAACATTTGTGAGCCGCATTCGGCAAGACATCACGGTTGAGAACGGTATCAATCTTTGGTGCGTGTCGGATAATCTGCGCAAAGGTGCGGCGCTGAATGCGGTGCAGATTGCGGAGCTGCTGGGGCGGCGGGTGTTGAAAAAGGGTTAGCAAAACAACTGGACCGGATAAACCCTTGCGGCTAAGCTCGCGGGGGGTTGCCCCCCCCCAGCAACGGGTAGTCTTTACTGATAAACAGACAGTTTCAGAAAGACAAAGCAATGGGCACTATCACAAAATTTTCAGAACAAGCCAAAAAAGACTTAGGGAATTATGTTTACCGCTTAATTGACCCCCGAAATGGGGAGACTTTTTACGTTGGAAAGGGGACAGGCGACAGGGTTTTTCAGCACGCATTAGGTAAACTAGAGTCAGACGTTGCGCCAGATGAAGGTAGTGACGATCTCAAAAGTCAGATTATCAATGGAATTCATTTCGCAGGGCTAAACGTTGTTCATGTGATACACCGCCATAACTTAAGAAACGATGTCATATTAGATGTAGAGGCGGCGTTGATTGACGCTTATCCGGGCCTTTCAAATATTCAGGGCGGTCGTGGCAGTCATGAATATGGCCCAATGCATGTTCAGCAAATAATGAACAAATATGACTTGCCGGAATTGGACCAAAATCCAGATGCAAGGCTAATTTTGATAAGTATTAATCGACTACAATCCAAAATCCCCGATGAAATTTATAAACAAGTCCGTTTTGCTTGGCGCGTTGATTTAAACCGCGTTAGAAAGGCTGACTATGTGTTGGCTGTTGTCCGTGGTGTTATTGTGGGCGTATTTATTGCGAAGCGTTGGGATGTAGCAATTCAGGAAAATTTCACTGATATTCCTTTTGATGTGCCCGAAAAGAAAGCCTTTGAAGGTTATGCTGCCCCCGCCGATATTTGGGAATATTATGTTGGTAAGCAAGGCAAACGAATAACCAACAAAGAAATGCGCCATATACAAAACCCCGTTAAATATTGGCCATAA
>CAZCDC010000138.1:0-3858 GCA_964497195.1 uncultured Rhodobacterales bacterium | reverse complement strand
TACGCAGCACATTTCAACGCATCTTGGCGATAAGACGTCACCAGCCCAACCCGCGTCGCCCCACCCGCATTCGGATCGCCCTCGCGCCGTGCAAATTCGCGCAACAACCGTGATTTGCGTTTTATAGATTTGCGCGGTCTATACGGCACCGGATCTGCCAGCACCTCAACAAAACCATCCCTTAAGCGCACCGTCATCAGCCCCAGCCCCAGACGGCGGCACAGCGCAAGGTTAGCCTTTATCGCTTTGCCTTTGGGTTTCAACACCGCCAGATATACCGCATCACTAATCGTCAACCGCGCTATGCCCTGTTGCAGCAGTGCCAGCGAAAACGCCAGTTTCAGCTCTATCAAAACCGGCTCGTCGCTATCGCGCATAGCCACCACATCTACAGCACCGATCTCACCCTTAACCTCATAGCCCTGCCCTTCCAAAAAGGTTTTCACGGGTTGGTAAAGGTCAGTTTCGGACGGTTTCATTTCATTAAGCTAACGGCGCAAAGGATGGGTGACAAGTAGGGCATACCACCCTATAACACATCAAAATATTGCAGCGCAGCAAAGAGAAACAAATGATCAAAATTTTCGGCCATACAGCCCCCGATACCGACGCCACTTGTTCCGCCTTGATTTGGGAATGGTATCTAAAGGAAATACAAAACAAATCTGCCAAGGCTTATGTGCAAGGCACGCCCAACACCGAGGCTGCATTTGTGCTGCAACGCTGGGGTTTTGACACGCCAGCCCAGCTGGAACTGGCGAATGGCGACAAAGCCGTGATTGTGGATACAAATAATCCAGCCGAGCTGCCGGAAAACATCAATGATGCCAATATCATACAAATCATCGACCATCACCTGCTGGTTGGCGGCATTAAAACCAAGTCTCCGATAGATGTCACCATCCGGCCCGTCGCCGCGACAGCCACCGTGATGTATAATATCATGAGCGCGCCAGCCCTGGAGCAAATGCCCGACGCGATCAAAGGTCTGGTTCTAAGCTGCATTCTGTCAGATACATTGGAATTTCGCAGCCCGACAACCACACCGCGCGATATTGAAATCGCCGAACAGTTGGCGGCTGATCTTGGGATCAATGTCCCACAATATGCAGGGGAAATGTTTGCCGCCAAGTCAGATATATCACATTTTACCGATGCGGAACTGCTGCGGCTGGATTCCAAGAAATTCGAAGTAGACAGTATGAAATTTCGTGTGTCGGTTCTGGAAACCACCAGCCCCGAAACGGTTCTGGAACGGGCGGATAGCATTATCGCCAGCATGCCTGCCGTGGCCAAAGAGGACAATGTTGATCAGGTTTTGCTCTTTGTTGTCGACATCCTGAACGAAGCCGCAACCCTATTGATCCCCAACGATACCGTGCGAAACGTCGCCATCAAATCATTTAATGTAGACGTCGAAGGTAATACGGTTGTTTTGCCCGGCATCATGTCACGCAAAAAGCAGATTATCCCGAACCTCAAAGCCTGAAGCAAGCCAAAGCCGAGCGAAGCGAGGCTACCGCCGCTCGGCGAGGTCTTGATTTGGCACAAATCATGATCGAACCGGCGGCAGCTTGCTTGCGCTGATGGTGCGCTCCCGCACTTCGTTTGGGCGTGGCCTCGCTGCGCTCGGCAAAACCCAGCCTGCGGCGCGAGTATTTTTGCAACAAAGAAGGTGTTAATCGTTCACGCAACTATATTACAATTTTCTTTTTGTTTTTGAATAATTATTGCGTGATGCCTTGCGTCCCCTCCCGGGCTTTGCTATTGATGCTGCAACGCAGCAACTGCCTGCCCCTAAGGAAATATCAG
This sequence comes from uncultured Rhodobacterales bacterium, assembly GCA_964497195.1. Lineage (GTDB taxonomy): Bacteria > Pseudomonadota > Alphaproteobacteria > Rhodobacterales > Rhodobacteraceae > UBA3077. The sequence continues at coordinate 2,046 of CAZCDC010000138.1, read as the reverse complement.
GATGCGCGTTATGCTGGATCAACCTCAACACAACTTACCCGTTGGCACGATATGTATCGAAGACCTTGAGATTGGCATGGTGCGCAGCCTGTCTAAAATCATTGGTGATGCCGAGATCGAGATGTTTGCAAAGCTATCGACCGATCATAACCCCGTGCATCTGGACGATGCCTATGCCCAAGATACTATTTTTGGCGGGCGTATTGCCCACGGATTACTGTCTGCCAGCCTGATTTCGGCAGTGATCGGTGAACAACTGCCCGGCCACGGCACGGTGTATTTGAAACAAAACCTGACCTTCATGGCCCCGGTGCGCCCGGGTGACCGGGTTGAGGCCGTTGTAAAAGTTCTGGAAATTGATTACGCAAAACGCCGTGTGACCCTTGATTGCCGCTGTCTTGTGGGCGATACCGTTGTTCTAAAAGGTGACGCGCTGGTTTTGGCGCCAAGCCGTAAGTTCGATTAGGGAAGCGGGCCTCGCCTGCGTGATCATATGCAGGTTTTTAACAGCTTTGACATTCCAGCCGCTGCGCGGCGCGCATCGGTTGCCATGGGCAATTTTGACGGTGTTCATCTGGGCCATCAATCGGTGATTGATCTGGCGCGTCAACATAATGCGCCACTGGGTGTTATCAGTTTTGAACCCCATCCTCGTAGTTATTTCAGCCCCGACAGCCCGGCATTTCGCCTAATGAATGCCGCTGCCAAAGCCCATCAGCTTGAAAAGATCGGTGTTGAGATTCTTTTTGATCTGCCATTCGATAACAAATTATCCAGTCTGACGGCTGAGGAATTTGTCCGGTTGATTTTGGCCGAAAATCTGGGTGTTAGCCATGTTGTGGTCGGCGCTGATTTTCAGTTTGGTAAAGGCCGCGAAGGCAATGTTAAAATGCTGGCGGCCCTGTGCAAAACCCACGGCATTGCGGTAACTATCGCGCCACTTATTTCTGGTGATAACGGCATGTATTCCTCCTCTGCCATTCGCGCCAGCCTTGCCGCTGGCCAGCCCGCCGAGGCCAAAAAGATGTTGGGCCATTGGCACCGCATTGACGGCATTGTAGAAAAAGGCGACCAACGCGGGCGCGAGCTTGGCTTTCCCACGGCCAACATCTCGGTCAACGGGCTGCACCTGCCGCGCTTTGGCGTGTATGCGGTATTTTTTGATGTGTTGGACGGGCCGCATAAGGGTTCCTATTTGGGCGCATCATCCTTGGGCGAACGGCCAACATTCGGGCGCAATATCCCAAATCTAGAGGTGCATGTGCTGGATTTTAACGGTGATCTTTACGGGGCCAATGTCTCGGTTGCGTTGGTGGAATTCCAGCGGCCTGAGCTGAAATTTGATCATCTTGATGATCTGATCGTGCAAATGAAAAACGACTGCATAAAAAGCCGTGCCATTCTGAAAGCTGCGAAAAATGCGTAAGGATTTCTGGGAAAAACATCCGCTGGCAGAGCTGAGCCACAAAGAATGGGAAGCCTTGTGTGATGGTTGCGGCAAATGTTGTTTGTTAAAACTGGAGGATGAAGCGCTGAACGAATATGTATTCAGCCGTATTGTTTGCCAGTTATTCGATGCCGATAAATGCCAATGTGGCGATTACGCAAACCGCAAAAAGCTGGTGCCGGATTGTGTTATTTTGACCCCAGATAATATCAGCGAAATCGCCGAATGGATGCCCGCCACCTGCGCTTATAAATTGCTGCACCAAGGCAAGCCCTTGCCCGATTGGCACCCGCTGGTTACCGGCGATCCCGACAGTGTGCACAAGGCGGCGGAATCGGTCAAAGGCTGGACGGTTTCGGAAACCGAGGTCGAGGATCACGAGATCGAAACCTATCTGATCGAGGGAATAGTTTAATGTTTTTTACATCCGACAATGGCGGCCCTGCTGCCCCCGAGATTCTGGCGGCCGTAACCCGCGCCAATCAGGGCAACGCCATGCCCTATGGCAATGATCCAATTATGGATTCTGTGCGCCAGAAAATACGCGATATATTTGAGGCCCCCGACGCAGCGGTCTATCTGGTGGCCACCGGCACGGC
>CAZCDC010000137.1:0-3919 GCA_964497195.1 uncultured Rhodobacterales bacterium | reverse complement strand
TTGTCAGCCGTCACCGTGGTGATGATATCCGCGCCCTCAACGGCGTCTTGGGCGCGGCTGGATAAACTGGCTGGGCGCGGCGATATCTAGATAGTGTTTTGGCGCAAATTCGTCGGTTTGAGGGGGTTGCCAGCAGTGAAACAAGTATCCTGCTGGTCACCAGAAAAGCACAAAAACCGTAGGGCGGGGTTTTTCCCAGCCGTTCTAAAATGGAATTTCGTCATCTAGATTACTGGCACCACCTTGGTTTCCACCACCTTGGTTGCCGCCACTCTGATTGCCCTGGCCGCTATCATATCCGCCAGTTTGTCCGCCGCCCTGCGAGCCACCATAGCCGCCATCGGAGCCGCCATCATTACGCCCACCAAGCATCACCAGTTTGGAATCAAACCCTTGCAGAACAACTTCGGTAGAATACCGGTCATTGCCTGATTGGTCCTGCCATTTTCGGGTTTGCAATTTGCCCTCAATATAAACGCTGGAGCCTTTTTTGAGGTATTGTTCACACACCCGCACCAGCCCCTCGGAAAAAATCGCAACCGAATGCCATTCGGTTTTATCGCGATTTTCACCGGTATTTTTATCGCGCCACCGTTCTGATGTTGCGATCCGCAGGTTGCAGACTTTGTTACCATTGCTAAATGTCCGCACCTCGGGGTCAGCCCCGAGATTGCCTAAAATGATAACTTTGTTAACGCTGCCAGCCATTCGATTTTCCTTTTCGCGAATCTGTTTTCAAGACCATAACGGACCCGACACCGCGAGACCACTGCGATTAGGTTAATCGCTGGCCTAGGCGCGAACAACCTCGCCGCCGCCTTGATGCCAATGGGTCAAGCCGCCAAGATTATAAACCTCTTTGAAGCCAAACGAAAGCAACGTCTGTGCGGCCATGCCCGCCCGCGCGCCCGAAGCGCAATACAGAATAATCGGCTTGTCGATTGATAATTCCACATGGAATTCAGGGTGGCGTGGATCCGCTTTGGTTTGAATCATCATCATGGGAATATGCAGCGCGTTTGCGGCGATGCCCGATGCTTGAAGCTCTTTAATCTCGCGGATATCCACAAGGACGGCCTCGCCAGATGTGACTTTGGCTACCGCATCTTGCGGCGCGATCGGCTTGGCGGATTGCTGGAATGGCATATTCATTTTGTTCCCCTCAGGAATGTTTGCTTGCATCATATATAAAATATTGAATGTGAAAATCAAGAGCTTTATAATTTAAAATTTCAGCTTGCATATGTTTACCTTTTGTTCACATATGTGGTGTTAAGGTTTTGGAGATAAGTATGGCGATCAAATATATATCGGTGCGCGGGGCGCGTGCCCATAACCTCAAATCCATCGACGTGGATATTCCGCGTGACAAGCTGGTGGTTATCACTGGGCTGTCTGGCTCTGGCAAATCCAGTCTTGCGTTTGATACTATTTATGCCGAGGGCCAGCGGCGTTATGTCGAAAGCCTGTCTGCTTATGCACGGCAATTTCTGGATATGATGCAAAAGCCGGATATGGACCATATTTCCGGTCTGTCGCCCGCCATTTCGATTGAGCAAAAAACCACCAGCAAAAATCCGCGTTCTACCGTGGGCACCGTGACTGAAATATACGATTATCTGCGGCTGTTATTTGCGCGGGTCGGCACGCCGTTTTCTCCTGCCACCGGATTGCCGATCGAGGCGCAACAGGTTTCGGAAATGGTTGACCGCATTATGCTGTTTCCAGCAGACACCCGCGCCTATTTACTTGCCCCCGTGGTGCGCGACCGTAAGGGCGAATACTCAAAATATTTCGCAGAGCTGAAAAAGCAGGGGTTTCAGCGGGTTAAGGTGAATGGTGAATTTCATGAATTAGAAGACGCGCCAAAGCTTGATAAAAAATTCCGCCAAAATATCGACGTGGTGGTTGACCGACTGGTGATAAAACCCGGTCTTGAAACACGGCTGGCTGATAGTTTGCGCACGGCCTTGAATCTTGCCGAAGGCATTGCGGTGCTGGAAATTGCCGATGATGCTGGCGAGCGGCATGTTTTTTCGGAAAATTATGCCTGTCCGGTCAGCGGCTTTACCATCCCTGAAATCGAACCGCGCCTGTTCAGCTTTAACGCCCCTTTCGGGGCTTGCCCTGATTGTGACGGGCTGGGCGTGGAGTTGTTTTTTGACGAAAGCCTGATTGTGCCGGATCAGTCCATCAGCCTTTATCAAGGTGCATTGGCGCCGTGGGCCAAAGGCAAATCTCCGTATTTCCGCCAGACGATTGAGGCTATCGCGAAGCATTACAAATTCAAGAAATCCTTGCCATGGATGGAATTGCCCGAGGCGGTTCAGCAGATCATGCTGTATGGTTCGCAGGGTGATGAGATCAAATTTCGGTATGATGAAGGCGGGCGGGTTTATGAGGTCAAGCGGCCGTTTGAGGGGGTGATTCCCAATATGGAGCGGCGCTACCGCGAGACCGATTCAAACTGGATTCGCGAAGAATTTGAGCGTTATCAGAATAATCGGCATTGTAATGCTTGTGATGGATATCGCCTGAAGCCCGAGGCCTTGGCGGTAAAAATCGCCGGGCTGCATGCGGGGCAGGCGGTTCAAATGTCAATTAGTGAGGTTTTGGCATGGGTTGAGGGAATTCCGGCGGCGCTCAGCGCCCAGAAAAACCAGATTGCCGAAGCGATTTTGAAAGAAATCCGCGAACGGCTGGGGTTTTTGGTAAATGTTGGGCTGAATTATCTGACATTGGCGCGGGCATCCGGCACATTATCGGGCGGCGAAAGCCAGCGTATTCGGCTGGCCAGCCAAATCGGTTCGGGCCTAACGGGCGTGCTTTATGTGCTGGATGAGCCGTCAATTGGCCTGCATCAACGCGATAATGGACGGTTGCTGGAAACTCTGAAAAACCTGCGCGATCAGGGCAATTCGGTGCTGGTGGTTGAGCATGATGAGGAAGCCATCCGCGAGGCTGATCATGTGATTGATATTGGCCCGGGTGCGGGGGTGCATGGCGGCGAGATTATTGCTGAAGGCACAGTTGCGCAAATTATGAAATGTAAGGAAAGCCTTACAGGACAATACCTTACGGGAAAGCGTTCAATTGCCGTTCCAGCCAAACGCCGCAAGGGCACTGGCAAAAATCTGGTGGTTGCGGGGGCAACGGGGAATAACCTTAAAAACGTGACAGTCAAGTTTCCGCTGGGCACATTTACCTGTGTTACAGGGGTTTCGGGGGGCGGTAAATCTACGCTCACAATCGAGACATTGTTCAAAACTGCCAGCATGCGTTTGAACCGCGCGCGCCAAATTCCCGCACCTTGTAAATCTATCAAGGGCTTGGAATACCTTGATAAAGTCATTGATATCGACCAGCGCGCCATTGGCCGCACGCCGCGCTCCAACCCTGCGACCTATACCGGCGCCTTCACCCCGATCAGGGATTGGTTTGCCGGTATGCCCGAGGCCAAAACCCGGGGGTATAAGCCGGGGCGGTTTAGTTTTAATGTCAAAGGCGGGCGGTGCGAGGCCTGTAAAGGCGACGGGCTGATCAAGATCGAAATGCACTTTTTGCCCGATGTCTATGTGACCTGCGAAAGCTGTGAGGGCAAAAGATACAATCGTGAAACGCTGGAAATATTGTTTAAAGGCAAGAGTATAGCCGATGTTCTTGATATGAATGTTGAAGAAGCTGCCGAGTTTTTCAAGGCGGTTCCGGGTATTCGCGATAAAATGGCGGCATTGTTGCGGGTTGGTCTGGGATATATCAAGGTTGGCCAACAGGCGACAACATTGTCGGGCGGTGAGGCCCAGCGGGTCAAATTGTCAAAAGAGCTGGCCAAGCGCTCTACCGGTCGCACACTCTATATTCTGGATGAACCAACAACTGGATTGCATTTTGAAGACGTGCGTAAGCTTTTGGAAGTGCT
>CAZCDC010000136.1:0-3927 GCA_964497195.1 uncultured Rhodobacterales bacterium | reverse complement strand
CCGTTATTTTGCGTATGCAAATACACGGGCAATTTTCAATAAAAAAGGCCCCGGCAAATGCAGAGGCCTTTTGAAATTCTAAACAATCAGCTTAAGCCAGTGCAGCTTTAGCCTGATCAACAACAGCTGTAAACGCTTCTGGTTCGTGTACGGCCAAATCAGCCAGAACCTTACGGTCAACTTCGATACCGGCCAATGTCAGACCATTGATGAACTTGGAATAGTTCAGCTTTTCGTCGTTCAAACGCACAGCCGCGTTAATCCGTTGGATCCACAAAGCACGGAAATTGCGCTTACGGATTTTGCGGTCACGTGTTGCATATTGGTTAGCTTTATCAACCGCCTGCGTTGCAGTACGGAAATTCCGCGAACGAGCACCATAATAGCCTTTTGCGGCTTTGATGACTTTACGATGGCGGGCGTGGGACGCTGGGCCCCCTTTTACTCTAGACATATCTCAGGCTCCTTAACGCGCGTATGGCATGTATGATTTCACAGTTTTTGCATCGGCTTTGCACAACAGCGTAGTGCCGCGTGCATTGCGAATGAATTTATTGGAACGTTTGATCATACCGTGCTGTTTGCCAGCCTGAGAGGCTTTGACACGGCCCGAAGCCGTGATCTTAAAGCGCTTCTTGGCGCTCGATTTTGTCTTCATCTTGGGCATTTCCGTCTCCTTAAAAAGGAATGGTAATAAGATGCGACTCGGCAGCCCTAACCAGCCGGTCCCATCGGTGAAGCGCGGTTTTTAGGCGCATTTATCCCGCTTTGCAAGCGGTATTTCAGTTCAGAAACACACCGATCAATCGATAGATCGCCACGGGCACATCATTAATGTCTAAAACCATGTCATTTAGCAGATATGCCTTGTAAATCAGCCCCCCGCCAATGCCCGACAAAAGGATTGCAAACCAATACGAAACTTTATCGGTAAATGCACCATACCCAGCCAGCACGGCAATAGCCAAAGCCAGACTGCCCCATAATAGCGCTATTTCATATGCAGACATAGCATCCTCAACTTAATCAAATTCAGTGCCATAAATCAGCTTTTCGTTCACAGGCGCCACGCGCAAGATATTTGTGGTGCCGGGTGTATTAAACGGCACGCCTGCGGTGACAACAATCATGTCGCCCTCCTCCGCAAAACCGAATTTCTTGGCGGCTTTGGCTGCCCCGACAACCGCCTGTTTAAACCGGACGATTTCCTCAACCACAACGCAATGTAATCCCCAAACCAATGCCAACCGACGGGCGGTGCTGGTAATTTGGGTCAACGCAATAATCGGCACACTTGGGCGTTCACGCGCGGCCAACACCGCCGTGGTACCAGATTGGGTGAAACACACAATTGCTTTGACATCAGTGGTTTCCGCAACCTCGCGCGCGGCCACGGTTATTGCATCCGCAACACCTTGGCGCGACGGTGTGTGCGACGCGATAATCCCATCGCGATACATCTCGTCTTTTTCAACTTCTTCAGCGACATTACTCATCGTTGTTACCGCTTCAATAGGGTAGTCCCCGGCGGCAGATTCAGCTGAGAGCATCACGGCATCTGCGCCCTCATAAATAGCCTGCGCAACATCCGAAACTTCGGCCCGTGTTGGCACCGGCGATGTAATCATGCTTTCCATCATCTGGGTCGCCACGATCACTGGTTTACCAACCCGGCGACAGGCGGTCACCAGACGCTTTTGGATCGGCGGCAACATATGTACAGGCAGTTCAACACCCAAGTCACCGCGCGCCACCATAATGCCATCCGTCACCGCTAAAATATCCTCAAACGCCTCTACCGCTGCCGGTTTTTCAATTTTGGCAATGATTTTGGCACGGCCAGAGGCCAGCTTGCGTGCCTCCTCCACATCAGATGGTCGTTGCACAAAAGACAAGCCCAACCATTCAACACCCAAGGAACATACAAATTCCAAATCCGCGCGGTCCTTTTCAGAAAGCGCAGCCAATGGCAACACCACGTCCGGCACATTCACACCCTTGCGGTTGGAAATCTCGCCACCAACCTCAACAACCATATCAGCAAAATCATCGCCACACGCAGTGACTTTCAGGCGGATTTTTCCATCATTGACCAGCAAGGTAGAGCCAAGCTCCAGCGCCTTGAATATCTCGGCATGCGGAAGATTGACGCGCGCCGCGTCGCCCGGGGTTGCGTCTAAATCGAATCTAAACGCGGCGCCCACTTGCAGCATTTCACTGCCCTCGGCAAAAACACCGCAGCGCAGTTTTGGCCCCTGAAGGTCAGCCAAAATCCCGATCGGGCGGTCCAATTCGACCTCCAGCTCACGGATGATTTTATGCCGCACGGCAATTTCTGGGTGCGCGCCGTGGCTCATGTTCAAACGGAACACATCCGCTCCTGCGATAAACAAAGCCCGGATCATTTCTTTTGTGTCGGATGCGGGGCCAAGGGTCGCAACGATTTTTACGTTGCGACGCCGTCTAATTCCAAGTGTCATCATGTCTCTTTCAGTGCCAAGTTGGCGGGCCTGTCTGTGTTTATACGGCAACAATACCATGATGTCCCGCCAAAATGGCGAAATAAACAGTCTTTTTGGCCGTGCAGGCTGGCCGATGATTTCGCACGGGGTTATCACTGTCCCCGAATCAAACACGGAATCCCGATGCAAGACAACATTTCCTTCGAAGTTTTTAACGCCAATCAAGATTCTCCGGTCCTCATTCTATGTGACCACGCGACAAACACCGTGCCCGATTGTGTTAATTCCGGCACGTTGGGCATTGCAGAGGCTGATATGCAACGCCACATCGCCTTTGATATCGGCGCAAAACCGGTGTCCCAACATTTAGCCAGACACCTGAATGCAACGATGCTATCCAGCAAATTCTCGCGTCTTGTGATTGACCCCAACCGTGGCGAAGACGACCCAACTATTTTGATGAAAATCTATGATGGCACAATTATTCCGGGTAACCGTCATGCCGACATGCCAGAGCGTGAGCGACGGTTGGAAAAATTCTATCGCCCTTATCACCGCCAAATCACCAGCCAAATTGACAAAATTCTGGCGCGCGGCCAAACCGCCGCGATTATCTCTGTCCATTCCTATACACCCAAACTACAAAACCGCCCCGAGCGCCCTTGGCATATCGGCATTTTGTGGGATACTGATGGCCGCATTCCCCTGCCGTTGATGGAAAAATTACAAGCGCTGCCAGATGTCTGTATTGGCAATAATGAGCCTTATTCCGGAGAGCTGCGTGGCGATACCATGTATTTTCACGCCAGTCGCCGCAACCTGCCACATGTGTTGATCGAGCTTCGCCATGACCTGATTGACACCGATCAAGGTCAGAAACACTGGGCAGACCTATTGGCAAAGCCATTGCAGGAAATCATCACCTCACTCAAAGGAAGCCAAAATGGATAAACAAACCGAACTTGAACTCGAAGCCGCCGCATTTCGCCGCCTGAAAGACCATTTGTCCAAGCGCACCGATGTGCAAAACATCGACATGATGAACCTGACAGGTTTTTGCCGCAACTGTCTGTCGCGCTGGTATCAAGAGGCCGCGAATGAACGCGGAATTGAAATGACCAAGGCCGAGGGCCGTGAAGCGTTTTACGGCATGCCATATGAAGAATTCAAAAACCAGAACCAGTCAGATACCAGCCCTGAAAAACTGGCTGAGTTCGAAGCCAAACGGCCACCTGAATAACTTCTTTGTTGCAAAAATACTCGCGCCGCAGGCTAATCTGCCGAGCGTAGCGAGGCCAAGCCCAAACGAAGTGCGGGAGCGCTGCGGCGACATACGGCTGCTGTCATTTTAGGCCATTCCTGACGGAATACCAAAAACGCCAGCGGTGGCCTCGCTGCGCTCGGTGGGGCAAAAGTTTGACTAAACGACAAAAACGGCCTTTCTTATTGTTATAATATAACTATA
>CAZCDC010000135.1:0-4002 GCA_964497195.1 uncultured Rhodobacterales bacterium | reverse complement strand
AATCTACATTGGCTGCGTTGCCGACAAAAACTGTCTGAATCCCTGCTGCAATTGCGGAGGTTATACCAGCTTGTGCATCTTCGAAAACAATTGCTTCGGCAGATTTAAGCCCGAGCTTTTTCAATGTCGTGATATAAGGCAATTTGTCTGGTTTCCCCCGAGCCAGGTTTGTCGCAGATACAATTACATCAATCTTGTGTGCTAGGTTTAAAAAATCCAGGCTTTTTTGGATAGCCAATTCAGATGCTGACGAACAAATGGCAATACGAAACCCGGCATCTGCCAATGTTTCCAATAATTCGGCTGCGCCAGAAATTTCCTGTAAATCTGTATCATAGCGAGACAGCGCCAACGCAGAAATTTTTTTGGCGGTTTTGAAAATATCTTCAGCTTTTAGCATCTCGCTCACAAAATCTTTAACCGAGCGCCCCTCGTATCGCGCCAGAATTTCGGCGCCAACCACCACACCCATTTCAGCGGCAACAGCGGTTTTTGCGTATTCCCATATTGGTTCTGAATGAACCAGCGTACCGTCCATATCAAAAATGGCCGCCTTTTTTCCATCCAAACCAAGCGATTGGCTGCCGTATTTTAAAAACATTACAGGTCTTTGGGCAATAGCACAGGCCCGGTTTTGCCAAAACCAACCGTTAGCTCCCGACCGATGGCAAGCGGCGTATCGACATTTTCATGTACCGCAAACATCACCTTAAAACCGGCATCAAGCGTGTATTCCATACGGCTGCCCACATAGGTCGCCTTGGTCACAACTGCCTTGAACCCTTCGGGAGCATCAAGAACCAAACGAGAAGGTCGAATGGCCACAACCGCTTTACCCAGCCCGACACCGCGTGCCGGTAATTTGGTTTGGAAATCACCCAGTATCACATCGGCAATCTCGCCGTTAATGGCCGTAACCTCACAGGGCAACAGGTTTGCCTCGCCGATAAAGTCGGCCACAAACGTGTCAGCAGGCGTGTCGTATAACTGGCGCGGTGTGCCCATTTGGGCAATCGCCGCGTTGCGCATGACCACAATATCATCGGAAACAGCCAAGGCTTCTTCTTGATCATGGGTCACGTAAACCACCGTCAGCCCAAGATTTTGTTGAATTTCACGGATTTCCTCTCGCACTTGGCGGCGCAGTTTGGCATCAAGATTTGATAGTGGTTCGTCAAACAGCAAAACCTGCGGTTCCAGCACCAAGGCGCGTGCCACAGCAACCCGTTGTTGTTGGCCGCCGGATAATGCGCTTGGCAAGCGGTCACCATACCCATTCAGCCCGACCAATTCCAACCCTGCATAGGCGCGCTCGCGTGCTTCGGGTTTTTTGAACCCGGAAAATCCAAGCCCGTAAGACACGTTTTCCAATACCGTCATATGGGGGAAAAGCGCGTATGACTGAAACACCATCGACACATCACGGTCGGTGGCGGGCAGCATCGTCACATCCTTGTCACCAATGAATATCTGCCCCTTTGTGGCCATTTCCAGCCCCGCAATCATACGCAAAGTGGTGGTTTTCCCGCAGCCCGAGGGCCCAAGCAACGTCACCAGTTTTCCGGCCTCAATCTCCAGATTAATATTATCAATCGCGGTCACGTCGCTGCCATAGATTTTAGTGACATTGCGAAAACTAACGGTTGCGGCTTTGCTGTTAATCTCTGCCATGATCTACCCCTTTTTGTCGCGTGTGCGACGCCCTATTTTTGTACGGCCCACCATTATTTGCAGCAATCCAACTGCTGATAACATCACGAATATCAATGTGGTTGAATAGGCAATCGCCAGCCCGTAATCATTATTTTCAACCCGCCCGATAATATACGCGGTGGCCATATTGTATTTGGCGGATACCAAGAAAATCACCGCTGAAATCGCAGTCATTGCCCGCACAAAACTATACACAAGCGCCGCCAGAATGGCCGGTTTTAGCAGCGGCAAAATAACCCTTCGGAAAGTCTGCCAACTGTTGGCCCCCAAAGTCAAAGAGGACTCGTCCAGCGATTTATCAAGCTGCGACATGGACGCGATCCCTGCCCGCACACCCACCGGCATGTTGCGGAAAATGAAGCTCAGCACCAGAATAACACCCGTGCCCGTCAGTTCCAGCGGCGGCACATTAAACGCCAGAATATAACTAACGCCAATCACCGTGCCCGGAATGGCAAACGATAACATCGTGCCAAATTCAAACGCATTTTTGCCCCTGAAATTCTGTCGCGTCAGCAAATATGCGGTTAACAATCCAATCGCGGCTGTAAGCGGCGCAGCAATGGCGGCAATCTGGATTGTCGTGAAAAAACTGTCCCAAGCCGACCCTGTCCATTGCCAGCCTTTTTCAGAAATCCTGACCGAGAACGCGGTGACATAATGCTTAAAGGTCAATGAGTTATCCACGCCCCACAGCATCACCATGCTGCCATAGATAATCATGCCGTAAATAATTACGGTAAACGCTGACCAAATCCCTGCAATCACCAAAACCGGAATGGACAACGCGCGCGGCATCAACGGATGCACGCCGCTATCACCTTTGCCCGACACCGTCGTATATGATTTTTTACCCAGCCATTTGCGCTGTGCGTAAAACGCTGTCAGGGTAAAGCCAAGCAACACAATCGCCAGCACCGCCGCGCGGCCTTGGTCGTATTGCGCACCCACGATGGCAAAGAAAATCTCGGTCGAGAGCACATCATAATTGCCGCCCAAAATCAGCGGATTGCCAAAATCAGCCATGCTTTCAATAAAGCCCAGCAAAAATGCATTGGCCAATCCGGGCCGGATCAGCGGCAATGTCACGGTTTTGAATACTTGCCAACGGGATGCACGCAGGGTCTGCGCAGCTTCCTCCATTGACGGGCTGACACCTTCAACCACGCCAATCAACACCAAAAACGCAATCGGCGTATAGGCCAGAACCTGCGCAATCATTATGCCCGGCAAACCATACAACCAGCGCGTGGCCGGAATATTAAACAGATCCGCAAAGAACTGCGTGACCGACCCTGACAGACCAAACATCAAGATCAACGCAAGGCCGATCACAAAGGGTGGGGTGATGATCGGCAGAATGGTTAATGCCCGCACTGCGCGGCGATATTTGAAACCGGACCGCGTGACAACCAACGCAAATATCAGCCCCAGAACTGTGGTCAAAAAGCCAACGCAAAGCGCCAAGAATAACGAATTCCATGCAACGCCGCATTTTGCTGGTCCAAATACACAGCCAAGGCCCCATATTCGGTCATCAAAAAATTTGCTGGCAAAAACCAAGATCGAATAAGACCCGTCCTCGGTAATAAACGCCGAGGCCAGCATGTTCATAATCGGGAAAAATACAAACGCGCCAACGATGGCAATAATGAAACCAATGGCGCTGACAACAAAAACATCGCCGTTAATGGCGCCCCGCGCCGCGATGCCTTGGGTGAGGATAAACAGAAACGAGCTGGCGACCAACATACCGCCAAAGCCCATGCCGAATTGCCGCCCATTCAGCTTGCCAAACGCGTCGGTCAGCCAATCATAGCTCCAACCGCGAATACCAATGCTAAAGCCTTGAATCATGAGCCAGCTAAAGCCAATTACGCCCGCCAAAATCAGCACTTTGGCGTAAATCGGATCCGTTTTGGATCGTCGAAACACAAATAAAGGCATGGCCAGCGGTATCAGCAACGGGGTCAGCCATAGCTTCTCCCCCTGCCCAATCAAAAACACCGCTGGCGCATAATTTTTATCAAAAGGATAACCGTCAACCAGCCATTTAAAGGAAAATAACCCGCCGTCCACCAAATACCATGGCAGCAGCAGAAACCCGGCCCAGCCGACCACAATCCAGAAAATCAGGATCGGCTGGGAAAGTGTTTTGGTTGACGATGCCACGTTTTATTGCGGCAAGGTTGAGATTTCGTCATCCCACTTTGCCAACAAACGACGGCGTTCAGCCGACGATCCGTACAGAGTGAAATCATAGTCAATCAAGGTGATCTCATCCATATT
>CAZCDC010000134.1:1585-4043 GCA_964497195.1 uncultured Rhodobacterales bacterium | reverse complement strand
CCGCCTTTCAGGCGCAAAACCCGTTTTCCGGCCCGCGCAAATTTAATCAGCATTGCGGTGATTTCTGGTTGTTTAGGCGAAGGCTTACCGCCACGTTTCCCTGCACAAATCCGTGTGGCCTCCGGTTTTGCCCAGCTTAAAACCGCGTCATTAACCAAAGCATCAAAGATAATCACATCCGCTTGTTTCAGCGCATCGACCGCGTGCAGCGTCAGCAATCCCGGGTCGCCCGGCCCTGCGCCTACCAGCCAAACAGAGCCTTTGGCAAATTCAATCACACCAACACCCTTGGCCGCAAAACATGTGGAATTTTTGGATCATACAAAGCCGAATCCTTAAAATCTTCAATATTGGCCAATGCAGGGCCGATAAATATCAACGCGGTGCGGGTGATTTTCTCGGCGCGCACTTTCAGGCGAATGTTTGACAAGGTGCCACGAAGTATCATCTCGTCCGGCCAACCCACGCGATACGCCACTACCACAGCACAATCCGCACCGTAATGCGGGGCCAGCTGACGCTCGATTTCGCGCAAATTACGAATGGCCAGATGGATAACCAAGGTCGCGCCGGTCTTACCAAAATTCTCCAATGTTTCACGCGGTGGCATATCGGTTGATTTCATCGACATGCGGGTTAAAATTATGCTTTGGGCAATTTCCGGAATGGTCAGCTCCTGCCCCATGGCCGCCGCTGCTGCACTATAGGCCGAAACGCCCGGCGTGATGTCATAAGGAATACCATCAGCCTTCAGTCGCCGGATTTGCTCAGCGATTGCGCCATAAAGCGCCGGATCACCGGAATGCACCCGCGCCACGTCTTGCCCGCGCGCATGGGCTTCCATAATTTCGCGGTGGGTATCATCCAGCGTCATTGGCGCTGTATCCAAAACCCGCGCGCCTTTGGGGGTGAATGCCACGACAGCCTCGGGCACCAGCGACCCTGCATAAAGGCAAACCGGACATTCCTCAATCAACCGCCGCCCTTTGATGGTAATCAAATCAGGGTCCCCCGGCCCAGCACCGATAAAATGAACAATCATAGAAGCCCCCTAATTTCTTTGTTTCTTAAATACTCAAATCCCGTAATCACGACAGGTCTCCGTCTATTTTGCGCGCATACCCGCGCGGCGTATACATGCGCGGCCCTTCGCCCAGTTGCGCCAGCTTTGAATGACTGGACCCAACCAGAACAACGGTCAGCATATCCACATCATCAACCTGCAAATCTTTCAAATGCACATAGCGCACAAATTCCTCGGGCCGCCCGAGGCTGCTGGCCAGCATAACAGGCGTATCTTTTGGTCGATGTTGCAGTAAAATATCCCGCGCCTCAGCCAGCAAAGTGCGGCGGCGTTTTGAAACAGGGTTATAGAATGCAATCACAAAATCCCCCTCGGCGGCGGCTTTTAGGCGTTTGATAATATCAGCACGAGGCGTCAGCAAATCAGACAATGAAATCGCACAAAAATCATGCCCCAAAGGTGCGCCGGCCCGCGCCGCAGCGCCCTGAAGTGCCGAGACACCGGGGGCCGAAACCACCTCGATACGCCGCGCAGCATCCGATACGCCCAGCGCATCCACCCCACGGTCCAACAATTCAAACACCAACGCGCCCATGGCGTAAATGCCCGCATCACCCGAACAAACCAACGCCACGTTATGGCCTTTTCCAGCCTGTTCCAGCGCATACCGGCAGCGGTCTTCTTCGCCGCCCAATGGAAAATCCGTGCGTTTTTTGCCAAATGCCAAGGGGCCAAGAATATCAATATATAGCCCATATCCAACCAGTTCCTCGGCCTCGGCCACCAACATACTGGCCTCGGGCGTGCGCCAGCTATGCTGGCCGGGGCCAATACCGATAATGGCAAGTTTACCGCGCGAACGGCCTGCCAGATCAATAATCGGGTGCGGCGCACGGGCAATCGCACAGGTGGCATTGGCGGTTTTTTGTTTTTCAACCGCCAAAACACCGCTCGATCCGGCAATCGCCAAGGCGGCGGCTTCGGAAACACCGTGACACCCAACCTCACCAAAAACCACCTCGGACGGATTGGCAAGCCGTGGGGTTTCTGCCTCCAGTGCTGGCGCATCAAAAACCCGAAACGGCACGTTTAGCCGTTTGGCAACCTCGATCATTGCCGGCTCATCCGCCTTTAGGTCCAACGAGGCAACACAAGCAATGGCTTGGGGTGCGATATTTGCGGATGACAGGTTTTCCTGCACCAGCTCCCACATTTCATCCACAGAACAGCCGCGCGCACAGCCAAGGCCCAGCGCAAATTGTTGCGGATGATAGGCCAGCGTCAGCGGTGTGTCCGCAATCGGAGCTTCGGACGCAACCAGCCGGACCGGCCCGTCACCAGCCTCCAAATCCCAAATGTTTTCGCCCTCAATGATGGGTTTTTGCCCCGAAAGCATGGCCATCATTGCATCTTTGGCGGCGTCTGGATTGGCCA
>CAZCDC010000134.1:0-1485 GCA_964497195.1 uncultured Rhodobacterales bacterium | reverse complement strand
CCGATCACCGGATGACCGGCCTGAAACAGCATACGGGTATGGTCGAGCGCGTTGGGAAAATAGGCATCAGCATTTTCCACACGCCCCTCGCGGCCATGCAGCGGCGCATTTAGCGCATCCGCCACACGGCGCGCGGTTTTGTATCCGGCGCGAGAAAGGCACAGGACAATCGGGGTTAATTCAGCCACGGATCTTGGCCTTTCGTAATAAGGATCATCGAGAAATAGGGTGCTGGATCAGGCGCGCGCTCCAAGCTCAGCACTTGCTGCGATGGCAGGCTGGCGCGCGCGATAAATGTGGCGCGCGCTGACAAATGCATATCGTCCAGCAAGGCACGAATGCGGCCCAAATGACGCCCGACTTTCATAATGGCAACGGAACCGGCGGCCTCTATGCGGCTGCGCATTTCGGAATCGTCCAGCGGGCCGGGGATAATTGTCAGAACTTCATTTCGGGCCGAAAGCGGCTTGCCAGCCACTGCCGCACAAGCAGTAATTGATGTCACGCCGGGGATGATTTCGGTTTCGAACCGGTCAGATAATCGACTGAAAAGATACATGAATGAGCCGTAGAAAAACGGGTCGCCTTCGCACAGAACCACCACATCGTGGCCTGCCGTCAGGTGTTTGGCGATTGCGGCTGCGCCAATATCATAGGCCGCCTGCGCCGGTTCGCGCGCCACGGTCATCGGGATGTCAATTTTAATCTCGATCGCATCTGCCGCAATGGTATCCGCCGCAATCGCGCGCGCAAAACTTTCTGCGCCAGCCAAAGTCGGGTATGCGACCACCCCCGCTGCTTTGATCAGGCGGTGGGCCTTAAGGGTCATCAATTCCGGGTCTCCGGGGCCAAGACCAATGCCGTATAATTTTCCGCTCATCGCTTGATCAGGCTCCATTGAGTAACGGGGCGCAGAGGCTTCCAACTGGTAAGCTGGCCCAATGGTTCAGCCCGATTTACGGCGATTTGCACCAGATCACCGCCGAATTCTTTGTATAGCTCCCCCAAAAGCGCCTCGGATTCCAATGTCACCGCATTGGCCACCAGCCGCCCCAAAGGCCGCAGCGCCAACCAACATGCCTGAAATGTATCACGCGACAGGCCGCCACCAATAAAAATGGCGTCTGGCGGAGCCAGTCCGTTAAGTGCCTCTGGCACTTGGCCGTCAATCAATTGCAATGCCGGAACCCCCAATGCCTGTGCATTATCCGCCGCCATGGTGCGCCGATCTGCGCGGGGTTCAATGCCAATGGCGCTGGCATAACGCGCCGAGCGCATCCATTCCACCGCAACCGAACCACAGCCGGTGCCGACATCCCACAATAACGCGCCGCGCATCGGCATTAATTTGGCCAAAGTTGCGGCGCGCACCTCGCGTTTTGTCATGGTGCCGTCATGGATAAACACCTCGTCCGACAGGCCCGGAACGCGAGGGATTAATGCCGCATCAGGCGCCGCCACACATTCCACCGCAAGGGTATTAAA
>CAZCDC010000133.1:0-4089 GCA_964497195.1 uncultured Rhodobacterales bacterium | reverse complement strand
GCGCGGCCATTGGCAAACAGTTTGCCGTCGGTGGCGCCGTAAAGAACCGTGTTGCCGATGATGGTATTTTCAGCCGCCACCAGCGGCGAGTTCAGCGGCGGTTTTATCACAATCACCCCGCCCGACAGGCCTTTGCCAACGTAATCATTGGCATCGCCGGAGACTTCGATTTTTAACCCCTGCACGGCAAATGCGCCCAAAGATTGCCCAGCCGAACCGGAAAGCTTGATCGACAGATGGTTTTCCTGAAGGGAATTGCGCATCCCGAACCGTTTGACGATATGGCTGGAAACCCGCGCGCCAATGGTGCGATGGGTGTTTTGCACCGCATAGGAAAGCTGCATTTTTTCGCCGTCCTTAAAAAACGGATCAGCGTCACGCATGATCAACTTATCCAGCGTTGGCTTAACCGATTGGCGTTTGCGCGCGCGGTCATAAATAATATCATGGCCCTCATCGACAGAAATCAACATCGGGTTCAAATCCAGATCATCCAGATGCGCCGCGCCGCGCGATACTTGTGTCAGCAAATCCGCACGACCAATCACCTCATTCAATGAGCGCGCGCCAATGCTGGCCAACACCTCGCGGACCTCTTGGGCATAAAACGTAATCAAGTTAACCACTTTATCCGCTGACCCAGTGAATTTCTTGCGCAGCCGTTCATCTTGCACGCAAATGCCCACAGGACAGGTGTTGGACTGGCACTGCCGAACCATTATACAGCCCATCGCGATCAGTGCCGCAGTGCCAATGCCATATTCCTCGGCGCCCATCATGGCCGCCATCACAATATCGCGCCCTGTGCGCAAACCACCATCGGTGCGCAGCGTCACGCGGTCTCGCAAATCATTCATGGCCAATACCTGATGCGCTTCGGTTAGGCCCATTTCCCACGGCAGGCCTACATATTTAATGCTGGTCGCAGGCGATGCGCCCGTGCCGCCATTATGGCCCGAAATCAGAATAACATCGGCCTTGGCCTTGGCCACACCAGCGGCAATGGTGCCAACGCCCGATTGCGCCACAAGTTTTACACAAACCTTGGCGCGCGGATTGATCTGTTTGAGGTCATAAATAAGCTGGGCCAAATCCTCGATACTGTAAATATCGTGGTGTGGCGGTGGCGAAATCAACGTCACGCCCTCGGTGGAATGGCGCAGCCGCGCAATTAATGCGGTAACCTTGATGCCCGGTAATTGCCCGCCCTCGCCGGGTTTTGCGCCTTGGGCGACCTTGATTTCCAGCTCCTCGCATTGGTTCAGATATTCGGCGGTTACGCCAAATCGCCCCGAGGCCACCTGTTTGATTTTCGCGGAGGGATTATCGCCATTGGCTTCGGGCACAAAATGGGCGGGGTCTTCGCCACCCTCGCCTGAATCGGATTTTGCGCCAATGCGATTCATCGCGACATTCAGGGTTTTGTGGGCCTCGGGCGACAGCGCACCCAGCGACATGCCCGGGGTTACAAAGCGTTTGCGGATGGTGGTGATGCTTTCCACCTCGTCCACAGAAATTGGCGCAGCGTTTGGTTTGAAATCAAGCAAATCGCGCAGATGGATCGGCGGGGCTGATTGCATCAATTTGGAATATTGCTTCCACAGATCATAGGAATTGCGATCACAGGCGGATTGCAGCAGGTGCATATTGGAGGCACCCCACGCATGGGTCTCGCCGGATTTGCGCAATTTATAAAACCCGCCAATCGGCAAAACATCGGTGCCGGACAGCCAGCCTTTGGCATGGACCTCGCTGATTTTTGTCTGAATGCCCGCCACACCAATGCCGGAAATTCGGCTGATCATGCCGGGAAAATATTCAGATACCATGGCGCGTGACAGGCCAACCGCCTCAAAATTCAAGCCTCCACGATAGGATGAAATAACCGAAATACCCATTTTGGACATGATTTTCAGCAGGCCTTGGTTAATGGCCTCGCGGTAATTATCAACCGCGTCGGAATGAGACATTTCCAGCAAGCCGCGATTAACGCGATCGGCCAAGCTGTCCTCTGCCAAATAGGCATTCACAGTTGTGGCACCGCCGCCGATCAATACCGCGAAATATTGCGGATCAACACATTCAGCCGAGCGCACGTTGATGGAGGTAAACGTCCGCAAACCCTTTGCGGTTAACCAGCTATGCACAGCCGAATTTGCCAGAATCATCGGCATCGGCACCGTGGTTTCATTTTGATATTCGTCCGTCAGTATTAAATGCGTGGCCCCCGCGCGCACGGCTTCCTCGGCCTCTAGCCGCACCCGGGTTAGGGCATCTTGCAAGCCATTGGTGTTATCTCGCGGAAATGTGCAGTCGATCTCCACGGCGGTATCCCCAAAATATTTGATCATCTCAACAAAGCGCGCGTTGGAAACAAACGGGGTTTCCAGCAGCAATGTCTCGGTTTGATCGGTCGATTGATCCAACACGTTTTTCAAATTGCCAAACCGTGTTTTCAGGCTCATCACCCGATATTCGCGCAGGCTATCTATCGGCGGGTTGGTGACCTGACTGAAATTCTGGCGAAAGAAATGGCTAAGCGGGCGGTATTTTTCCGACAATACCGCGCTGGGGGTATCATCGCCCATCGAGGCCAGCGTTTCTTTGCTATCCTCGGCCATTGGATGCAGGATATTCTCCAGTTCCTCAAGCGTATACCCCGCCGCGATCTGGCGTTTGCGCAGCTCACCACCGCTAAAAACCACCTTGGCAGTGATATCATCCCCCAAATCTTCCAGCACCGTGATTTTGCTGGCCCATTCGGAAAATGGCCGGCTGGCAGCCAGCATGTTTTTCAGCTCGACATCATGCCATAATTTGCCCTCAACCGTATCAACAGCAATCATCTGCCCCGGCCCAAGCGCGCCTTTTTCAATAATATTAGCTTCCTTGATCGGCACCATTCCGGCCTCGGACCCAGCAATCAACAGCCCGTCATTGGTTACAACATACCGCATCGGGCGCAGGCCATTACGGTCAAGCCCCGCACAAACCCATTGGCCATCGGTCATCGCCAAAGCCGCAGGGCCATCCCACGGTTCCATCACAGCGTTGCAATAGGAATACATATCCTGCCACGCCTTGGGAATTGCGGTTGCTGTGTTTGACCAGCTTTCGGGGATCAGCATTGTTTTGACCATTGGCGCCGAACGCCCAGCCCGCACCATCACCTCAAACACCGAATCAAGCGCGGCGGAATCGGAGCTGCCCGCCGCCACCACCGGCTTGATATCCTCGGCTGTATCGCCAAATGCTGCGCTCGCCATGCGAATCTCATGGCTTTTCATCCAGTTGACATTGCCCTTCAGGGTATTGATCTCGCCATTATGCGCCAACATCCGAAAAGGCTGCGCCAGCCACCATTGCGGGAAAGTGTTGGTTGAATACCGCTGATGATAAATCGCATAGGCTGATTTGAACCGTTCATCCATCAGGTCGGGGTAAAATACCGCAACCTGTTCGGCCAGCATCATGCCCTTGTAAATCACAGACCTGCACGACATTGAGCAAATATAAAATTCATTGATCAAAGCCGCCGCCTTTTCGATCCGGCGGCGGATCACATAAAGCTCGCGCTCAAATGTTTCCTCGTCCACGCCCTTGGAATTGGAAATCAAAATTTGCTCCACCTCGGGGCGGGTTGCATTGGCCTTTTCACCAAGGCAGGAAATATCAACCGGCACATGCCGCCAGCCATAGATATAATAGCCCATGCGCAAAACTTCGGTTTCAACGATTGTCCGACAGGATTCCTGTGCGCTAAAATTTGTGCGCGGTAAAAACACCATGCCCACAGCCAGCATTTCATCGCCATGGGTATGGCCGGTGCGCTCTACTTGCTCCTGAAAGAAAGGCACCGGAATTTGCACCAATATCCCCGCGCCATCGCCGGTTTTGCCATCGGCATCCACCGCACCGCGATGCCAAATGGCCTGCAAAGCAGAAATACCGTGTTCAACAACTTCACGTCGCGGCTTGCCATCAATCGCCACCACAAGACCAACGCCACAAGCGGAATGTTCGTCGGTTTTGGAATACATGCCGGTGTTTTCCAGCCGGTCGCGCAAGGTGTTTTGGGCATCTACCCAG
>CAZCDC010000132.1:0-4101 GCA_964497195.1 uncultured Rhodobacterales bacterium | reverse complement strand
TTAAACGCCAGGATATTGTGGAACAGATTTACCGCGACGCAGACAAAGCCGTTGAGATGATTGACGTAAAACCGGGGCAGGGCATATGAGGATGCGTCTTTGGTTTGTATCGGTTTTGACATTGCTTGCGCCGTTGCCCGCGCTGGCGACTCCGCTGGTTGCGTTTGGCGGGTTCGAAGTGCCCAGAATTGTGCAGGAAACACCAATTCAAGGGATGGAAACCTGTGTGCTATCCGATGCCAATAGAGAGCTATTTGAGTTTTTCGTTGCGCCAGTCTCCACCACGGTTGCGATGATGGTTCATATGGATGAAATAACCATATCGCTTAACAATGAGCCAAAGGATACTGGCGACAAGGTGCAGCCATTCTCCATAATGCATTGTGAAGATCAGCAAATACAGTGGCTAGGTGTGGGCCGTGAACTGACTGAGCTTGCTGAGGTTTTTACCAGCAAAAACGGTCTGGAAACCCTGCAAGCATGGATAAGCGATATCGTCCTGACCGATTTTGTCTGGGCTGAGACCAGACAAAACAATCTAGCGCAGGAATGTGCGTGCAAATATATGGC
This sequence comes from uncultured Rhodobacterales bacterium, assembly GCA_964497195.1. GTDB lineage: Bacteria > Pseudomonadota > Alphaproteobacteria > Rhodobacterales > Rhodobacteraceae > UBA3077. The sequence continues at coordinate 3,531 of CAZCDC010000132.1, read as the reverse complement.
CAGCGAAAACTGGGCACGGTTGCAGGCCGCTAGAATTATTGACGCTACAGAACAACTATCGGGTGATAATTGACATGAGCATAGGACTTGAACATTACTTAACTGTCGCCGCAATTCTGTTTGTGATCGGCATATTCGGGATATTCCTGAATCGCAAAAACATCATTGTTATTTTGATGTCGATCGAGTTGATGCTGCTGGCCGTTAATATCAATATGGTGGCGTTTTCTGTTCATCTTGGTGATTTGGTCGGGCAGATATTTACGCTGTTTATTTTAACTGTGGCGGCGGCCGAGGCCGCGATTGGTTTGGCCATTCTTGTTATATTCTTCCGAAACCGTGGCACGATTGACGTCGAAGACGTTAACGTGATGAAGGGGTAAATCATGCCGGTAATTATCCTATTTGCGCCGCTGGTTGGCGCGCTTATCGCCGGTTTTGGCTGGCGTTTGATTGGTGAGAAAAATGCGCAATATGTAGCCACAGGGCTGTTGTTCCTGTCGGCATTCCTTTCTTGGATTGTGTTTTTCAATCATTATGAGGTCGCAGAAACCATCACCATCATGCGCTGGCTGGAAAGCGGCAGCATGTCGGTGGATTGGGCTATTCGCATGGATCGCCTTACCCAAATTATGCTGGTTGTGGTGACAACCGTGTCGGCGCTCGTGCATCTGTATTCTATCGGCTACATGAAAGACGACCCGCAATGGCGTGAGGGCGAGAGCTATTTGCCACGTTTCTTTGCGTATTTGAGCTTTTTCACCTTTACCATGCTGATGCTGGTGACCTCTGACAACCTGTTACAGATGTTCTTTGGCTGGGAAGGTGTTGGTGTTGCCTCCTATCTTTTGATCGGGTTTTATTATCGCAAGCCAAGCGCCAATGCCGCCGCGATGAAGGCATTTATTGTAAACCGTGTTGGTGATTTTGGCTTTGTTCTGGGTATCTTTGGCCTGTTCTTGATGACCGATAGTATCAATCTGGACGATGTTTTTGCGCAGGCGCATCATTTGGCTGAGGTCAAAATGGAATTCCTTGGCTTTACCATGAATGCGGCGGGCATATTGACCTTGCTGCTGTTTATTGGCGCCATGGGTAAATCAGCACAATTATTTTTGCATACATGGCTGCCCGATGCGATGGAAGGCCCGACGCCTGTTTCGGCCCTGATCCATGCCGCCACCATGGTTACGGCGGGTGTATTTCTGGTGGCGCGCATGTCGCCGGTATTTGAATATGCGCCGGGCACCTTGGCATTTGTTACTTATGTTGGCGCAACCACAGCGTTTGTTGCGGCCACCATCGGGCTGGTTCAAAATGACATCAAACGGGTGATTGCCTATTCAACCATGTCGCAGCTTGGCTATATGTTTGCGGCCGCCGGAGTTGGGGCATATCAGGTTGCGGTTTTTCATCTGTTTACCCATGCGTTTTTCAAAGCGATGTTGTTTCTTGGGGCGGGGTCGGTAATTACGGCCATGCACCACGAACAGGACATGCGGAAATATGGCGGTTTGCGTCACAAAATCCCCAAAACATTCTGGGCGATGATGATCGGCACTTTGGCCATTACCGGCGTTGGCATTCCGCTAACCACTATTGGTTTTGCCGGGTTTTTATCAAAAGACGCCATAATCGAAAGCACCTTTGCGGCGGGCACAGCAGCGGGTAGCTATGCGTTTTATATGCTGGTGACCTCTGCGGCGATGACCTCTTTTTATAGCTGGCGTTTGATGTTTATGACATTTTACGGCGCGCCAAGGGGCGACAAGCATACCCATGATCACGCCCATGAATCGCCGCTGGTGATGCTGATCCCGCTGCTGGTTTTGGCGATTGGTGCATCCTTTGCCGGAATGCTTTGGTATCCTGATTTCTTTGGCGACAATATCGGCGAATGGTTTGCTGCGGCGATTTATAACAACCACGAAACCAACACCGTGATCCATGATGCGCATTATGTTGCCAACTGGGTAAAGGTCTCGCCTTTTGTGGCGATGGTTGGCGGGTTTTTACTGGCGTATTATTTCTATATTCGTAATACGGATGCGCCCAAGGCTTTGGCAAAACAACATCACGGGCTGTATACGTTTCTGCTAAATAAATGGTATTTTGATGAGCTATATGACGCGCTTATTGTGAATCCTCTTAAACGTCTTGGCACGTTTCTTTGGAAAAAGGGTGACGGTAAGGTTATTGATGGCGCGCTGAATGGTTTGGCGATGGGGCTTATTCCGTGGCTGACCCGGCTCGCGAGCCGGTGGCAATCTGGATATGTGTTTACCTATGCCTTTGCGATGATTATCGGCGTTGGTGCAATATTAACCTGGTTTGTGATGACACGAGGGGCGCAGTAAATGGATAATATTCTGTCCCTTGTGACATTTCTACCGATGATCGGCGCGGCTGTTTTGCTGATTTTTCTGCGCGGTGATGATGCGGTTGCTGTGCTGAATGCCAAACGAGTGGCGCTGGCGGTTACGGTTGTGACCTTTCTTGCGTCGCTTGGAATTCTGTTCCAGTTTGATCCGGCGAATTCCGATTTTCAGATGGTTGAAGAAGCCGACTGGATTGGTGGATTGACCTATAAAATGGGTGTTGACGGTATTTCGATCCTGTTTGTGATGCTGACCACTTTGTTGATGCCAATTGTTATTGGTGCCAGTTGGAAAGTTGAAAACCGGGTCAAGGAATACATGATTGCGTTTCTGGTGCTGGAATCCCTGATGATCGGGGTTTTTGTATCGCTTGATCTGTTCCTGTTCTATGTATTTTTTGAGGCTGGCCTTATTCCGATGTTCCTGATTATCGGTATTTGGGGGGGCAAGGAACGGGTTTATGCGTCGTTCAAATTTTTCCTTTATACGCTGTTTGGCTCGGTTCTGATGCTGATTGCGATGATCGCGATGTGGCTAGAGTCTGGCACTACCGATATTCCGACCTTGCTGACCCATCAGTTTAATTCCGATACTTTCTCATTATTGGGTATGCAGATTGTCGGCGGATTACAAACCCTGATGTGGCTGGCGTTTTTTGCCTCGTTTGCTGTCAAAATGCCAATGTGGCCGGTGCATACATGGCTGCCCGATGCCCATGTTCAGGCGCCTACCGCTGGGTCTATGGTGCTGGCGGCGATATTGCTAAAAATGGGCGGTTACGGGTTTTTGCGGTTTAGTCTGCCAATGTTTCCGATTGCCAGTTTCCACATGCAGGATTTTGTTTTTGCCCTGTCGGTGATTGCGATCATTTATACATCTTTGGTGGCCTTGGTGCAGACCGATATGAAAAAGCTGATCGCCTATTCCTCGGTGGCGCATATGGGTTTTGTGACCATGGGGATATTTACCTTTAACAAACAAGGGCTGGACGGGTCGATTTTTCAAATGATCAGCCACGGGTTTATCTCAGCGGCGCTGTTTTTGGCGGTTGGCACGATTTATGAACGTATGCACACGCGAGAAATTGATGCTTATGGGGGATTGGTGGTGCGAATGCCGATCTATGCGATGGTGTTTATGCTGTTCACGATGG
>CAZCDC010000131.1:0-4131 GCA_964497195.1 uncultured Rhodobacterales bacterium | reverse complement strand
TTGTTTCATACCTCCCTGTTGGACTTGGGCCGAGCTTTGCTCGGCCTTTTTTTTGCGCTGTTGTTCTTTCCTAAATTTGCAGCAATAAAAAAGTAACATTTATTACTCCTGTTTTATTTTGTGTTTGGCACGCTTAATCTGTGGGCCGGCAGCAATGATGGCCTTGGACGGCGTTGGAAGGTCGCTCCCCGGGGCTTTGATCGGCCCGATTCTTACGGTCGCAATATCCAGGAAATTCACGGATGCAAAACAATCCACCGGCGCGCTGGCCTTAAGGCGATTCAACCCCCGGGTTTTTCAGGAAATATGGTTTCTATTTAATGTGTATCTGGTACGGTGCGCAAAGGTTCGTATGGGAATTTCTAAAACCCTACGGCTCCCTCCTTGGGCCATTTAATATTTTTACATTTGTTGCTAAGTTTTAATAGGATACGGAATATGCATGATATTTCTCAGCCGGAGGCAGACCACACCATTCGCCGTGTAACGCCTTATGTTTTTCTGGGGCAAACCACGTCTATGTGCGAAAAATGCATGGGGTTGGTGCCAGCCAAAATTATCCGCGAGGGTAATGAGATTTATTATCAAAAACGCTGTCGCAAACATGGCGTGCAAAAAACGCTTGTGTCAAACGATGCTGAATATTACCTGACGGTTAAGGATTACCTGAAACCCGGCGATATGCCGCTTTATCCACAAACCAAAACCGATTATGGCTGCCCCTATGATTGCGGGCTTTGCCCTGATCATGAACAGCATTCCTGCCTTGCGATCATAGAAATTAACGAGGTTAGCAACCTGACATACCCCGTGCATTTTGCTAATTTCAGCTCGGCAAAAACCGGTACAAAAACCCTGAAACAGATTGAAAAAATGCTGGATATTCTGGTCGAGAGCGAAGGCGAGCCGGATTTGGTGCAAATTTCCGGCGGTGAACCCACAATTCACCCACAAATTATTGATGTTTTGAAACTAACGATGAGCAAACCTATTCGCCATGTAATGCTGAATACCAATGGGTTACGCATTGCGCGCGATCCGGTTTTTGTGGCTGAATTGGCGGCGTTGGGTGAGGGGTTTGAGGTCTATTTGCAGCTTGATTCGCTGAAACCTGACGCGCTCAAAGATACTGGCGGCGCGGATTTGCAGAAAATCCGTGAGCAGGCCCTGAAAAACCTTGAACGGCATAATATCCCGACCACATTGGTTGCGGTGATCAAAAAAGGTGTGAATGACGACGAGATTTCCGATATTATAAACCACGGACTGCAATGGAAATGTGTGCGCGGCGTAACATTCCAGCCCATTCAAGCCTCAGGCCGGATTGAGGGGGTGGATCTCAACGAAACCCGTATTTTGCTATCGGATATTCGCCGCAGTATCATTGAGGGCAACACTGCGTTTAACGCCAGCGATATGATTCCGCTGCCGTGTAACCCTGAGTCTATTTCCATCGGATATGCCTTGCGCAACGGCCAAAATATCGTGCCCATCACCTCGTTTATCCCTAAAGAAGCCATTATTTCCGAAATCCCCAATGCGGTGACATTTGAAAAATATCCCGCACTCAAAGAACGCATTTTTGATTTTTTCTCGCTGTCTACCAATGATGAAAACCAGGCTCATAGGCTTGATGCGTTGCTGTGTTGTTTGCCACAGATCGAGGCGCCGCAATCCATTACTTATGAAAACCTGTTTCGCGTGGTAATCTCGGAATTTCTAGATCCGTATAATTTCTGTATCGCGCGGGTCAAACGGTCGTGCGTGCATTTTGTTACGCTCGATCAGGGGATCATCCCGTTTGACACCTATAATATGCTCTATCGAGACGGAAAAATCGCGGAGCGGCGCAAGGCGGCGGGATTAAAATAATGCCGCTCTCAACCAATATGAAAAGCGCAACCCTGATGGTGGGCAGCATGGCCGGATTTGTGATTTCCGACATGTTCATGAAGCTGACCGGCGATGGCATGGGGTTTTTTCAAGTGATCGCGGTGCGGGGTGTTATGGTTACGGTTTTGATCGGTATTTTTGCCGCTTGGCGCGGTGGTTTGGTTTATTTTCCAGACCGCAAAGACGCAGTGGTAATTACCATTCGCACAGCCGCCGAAATTGGCGCAACCATTTGTTTTTTATCGGCGCTTTACCATATGCCTTTGGCCAATATCACCGCCATCATGCAGGCTTTGCCTTTGTCGATCACGCTGGCTGCGGCAGTTTTTTTGCGTGAACCCGTTGGCTGGCGGCGTTATCTGGCGATTTTGGTTGGTTTTATTGGTGTGCTGCTGATCGTGCGGCCCGGCACCGGCGGGTTTGATATTTATGCGTTTTACGCCATTGCGGCGGTGGCATTCGTGACGTTACGAGACCTGATCACGCGGCGTTTGTCGCCTGATGTGCCCTCAACATTTGTGGCGGGCTTTACGGCGGGGATGATCATGGTAATGGGTTTTGTGATGTCGCTTGGCGCTGAATGGCAGCCCGTCAGCACTCAAGAAATCACCTATCTTTTTGGCTCGGCGCTGGCGCTAATGGGCGGCTATCAGTTTGCGGTGATGACAATGCGCTTGGGCGAGGTCAGTTTCGTCGCGCCGTTTCGCTATACCGCGCTGCTCTGGGCGATTCCGCTCAGCATGTTTGTGTTTGATGATCAGCCCGATTTCTGGATGCTGCTGGGCAGTGCTATTGTGGTAGCGACGGGGGTTTATACCTTTATGCGCGAACAAAAACTTAGCAAATAATATGGGCAAACGACCCTGAAATATTGCCCCTGATATGGCCCATCTGGCCAAGATTATGATTTAGCGAATCCGATGCGGTAAATAACCGGCCCGTGGTCGATTGTTCAGTGATTGTGGCGTAATGAAATTCATGTGCTTTCAGGTTTTGCCCTTTAAATGGCCCAGCCAGCGCGGTCAGGTTCCGGTACCCCAAATGCAGTTTTCGCTCGGCAAAGCTGGTGGAAACCGGCAGTAATCCCAGCATTTTGTGGCTGTGGCCGCTGGCATCTGTCAGGCTGTCACCCAGCACCATATACCCCCCGCATTCCCCGTAAACCGCGCCGTCAAAGCCGCGAATTCCGTTCAAAAATACATCATTCTGCGCTAACTGCTCTGCATAAAGTTCCGGATAGCCACCCGACAGAAAAACCGCATCCGCGCCTGTTTGGGGTGCTTGGTCCGCAAGCGGAGAGAAAAACGAAACCGCCGCCCCGGCATCGCGCCAGCCCTGCAATACATGTGGATAGGAAAACGCAAACGCTGCATCCTGCGCCACCGCGATATGCTGGCCCAAGGGCGTTATTTTAGCGGCTGCACCGCCGCGCGTAAGGGGCATCGCCAATGCAGCAACCTTATCAAGATCAACATTCTCCGCGACGAAACCCGCCGCATTTTCAATAAACCGCTCCAGCAAAGGGTCTTCAACGGCCTGCACCAGCCCCAAATGCCGACTGGGTTTTGAAAATTCTGTGGCGCGCGGTATGGCCCCCAAAACCGCAAACCCTTGTGCCTCAATAGCGCTGGTCAGCATATGTTTATGTTTGGCAGAACCAATTTTGTTCAAAATCACGCCAACAATCGTAACCCCGGCCCGAAACCCCGCCAGCCCCGCCACCACAGCCGCCGCCGTTTGGCCTTGTTTGCTGGCATCCAGCACCAGCAATACCGGCAGATCCAGCACCACAGCCAAATCAGCAACAGAGCCTTTGCCGCAAGGATCATTAGCATCAAGCGCCCCGTCAAACAGGCCCATCGCGCCCTCGACCAGCAACAAATCGCGGCCTTGCCGATGGGCCATACTGCGTAACTGCGCGGCATTCATTGCCCATGCATCAAGGTTGACACATTCAACACCGCTCGCTGCGCGGTGATAGGCAGGGTCAATATAATCAGGGCCGGATTTTGCGCTGGAAACAGCAATTCCACGCTTACGCAATGCCCGCAACAATCCCAACGTCACCATTGTTTTTCCGGCGCCCGAACTTGGCGCGGCAATGATCAACCCGTTAGTCATTTTTCAGCCAATCAAACTGTTCACGCAACAAAACCCCGCGCCCCACACAAATAATAGCAGGCGATCCAACCCCGCTGCGTTTAATATCTGCCGCAACATTTTCCAGCGTGGTTTCCA
>CAZCDC010000130.1:0-4146 GCA_964497195.1 uncultured Rhodobacterales bacterium | reverse complement strand
AGGCCGAGGCCTTTCAAAGTTGCAAGTTGGTCTTTTGGGCGGCGGATCGGTGAACCGGTCTGCTTTACCACGATTGTTTTTGCCATGATGCTAATCCTTATGCTTCAGCAGGTGCGGCTTCTTCGGCCGCAGGTGCTGGGGTTTCAGGACGTGCGGGCAGAATGTCAGAGACTTTCTTACCGCGACGTTGCGCAACATTGCGTGGGCTGCCTTGCTTTTTCAGGCCGTCCATTGTGGCGCGGATCATGTTATACGGGTTTTGCGAGCCGATGGATTTCGCCACCACATCTTGCAGACCCAACATTTCAAAAACCGCACGCATTGGACCACCGGCAATAATGCCAGTACCCGCAGGGGCTGTCCGCATCATCACTTTGCCCGCGCCGTGACGGCCCGGAATGTCATGGTGCAAAGTGCGACCCTCACGCAGAGGCACGCGGATCATTTGGCGTTTGGCTTGCTCGGTTGCCTTGCGAATTGCTTCGGGGACTTCCTTTGCTTTACCTTTGCCAAAGCCAACGCGGCCTTTTTGATCACCCACAACCACAAGTGCTGCAAAGCCAAAGCGTTTGCCGCCTTTTACGGTTTTGGATACACGGTTGATCGCAACTAGGCGGTCAGCGAATTCCGGTGTTTCGTCGCGATCGCGACGTTTTCCCCGGCGATTGTCATCTCTTGCCATATCGACCTCCTAAAATTTCAAGCCGCCCTCACGGGCCGCCTCTGCGAGCGCCTTGACTTTCCCGTGAAACAGGAAGCCTCCGCGGTCAAAATACACAACTTCTACACCAGCTTTTTTCGCACGCTCGGCAATTGCCACGCCCACTTTTGCTGATGCTTCGATGTTGTTTAAACCCACCACACCCAGATCTTTTTCTAGCGTAGAGGCTGATGCCAAGGTAACGCCATTCAGATCGTCGATGATTTGTGCGGACATATTTTTGCCCGAACGATGGATAGAGAGGCGCGCACGGCCATCGGCCGTTCTGCGCAGTTTGTTCCGAACGCGCATGCGGCGTTTCAAAAACAGTTGTCTTTTGCTGTTTGCCATTTTCGCGTTCCTTATTTCTTCTTGCCTTCCTTACGGAAGATAAATTCATCTTTATATTTGATGCCTTTACCTTTGTAAGGTTCGGGTTTGCGCCATGCACGGATATTTGCTGCGACCTGACCAACAATTTGCTGGTCATTGCCTTCAACAATAATAATCGTGTTTTTCGGCACGGTGATTGTTACGCTGTCTGGGATGTCAAAAAGAACATCATGGGAATAACCAAGGCTAAGTTTCAGCACGTTGCCTTGCAGCGCCGCACGATAACCAATACCGTTAATCTCAAGCTCTTTCTTAAATCCGCCGGTCACGCCTTGCACCAGATTTGCGATCAGGGTGCGGGACATGCCCCATTGTTGACGAGCGCGCTTTGAATTACCGCGCGGCGTTACCGAAATAACATTACCGTCAACTTTGATGGTCACATCGTCGGTTGCTGTAAAGCCGCGAGTGCCGTTTGGCCCCTTGACTTCAATGCTTTGACCCGACTGGGTGGCCGATACTCCTGCTGGCATTTCAACAGGCTTTTTACCAATTCTTGACATGAAACCCTCCTAAAATACTGTGCAGATGACTTCGCCGCCGACATTGTCGGTACGAGCCTGTGCATCGGACATAACACCTTTTGGCGTCGATACGATTGCAATTCCAAGACCCTGACGGACCTGTGGAATGTCATTCACACCAACGTAAACGCGACGACCAGGGGTCGAGATGCGTTTCAGTTCTTTGATAACCGGCTCACCATCGAAATATTTCAAAGAAATCTCGATCGCTGGCTTGCCAGCCTCATCGGTTGCGGCTTCATAGCCGCGGATGTAACCCTCGGATTGCAGCACATCCAGCACCCAACCGCGCAGCTTTGAAGCCGGGGTTGAGCAGGTGGATTTGTTGCGCATCGAAGCATTACGGATACGTGTCAGCATATCGCCGACTGGATCATTCAAATTCATTTTTAAATCCCCTACCAGCTAGACTTGACCATGCCCGGAATCTCGCCTTTGGAGGCCAGATCACGAAGCGCGATACGCGACATACGAAGTTTGCGGTAATAGGCTTTTGGCCGACCGGTGATTAAACACCGGCTATGCAAACGTGTAGCCGAGCTGTCACGTGGAAGTTTGGCCAATTTCAGAACCGCCTTGAAGCGCTCCTCCATTGGCAGGTCAAGATTTTTGGAAATCGCCTTGAGATCAGCGCGTTTGGTTGCAAATTTTGCTACCAGACGTTGGCGTTTCAATTCGCGTTGAACCATTGATACTTTAGCCATTGGTTTTCTCCTCAGCGCTGTCATCCGGGAACGGAATGTTGAAATGCTTCAACAAGCTGCGTGCCTCGTCATCGTTTTCAGCGGTTGTGCAGATGATAATATCCATGCCCCACATTTCATCAACTTTATCAAAGTCGATTTCTGTGAAGATGATATGTTCCTTGATGCCCATGGCAAAGTTGCCACGACCGTCAAACGATTTCGGGTTTGACCCACGGAAATCTCGAATACGGGGCATCGCAACAGTGGTAAGACGATCCATGAATTCAAACATGCGATCACCGCGCAAGGTAACCTTGCAGCCAAGCGCCATGTCTTCACGAACCTTAAAACCAGCAATTGAATTGCGTGCCTTGTTGATGATGGCGTGCTGCCCGGCAATCAAAGTCATATCAGCCACGGCTGAACGAATTTTTTTGCTGTCGGCAACGGCTTCGCCCACACCCATATTCAGCACGATTTTCTCGAGCTTGGGGATCATCATGTCATTTTTATAGCCAAACTCTTTTTTCATTTCAGCACGGATGCTGTCTTTGTAAAGAGTTTTGAGGCGAGGGGTATAATCAGCCATTGATCACTTCTCCCGACTTTTTTGCGAAACGCACTTTTTTGCCGTCAACCACTTTGAAGCCAACCCGTGTCGGGCCACCCTCTTTTGGGTCTTTCAGCGCGAGGTTCGACAATTGAATAGGTTTATCTAATGGAACCCGACCACCCTGTTCAGTCTGGGACTGACGTGTGTGGCGGATAAAGCTGTTAACACCTGTTACCACTGCTTTACCGGAATCAGGGTTGATCGAGGCAATTTCGCCCTCTTTACCCTTATCTTTGCCGGTCAGCACGATAATCTTGTCACCTTTTTTGAGCTTGGCAGCCATTACAGCACCTCCGGCGCAAGTGAGATGATTTTCATGAAGTTCTTGGCGCGAAGTTCGCGAACAACCGGGCCAAAAATACGGGTGCCGATTGGCTCCTCGCCAGCGGTATTCAGAATAACGGCGGCGTTGCCATCAAACCGGATGGTGGTGCCATCAGGGCGCTGAATTGCTTTTTTGGTGCGAACAACAACGGCTTTACGCACGTCGCCTTTTTTCACGCGTCCGCGCGGGATGGCTTCCTTTACGGAGACAACAATAATGTCACCCACGCTGGCATAACGCCGTTTGGAACCACCCAATACCTTGATACACTGAACACGGCGAGCGCCGCTGTTGTCAGCTACTTCAAGGTTGGTCTGCATCTGGATCATGTTTTTTCTCCCGACCTGTGGGGACAGTGCAGTTAAGCCCCACGGTTTCGATTATACTGGTGTGCTAGTCTGCTAGCACGGTCCAGCGTTTGCTTTTCGAAATTGGCGCGCATTCTTCAATGCGAACTTTATCACCAACCTTGAAAACCTCGTTAGCATCATGCGCCCGATATTTTTTGGTCGAACGGATGGTCTTTTTGTAAAGGTCATGCTGCCTTAGGCGCTCAACAGAAACTGTTATTGTTTGTGTGTTGGCGTCAGAGGTCACAGTGCCCCGCAAAATACGTTTTGGCATCGTTAGTCCCCTATTCAGCAGCCGCCGCAGCGGCCTTTTCATTCAAAATGGTTTTTACGCGTGCAGCATTACGGCGCGCAGTGCGCATCACAGATGTGTTTTCCATTTGGCCGGTGGCCGCCTGAAAACGCAAATTGAAGCTCTCTTTTTTCAGTGTTTCAAGCTCAGACTTGAGCTCATCGGGGGTTTTACCCCGTAGATCAGTGGCGTTCATAACGCTATTCCTTTCAACATCACTGGCAGGCCCCATAGGGGTGACCCTGATTCCAGTGGAGTCAGTG
>CAZCDC010000129.1:0-4160 GCA_964497195.1 uncultured Rhodobacterales bacterium | reverse complement strand
GGTTTTTAGCGGTGATCTGTCGCCCGATGCCATTTCTGCTGCAATCAATACTGCCAAAGGTTTCCTGCCTCGGGTGCTTTTACTTTCGACTGAGGAATTCAAAGCTATTGCCGCCGCAAACCCTGTGCCAGACGCAATTGGAAATGAGCTGCATATCTGGTTCACAGCCGACCCATTTACGTTCGACACGACCACTGCCGAAACCTTGCGTAAACCAACTAAGCGTATTGAAATCAGCGACAGGGCAATTTACTTGCACGCACCTGACGGTATTGGCCGCTCTAAACTGGCCGCAAAGATTGAAAAACTGACAGGCGTGGATTGCACAGCGCGGAATTTAAACACGGTAAACAAATTGATGGGTATGATTTGCTAAATGAAAGACGTGGAAAATCATCCCGGCCCGTTACATGCGTATCGCGCCATGCTGCGCGACGGGTCATTGAACGACGATTCAGGCCAGCGGCTGGCAGTGGAAAAACTGCAAATCCTGCATAACCGGCTCATTGGCTACGACCCTATAAAACCCAAGAAAATCGGGCTGGGGCTGTTTGGCTGGGGTCGTGAAAATATCGCCGAAGCCAGCATTCCGGGGCTGTATCTGTATGGCGGCGTTGGGCGCGGCAAATCTATGTTGATGGATATGTTTTATGAAAACGCCCCGCTAAACCCCAAACGCCGCGTGCATTTTCATGGTTTTATGCAAGAAGTGCATGAAAGCATCCATGTGGCGCGCCAACACGGCATCAAAGACCCGATTGTTCAGGTGGCGCAAAAACTTGCGGGCAGCGCCGCGCTGCTGTGTTTTGACGAAATGCAGATCAACGATATTACCGATGCGATGATTGTCGGACGTCTGTTTGAAAAACTGTTTGCGCGTGGGGTGATTATTGTAGCGACCTCCAATCGCCACCCTGATGACCTGTATAAAGACGGGCTAAACCGTCAGCTTTTTGTGCCATTTATTGAGGAAATCAAGGGTAAGCTGGAGGTTTTCCATATTGAGGACGGCGACGATCACCGCCAAAACCGGCTGAGCGGCAAGATAAATTATCACACGCCTCTGGGTGCTGTGGCTACCAAATGCCTTGATAATCGCTGGGATGTTCTGGCGGGAGTGCCTGCAAAACCCCTGATCCTGAAGCGCAAGGGTCGCAATGTGGTGATCCCTGCTTTTCATAACGGCGTAGCGCGCGCATCGTTTGAAGATCTGTGTGGCAAGCCGCTTGGCCCGGGGGATTATCTGGCAATTGCCAACGCCGTGCGGGTGCTTATTTTGGATAATATCCCTATCTTAAAGGCTGAAAACCAGAATGAAGCCAAACGTTTTGTCACCTTGATAGATGCGCTCTATGAAGCCCGCATCCGGCTGCTCTGCTCAGCCGATGCTGAACCGGATCATTTATATGAAAAAGGCAAAGGCGCGTTTGAATTTGAGCGCACAGCGTCGCGGCTAAATGAAATGCGTAGCGAGGAATGGCCGCAGTAGCACGCTGAGCCAAAGCCGAGCGAAGCGAGGCGTGGCCCAAAGGGAAGGGTCGAATTGCGCAAGCAATTCCGGCGCTGGACTGCGGGAGCACCCTCAATTGCCCGTGTATTTGCATTCGCAAAATAACGGGGCGCGCAGCAGCCATGGCCTCGCTTTGCTCGGCTTTGGCTAGCACCTTATTTTTTGTTGCAAAAATTCTCGCAGGATAAGTTTAATAAAACTCAAGAAGGGGCGCCGCCCTTGCTTTACTTATTCCGTATCCGGCTGCTCATCACCTTTTGGCAAATTAAACAAACTATCCGCATCAACCGGCAATTCTTTTTCCTCTGGTGCATCGCTCAGGGCAAAATTCTCCAGACCTGAAACATTTGACGGCATCGGGCGGGCTTCTTCAACTTGCAATGATTGCTCGGTCGAAACCAGTTTCATGCGTTCCTCATCCGACATCACGCCGCCTTCTTTGGCCTTTTTCGCAGCGGCCTTGGCAACGGCTGCATCCAGTTCCATCTGCCGCGCCATGCCCAATGCCACCGGATCAATCGGTTGAATGTTGGAAATATTCCAGTGGGTGCGTTCACGAATAGCCACAATCGTTGGCTTGGTTGTCCCAACCAATTTCGAAATCTGGCCGTCGGTCAGCTCGGGATGAAATTTCACCAACCATGCAATCGCGGCAGGGCGATCTTGGCGTTTTGACAGGGGCGTATAACGCGGGCCTTTGCGCTTCATCTCGCCTTCGGCTGCGGGGTTATACATCAATTCAATCTTGGCTTTGGGGTCCGCCTCGCAACGCGCGATTTCGGCTTTGGTTAGCTGAGTATTGGCAATCGGGTCAAACCCCTTCACACCAATCGCGACTTCGCCGTCAGCAATGCCGTTTACTTCCAGCTCGTGCAAACCGCAAAATATTGCGATCTGGGTAAAGCTGAGGGTGGTATTGTCAACCAGCCACACAGCGGTTGCTTTTGCCATAATCGGAAGCGCCATAATAATTCTCCATATCCACAGTTGATCCACTGGCAAAACCAAGTGCCCGAAAGCGATTTTAGGTTTTAGTGGGGAAGTTAAGCCTGTATATAGACCCAATGAAAAGATTATTAAAGAGCTTTGTTCTAGCCGCCCTCGCCAGCCCGGTTTTTGCCCAAAATGACCGCGCTGGTGAATTCGATTATTATGTTCTCGCCCTAAGCTGGACCCCGAACTGGTGCGCATTAGAGGGCGATGCCCGAAATTCCGAACAATGCGACCCAGATACAGGTTTTGGCTTTACCGTGCATGGGCTTTGGCCCCAATATGAACAAGGCTGGCCCGAATTTTGCACCACTTCCGCATCTGATCCTTCGCGCCGCCAAACCTCGGATATGGCTGATATTATGGGCACCGGTGGCCTTGCGTGGTATCAATGGAAAAAACACGGGCGCTGTTCAGGCCTAAGCGCAGAGGCCTTTTTTGATATCACCCGCCAAGCCTATGAAAACATCAATCGCCCCGAGGTTTTGCGCCAAATTGACCAGATATATCACCTGCCTGCCCGCATAATCGAAGACGCCTTTTTGGAATCAAACCCCGAACTGGCCGCAGACCAAATCACCATCACCTGCAAACAAGGGCGCATTCAAGAGGCCCGAATTTGCCTGACCAAAGACCTGAGTTTGCGCCAATGCGGGGTTGATGTGGTGCGGGATTGCTCCCTTTCCGATGCAGAATTTGCACCCATTCGTTAAAAAACCTTGATCCTGTTGGAAATTATTTGCCTACTGGCAACATAAAAACCAACAGGAGAGAATATGAAACCCTATTTGAAAACCGTCCCCGACCGTAATGGCATGTTTGGCGATTATGGCGGCGCGATGTTACCACCACCACTGGTGCCGCATTTTGCCGAAATTTGCGCCGCGTATGACACGCTGTCAAAATCGGCCGAATTCATCAATGATCTGCGGTATATCCGCAAACATTTCCAAGGCCGCCCCACCCCGATTTCACATCTGAAAAACCTGTCGGAAATGTCGGGTGGCGCGCAAATATATGCCAAACGAGAGGATCTAAACCATACCGGCGCCCATAAATTAAACCATTGCATGGCCGAAGGGCTTTTGGCCAAACATATGGGCAAAACCAAGCTGATCGCCGAAACCGGCGCGGGCCAACACGGCGTAGCCTTGGCCACGGCAGCAGCCTATTTTGGTATGGAATGCGAAATTCATATGGGTGAGGTCGATATGGCCAAAGAAGCCCCGAATGTTACCCGCATGAAATTGCTGGGTGCAACCGTAGTGCCGGTTTCCGAGGGCGCAAAAACCTTGAAAGAGGCGGTTGATAGCGCTTTTGGCAGCTATATCGCGCAGGCCGATCATGCGTTTTTTGGCATAGGCTCGGTGGTTGGGCCGCACCCGTTTCCAATGATGGTGCGGGATTTTCAAAAAATCGTCGGCATCGAATCGCGCGAGCAATTCATTGAAATGACAGGAGAATTACCCGATATTGTGGCAGCGTGCGTTGGCGGTGGTTCAAACGCCATGGGGTTGTTTTCGGGGTTCTTTGATGATGAGTGCGTTGATCTTTATGGGGTGGAGCCATTAGGCACATCGTCCAAGCTTGGCGATCACGCTGCCACCCTGACTTACGGTGTTGATGGTGCCATCCACGGTTTTGCCACCAAGGTTTTGCT
>CAZCDC010000128.1:0-4203 GCA_964497195.1 uncultured Rhodobacterales bacterium | reverse complement strand
GCACCACAGCGCAAGGCATTCCCCATGCGATATGGCGGAAAATCATGCCAAAAGCAGCCGAGGATTTGCCTTTGCCTTTGCCGGTATGCACCACAATCAGACCTTTTTTCTCGGTCTTGGTGGCCATGATTTTATCACGCGCCGCCTTTTTCTTGGCCATTTTCATGTTGTGACGGTCGGTTTCGGGGTCGTTTGCCATTTGATATCCATGCGTTTCAGATTTGGGAAATGTCAGTCTAGGGAATAAGCTTGGCAACGCAAGCCAATCGGCAATATCACCAAGCATGGGCTAGGCAAAACCCAGCGCGCCTGCGGCCCTTTTGTGGCCCGCAGACGCATTTTTTTATTCAGCCGGAACCGCAACCTGCTGGCGCGAAGCTGTGCCAAAATGCTTGCTGTTCAGCTTAAACAACAGCCAGATCATGGCGAATTGCGAGATCAGCGCCAGCGCAGTTAATGCCCAGTAAGCGAGCGAGAATTTATCCAGCACATCCATGCCAACCAAACCTTTATTTACAAAGAAGTGGAACAGCACCGTAAAGGCAACACCCGGGCAAATAAGCGCATAAGAACCGGGGGATTTTTCAGCGCCTGTTACATAGGTCGACATATATTTCTGGCGGCGCAAAACCATAACGCCAAGCAAAGCAAACAGCACCTGCACCGAGATCAGTTTCACCAGCATCAAGGTGGTTTCGGCGGCCGCGGCTTTGACCTCGAATAACGAAGACAAGCCGTGATCCTGACGCAGCATCAATATGCCCAGAATGGTCATAATCGGAATTAAAACCATCAGGGTTGGCGCGGTTTCTTTTGCCGCACCGTGTTTCATCATGGCGCTAAAGCCAAGGATCAACGCAATAACCGTTAAAACAACAGCAGTGACCATGAAAAAGGTTGAGGCCATAAGGCTGATTGCTGCGGTCAACGGCACTTGGCTCATGGCGGCGGGGGCCGCAAGACCAACACCGATCATTGAAATCGCGAAGGCAGGCAAAAGCTGGGCAAAGCTGTTGTTTTTGGCCATGTCAAAACCGCCGTCAACAAATACACGGCCCAGAAATTCTGCCATATTCTTAAAAGCCAAAAAGCCGATGGCCAAAAATGTAATCAAGGCAAGCGGGAATAAATACTCAATAACATTCCACAGACCCGGCACAAAAACCAACCCCACAACAAACATCACATTAACCGACATCGCCAAAGCCAAGGCTTGTGCCAATACTTGGGTCTGGGCATTTGATTTTTGATGGTTGATATAAGCGTCGGTTTTTTTGAACAGGGAAAATTCCTTGAGGTTCCAAACCAGCAGGCGAATATTAAGAAACGCAAAAAACGCAATGCCAGCCATGGCAAAAAGAACCATTACCTGTTGCAAAATACCCGCACTGGCCAAATAGCCGGTGATATCTTCAAATATCGGCACAGGCTGGTCAGGGTGTGGCACCCAAAACATCAGATACATAAAAAACGTAGTGGCCAAGCCACCCGCCCCAAGCGAGGCAAGAAAATACAGCGGCGAATACCGCTCTTTGAGATTGTTAGGCATTGTTAGCATTGGTTTGCTCCTGCTAGTCATATTCATAAGATTGCATGTGTAATACACATCTATGCTTGCAGTGCAGCAATTTCAAGTATTCAGCAAAAGGAATATGAACTATTTTCAGGTCACCCGATCCATCAAGCGGTGCCAGCCCAGCACAGCGGGCATAAACCACGGGTTGCCTGTATAAAACGGTTTGGTCTGAAAGCCCAGATTATCAAAATACGTGTGGCCTTTCTCAACATCACCCAGCATTTTATGGGCCAGTTTTTGGCCAAAATAACTGCTGCGCGCCACGCCCGAACCGCAATATCCCATGGCATAATCCATGCCGTTATGCTGGCCAATATGGGGCGCATGATCAAAGGTATAAGCCACAAGCCCCGACCAGACATGGCTGATTTTAAGGGTCTTCAATTCAGGATAAACCTCAACCATTGATTGATGCAAATTCCGCGCATTGCTGGCGGGCTGGTCGCGCAAACTGCTGGCGCGACCGCCAAAAACAATGCGGGTGCCATCCGGTGAGGGGCGATAATAGGCCACCATACGACGGCTATCCCCATACATCCGTGATTTGGGCATCAAGCGGGCCATAACATCGGCTGCAATAGGTTCTGTGGTGATAATCGCACTGCGCAGCGGCAAGATACGCCGACGAAACCACGGCAATTGTTTGCCCGTATAAGCATTGGTGCAAATCGCCACTTGTTCAGCAGAAATTGCGCCAAGCCGCGTGGTCAGGCTAAATCCACCCGTTGATTTTTCGACCTTTAGAACCGGCGTAAACGGCACAATGACCACACCGGCCTTGCGCGCCACAGCGATCAGGCCGTTATGGTATTTGGCAGGGTTCAACCCCGCATCAAGATGATAAACCGTGCCGCCAACAAAACGATTTGATCCGGTTTCCGCGTGCTGGTCTTTGGCGGTCACCATTTTGGCAATCTCACCGCAAATCTTGTTGATCCCCTCAATACGTTTCTGCGAGGCCTCAAAATGTTCGCGCCGCAGCGCCCCCAAAAACCGCCCCGTGCGTTTAAGATCAGCCTCGATGCCTTCCGTTTTTAGAAACCCCTCCAGAAAATCCACAAAGCCAATGCTTTCGCGCAAAATACCATTGGTGGTTTCTTCGCCATATTGCGCATTTAACCCGGCAATCCCGAGCTTATGAAAGCTCGGCCCCAACATGCCACCATTGCGTGAGCTGGCGCCCTCACCAAGCTGCCCCGCCTCAAAAACCACAACCGAGCGGCCAGCGCGGGCCAGAATGATTGCCGCGTTCAGGCCAGAAAACCCAGCGCCGATTATGGCAATATCAGTTTTTTGTGGCTGGGTTTCGGGAATGGCAGTTTCGCGGGGGGCGTCTTCCCACCAAAAAGGCGTGTGTTTCATGGCTATATCCTTTGTCGGTTTGGCGAATAATATGCCGATGACAACAAAGCACAAGAAGGATTATTGCAGGCCTTCGGGCCATGGAATTACGGTCAATTCCGGCCAACATTTTAGCGCCCGCGCGGCTTTGGCTTCATGGGTTTTGCGGTTGTCTTGAATGGGGTTGGGACGCAGGGTGAATGAAAATATATCGCGCAAACCAAAGGGCGCATACAGGTCCAACCCTTGATCGGTTTGATGAATACCAACGCAATGGGTAGTGCAGGCAAACGCATCTATGGCCTGCTCAACAGATTGAAACGGCCTGATTTTGCGACCAAAATGCTGCTCATACCAAAGATGCACCCGCGCCTGATTACGGATTTCAATGGGTGGATTACTGGCAAACCCAGTGGCGGATTTGATGGCTTCATCCTCGGCCTCCCAACTGGTGTCAGGGTCAAAATACATCAGGTCAATGTCTTTGATGCCAAAGGTTTCCGGCCGATCCGTAAGATGGTTCCAAACCGTATTATAAAGCGCGCCCGAAACAATGCGCCAGTTCGGCAGGTTCAGTTCTTGGGCGCGCGTCAAAGCGTGGCATAAGAATGCAGTATTGCTAACGATCGACAGAAATTTTTCGCGCAATTCGGGTTCCGGCAGTTTGGCGTATCGCAGGTGGGTCATAATAACTCTCGCAGTTTACTTTTCAACAATACCACCAGCTCTGGCTGCATATAGCCAAACTTGTCCGGAATATCCAAACTCACTACCCGCTTGCCTTTCAGTGCCCCACTAAACAAAAAGTTAAGCCGCTTTTTCTGCCGCCTCTCCATGACAAAAATCACATCCGCCCATTCAATTTGCTCCAGTGACAGCCGCTCATCCGCGTCATTGCTTAACCCTGCAAAATCAGCTTCAACATCGTTCTGCTCAGCAAAAATATCTGCCGCTGTCGGGCTGCGCATCCGGGCTTTACCGCAAATAAACAAAGCGCGCGTCATATGCATTTCTTTGTTGCTAAAATACTCATTTCAAAATGTCTGCCAAAAGCGCTTTGGCTGAATTGCTGCGTGGCTGCCACAGCCCACGCTCAATTGCCTCCTGAAAGCGTTCCGCCATTTCACGAAGGGCGGCAGGGTTGGCGTTTTCAATGAATTCCCGCGTGGCATCATCTTCCAAAAAAGCCGCATGAACCAAATCAAAATGATGGTTTTTCACCGCCCGCGTTGTGGCCGCAAAAGCAAACATATAATCGACGGTAGCGGCCATTTCAAACGCACCCT
>CAZCDC010000127.1:1471-4238 GCA_964497195.1 uncultured Rhodobacterales bacterium | reverse complement strand
GGATTGGTGGTGCGAATGCCGATCTATGCGATGGTGTTTATGCTGTTCACGATGGGCAATGTTGGCCTGCCGGGCACCTCGGGATTTATTGGCGAATTTCTGACCATAGCCGGCGCATTTCAGGTTAATACCTTGGTGGCTGCTGGCGCGACGCTGGGGGTGATTTTATCGGCAGCATATGCCTTGTGGCTGTATCGCCGTGTGGTGTTTGGCGACCTGATCAAAGAAAGCCTCAAGTCCATCAAAGATATGGATGCGCGCGAAAAATGGCTATTTGCACCGCTGATTGTGGCGACCATTTTGCTGGGTATTGCGCCCGGTTTGGTGCTGGATATCATTGGGCCGAGCGTGGACGCGCTGGTGGAAAATTTCAATACAGCAACGGCGCATCTAATCGATGCAGCGCCTGTTGCGGCAGGGCATTAAGGTGATGGATATGCTGAGCAACGACTTAAATGTTATTCTGCCAGAGCTGGTCTTGGTTGGTTTTGCCATGGCTGCGCTGATGTATGGCGTGTTCAACAGAGTAGAAAAAGGCGAGACAGTTCTATGGGCCACGGCTGTGGTTTTTGTGGGGCTTGGTTTCTGGATCGGTTTTGCCGGTGCGGGCACAGATACCGCCTTTGATGGTATGTTTGTCAATGACCCGTTTGCGCGGTTTGCCAAGGTTTTGATGCTGTGGTCAGCCGCCGCCATGCTGGTGCTGGGGCGTGATTTTCTGGTCAAGAAAAACCTGATGAAGTTCGAATTTCCGGTGCTGATCGCGCTGGCGATGGTTGGCATGATGATGATGGTCTCGGCGGGCAATCTGATGTCGCTGTATATGGGGTTGGAATTGCAATCGCTGGCGCTGTATGTGATTGCCTCGTTTAACCGCGATTCTGTTAAATCCACCGAGGCCGGGCTGAAATATTTTGTGCTGGGCGCGTTGTCATCGGGGCTATTGCTTTATGGGATGTCGCTGGTTTACGGCTATACGGGCGCCACTGAATTTACGTCTATTACCGCCGTGATCGCGGCGGAGGGCATGTCGCTTGGTGTGTTGTTTGGCCTTGTGTTTATGTCTACGGGCTTGGCGTTTAAGGTTTCTGCCGCGCCGTTTCATATGTGGACACCCGATGTTTATGAGGGCTCGCCAACGCCGGTTACCATGTTTTTTGCCACCGCGCCAAAGGTTGCGGCAATGGCAATGTTTGCGCGGGTATTGTTTGATGCGTTTGGCCATGCGGTGGCTGACTGGCAGCAAATCATTGCGTTTATTTCGGTTTTGTCGATGTTTGTGGGCTCAATCGCGGCCATTGGCCAGCGTAATATCAAACGGCTTATGGCGTATTCCTCGATCGGGCATATGGGGTTTGCGTTGATGGGGCTGGCGGCTGGCACCGAGCTTGGTGTGACTAATATGCTGATTTACATGAGCATCTATGTGGTGACAAATATCGGTGTATTTGCGTTTATCCTGAACATGTCGCGCGATGGTCGCGCGGTGACCGATATTAACGCATTGGCGATGTTTTCAAAACAAGCACCGGGGCAGGCATTGGCGCTAACATTGCTGATGTTTAGCCTGATGGGGCTGCCGCCCTTGGTGGGTTTCTTTGGCAAGTTTTATGTGCTGAATGCGGCTATTCAGGCCGATTTGGCATGGTTGGCGCTGGCGGGTGTTATGGCATCTGTTATTGCCGCGTTTTATTATCTGCGCATCATTTATATTATGTATTTTGGTGATGAAACCGACCCTCTGGATGGCAAAATGCCGCTTTTGCATTTGGGATTTCTGGCGGCATCGGCTGGCGCCATGGTGTTTGGTATCATTAATATGTTTGGTATTGAGGGCATGGCGCAGGCCGCAGCCATCAGCCTGCTAAACTAATGCCATCCTGGCCCGCACATCTGGGGCGGGTTATTCTGGAAACCGTAGACAGCACCAATTTGGAGGCTGCGCGGCGCATCAATACCGGCGATCAGTGGATATTGACCCATAATCAATCCGCCGGAACCGGCCGGCGTGGCAAGGTTTGGCAAATGCCCAAAGGCAATTTTGCCGCTAGTTTGTTAATGCACTCGAACGAGCCAATGCAGGCCTTGGCGCAACGGTCCTTTATCGCAGCACTGGCCTTACGCGATACGCTAGAGGCGTTCGGCGCAACTGATATTACATTGAAATGGCCCAATGATGTTTTGGTAAAGGGCCGTAAAATTGCAGGGATATTATTGGCCAGCGCGTCGGGCGCAATTATTATCGGCATTGGGGTTAATCTTGCCAAAGCTCCGGACATTTCTACGTTAGGGGATGATGCGCTGCCGCCTGTTGCGTTATCCTCTGTTATTGGCAGCCATGTATCAGCCGAGGAGTTTTTGACAAATTTGGCCACCTGTTTTGATCGTTATGAACAGCAAATGCGTAATTTTGGTTTTGATCTTATCCGGCTGGCATGGCTGCAAAAAGCCGCCAAACTTGGCGAGATTATCCATGCCCGTCTGCCCGACCGAACCGAAACCGGCACGTTTGAAACCATTGACGAAACCGGCGCGCTTGTGCTTATGACAGCCAAAGGCCGCATAACGCTGCCCGCCGCCGAAGTATTTTTCTGAAAGGAAACCATATGTTACTGGCCATTGATGTCGGCAATACCAACGCGGTTTTTGCGGTGCATAACGGCGAAAAATTCCTTGGGGATTTCCGGTGTTCCACTGATCATACCCGCACGGCGGATGAATATTTTGTCTGGCTTAAACACCTTATGAACCACGAGGGAATTACCGG
>CAZCDC010000127.1:0-1371 GCA_964497195.1 uncultured Rhodobacterales bacterium | reverse complement strand
GCCACCACGTTTGATGTGGCGGATTATGACGGCGCCTATGTTGGCGGGGTTATCAGCCCCGGCGTTAATATCAGCCTTGAGGCGTTTCACCACGCCGCTGCTGCATTACCCCATATTGATGTGACACAACCCAGCAAAGTTGTCGGCACAAACACGTATGAATGTATGCAATCAGGCATTTACTGGGGTTACATTGGGTTGATTGAAGGCATATGTAAACGTATCGCAGAGGAACGCGGCGAACCGATGAAGATCATCGGAACTGGCGGCCTCTCACCCTTATTTGCGCAAGGCACCGATTTGTTTGACCATCTGGACACGGATTTGACCGTGCATGGTCTGGTGTTGATTGCGGCTCTGAACAGAAAGAAATGATATGAGCAAGAACGACCGGCTGATTTACCTCCCCCTTGGTGGGGCAGGTGAAATTGGCATGAATATGTATTTGTATGGCTATGGCCCTAAAAATAATGAAAAATTTATATTGGTAGACGTAGGCGTGGCCTTTCCTGATATGGAAAGCAGCCCCGGCGTTGATCTGATTATGGCGGACCCGACCTATATTACCGACCGCGCTGATCGGCTGGAGGCGATATTTATCACCCATGCCCACGAAGATCATATCGGCGCGTTGGGGCATTTGTTCCCGCGCCTACAAGCACCAGTATATTGCCGCGCGTTTACCGCGGCGATTGCGCGCAACAAGATGGACCGCGCCGGGCAAGACAGCAATATGGTGGTTGAAATCGGCATGTGGCCCGAAACCGTTGAGGTTGGGCCGTTTAAGGTTGGCTTTGTGCCGATCTCGCATTCGATCCCCGAGGCATCTGCACTGGTCATTGATACCGCCGCGGGGCGGGTGTTCCATTCTGGTGATTTCAAGATTGATACGGATCCGGTGGTGGGCGAGGCGTTTGACGCTGATTTAATGCGCGATATTGCATCGGGTGGCATCACAGCGTTTGTGTGTGACAGCACCAATGTGTTTTCAAAAGAGCCGGGGCGGTCTGAATCCAGCCTGCCACCTGCGATTACCGAAATGATGCGCGAAGCCACGGGTATGGTTGTGGCGACCACGTTTGGCAGCAATGTTGCGCGGCTAAAAACGCTGGCGCAGGCGGCTGTTGATGCGGGGCGTTCGGTTGTTGTTGTGGGTCGTGCCATGAGCACCATGATTGGCACCGGTCAAAGCACCGGTGTTTTGACCGATTTTCCACCGATTGTTGATCTGGAAGATGCGCGCGATATTCCGCGCAATCAATTGATGGTTTTGGCAACAGGATCTCAAGGCGAACGCCGTGCGGCCTCGGCACAATTGGCGCAAGGCAAATATCGTGGTTTGGAAATGAAAGAGGGCGATACGTTTTTGTT
>CAZCDC010000126.1:0-4385 GCA_964497195.1 uncultured Rhodobacterales bacterium | reverse complement strand
CACAGCATTTCATCAACCGCCACAGCATCGCCGGGGGCTTTGAACCATGTGGCTACGGTTGCTTCGGTTACGGATTCGCCAAGGGTTGGCACACGAATATCGGTCATTGTTCTAGTCCTTTGTCAATCGTCAGAGCATCGTTCAAAAACGATTCCAGTTGAAGTTTATGGGTGGCGCCGTGCCCCGTTGCGGGCGAAGCCGCCGCAGGTCGGCCGACATATTCCGGTCGTTTACATTTTGCGTCAATTCGGCTCAAAACCCATTCAATATTGGGTTCAACAAACCCCCAGCCGCCTTGGTTTTTGGGTTCTTCCTGACACCAAACGATGTCAGCATTCATGAACCGTTTCAGCTCTTTGACCATCGAAATCGCTGGAAAAGGGTAAAACTGCTCCAACCGCATCAGATAAATATCCGTAAGGCCCCGCGCATCGCGTTCGGCCAGCAGGTCATAATAAACCTTACCCGAACACACGACCACACGGCGGATGTCGTCATCCGCCATTAATTTGGTGTCGCTGGACCCTTTTTGCGCGTCATCCCACAGCACACGGTGAAAACTGGAGCCTTCCGCCAAATCCTCCATATTTGAAACAGCTTGCTTATGGCGCAACAAAGATTTTGGTGTCATCAACACCAGAGGCTTACGGAATGACCGGTGCATCTGGCGGCGCAAAATGTGGAAATAATTCGCTGGCGTGGTGCAATTGGCCACAATCCAGTTATCTTCGCCACACATTTGCAAAAACCGCTCCAAACGCGCAGAACTGTGTTCCGGCCCTTGCCCCTCATAACCATGCGGCAGCAGCATAACCAACCCCGACATGCGCAGCCATTTGCGTTCACCGCTGGAGATAAACTGGTCAATCATGATCTGCGCGCCATTGGCAAAATCGCCAAATTGCGCTTCCCACAGGGTTAGCGTGTCAGGTTCGGCCAAAGTATAGCCATATTCAAAACCAAGCACCGCATATTCTGACAGCATTGAATCGATTACTTCATATTCGGCCTGTCCGGCCTGAATGTGATTAAGTGGTAAATAACGCTGTTCGGTTTCCTGGTCAATAATGCCGGAATGGCGCTGCGAAAACGTGCCACGGGTGCAATCCTGCCCCGACAGGCGCACCGGATGGCCTTCTTGCAGCAGGGTGCCAAAGGCCAAAGCCTCAGCGGTGGCCCAATCAATGCCTTTGCCGGTTTCGATGATATTTTTCTTGTTCGCCAACAGGCGCGCCACGGTTTTATGGGGCTTATAACCCTCGGGCAGTTTATGCAAAGCTGCGCCGACCTCTTTTAGGCGAGTAACATCAACAGCCGTCTGGCCGCGCTGATAATCATCTGTTTTGCGGCGCATTTTTGACCAGCGCCCATCCAGCCAATCAGCTTTGTTGGGGCGATATTCGGTACCGATCTCAAATTCATCCGCCAGAAACGCCTGAAATTTGGTTTTGATTTCGTCGATCTCGCCTTCGGGCAGCAACCCGTCACGGATAAGACGTTCGGAATAAAGCTGAAGCGTGGTTTTTTGCTTTTTGATCGCCGTATACATTTGCGGCTGGGTAAACATCGGTTCATCGCCCTCATTATGACCAAAGCGGCGATAACAGAAAATATCCAGCACCACGTCTTTGTGGAACTTCTGGCGAAATTCTGTGGCTACTTTGGCGGCATGCACCACAGCCTCGGGGTCATCGCCATTCACATGGAAAATCGGCGCTTCGACCATCAGCGCGATGTCGGTTGGATACGGGCTGGAACGCGAATTATGTGGTGAGGTGGTAAACCCGATCTGGTTATTCACAACTATATGCATTGTGCCGCCGGTTTTGTGGCCACGCAAACCAGACAAGCCAAAACACTCCGAAATCACGCCTTGGCCGGCAAAGGCTGCATCGCCGTGCAGCAAAATCGGCATCACCGTCGTGCGATCCTGATCTTTGCGCTGTTCTTGTTTGGCGCGGGCTTTGCCCAACACCACAGGGTTTACCGCCTCAAGATGCGAAGGGTTTGCGGTTAGCGACAAATGCACGGTGTTGCCGTCAAAATCCCGGTCTGAACTGGCCCCTAGATGATATTTCACATCGCCCGAACCCTCAACCGAATCCGGCTTGCTGCTACCGCCCTGAAATTCGTTGAAAATAGCCCGATACGGTTTGCCCATCACATTGGCCAGCACCGAAAGCCGCCCCCGATGCGGCATGCCGATAATAATGTCTTTGACACCCAGCGCGCCGCCGCGTTTGATGATCTGCTCCATCGCAGGTATCAGGCTTTCGCCGCCATCAAGGCCAAATCTTTTGGTGCCCATATATTTGACATGCAGATATTTCTCAAAACCCTCGGCCTCAACAAGGCTGTTCAAAATAGCCTTGCGCCCTTCACGCGTGAACTGGATTTCCTTGCCAAATCCTTCAATGCGTTCTTTTAACCAGCCAGCTTCCTCTGCGTTGGCGATATGCATATATTGCAACGCAAATGTGCCGCAATATGTGCGTTTCACGATGGCAACAATTTCGCGCATTGAGGCGGTTTGCATGCCCAGCACGTTATCTAGGAAAATCGGGCGGTCCATGTCGGATTCCGCAAAGCCATAGGTCTTTGGGTCCAGCTCGGGCTGGGGCTTTGGCGGGGTGAGGCGCAGCGGATCAAGATCAGCAGAAAGATGCCCGCGTATACGATAGGCGCGGATAATCATCAAAGCACGCAAACTATCCAGCACCGCCTGTTTGACACCTGCCTCTGATAATTTCACACCGGATTTGCTGGCTTGGGCCGTGACCTTGCCTGCAATGGCAACAGGGTCAGTGGCCCATTGACCATCCAGCGCGGCGGTCAGATCATCAGTTGGAATTTCCGGCCAATCGGAGCGTGCCCAGCTCGGGCCAGCGGCCTCGGCTTTGGCGGTGATGCCATCCTCGTTTAAGCTGGCGAAATAGCTTTGCCAACTGGCGTCAACGCTGTCAGGATTTTCCGCGTATCGCGCCTGAAGCTGTTCAACATATTCAAGGTTATGTCCTTGCAAAAAGGATTCTGAATGGAACTGGTCATTGGTCGGATGTTCGGTCATTGGGGGACCTCGTTGGTTGGGTGGCTAAAACAATAGATTCGGGGCAATTTCGGGTTGGTTAGGGGTGATCGGGATAATCGCAATATTCAAAAACCCAGTCGGAACGGCGGCGCACGGTGTCGATACATGCTTGGTTATAATAATCAGCTACCGCGTAATCCTTTCGGGTTTCATGGGTGGATTTCACATGGGGCATGGCGTTGATATTCACCGCAATATTCAGGTCTTTGGCCAGCTCCGGTTTTAGAGTTTCAAAACGCAGGGTGCGATCAATAATGTATTCACCCTTGATCAAGGCATTATGGGTGTCCGTTTTCCATTTTTCTGCCAGAATGAAATCTTGAAATTTTTGCCGCAATTCAGCAAAGTTTTTGGCCTTTGCGGATTCCGGCTTTCTAAGCCAGTGAAACGCCGAGACGCAGCGATCAAACGGATTTCGAACCGTGGTGATTTTAAGATAGCGCTCAAACCGTTCCACCCCCAGATCCTCACGGATTTCTTTGGCGGATTTGTGATTATACCACAGGCCCTTTTCCAACGCAGGCTGTGGCGGAAGCGTAATCGGCGATATTCTACTGCCGATAATGCCCTGTTCGGACATTCTCGTCGGAGTTTTTTCTGCGGCCACATGGCCAGCGGGCGCGCAAACATGTTCCAAAGCCATCTCAACACTGGTGCCCGCAGTTTTGCGGGTTTTTAGAAAAATAAATTTGTGGTTGTGGCTGACAAGGACCATTAGGCGGCTTCGTTTTCTGGTTTCGAAAACAGGGGAAACCTCAGAGCGAAATTCTTTGGTGCTAGGACCAACAAGATTATGATCGCCAAATAAACATAGCCTTGACCTTGGCTCAGCGAACTGGAAATTTGGCTTAAAAAATTATCCGGTCGGCCTTGGCCAGTATAGTCAGGATTGAAAAAATGTTCATAGTCACGCGCCAGTTTTAGGCCCAAGTAGAAGCTGGCATAGAGTAGAACTGACGGCACTGCGAGCAGGAAGGGGTGTAACCCTATATCCTGAATGCGGCGTACTGCAAGGGCAATGGCAGGCAACCCCACGATAAATGGAAAAACGGAAGTAAGTATTGTTTCCTCAGCGCCGCCTTTAAGGGACCACCCCCAGAGTTTGCTTTGCAAAATCTCCAGCGTTACGAAACCGATAGCACAAAACAACGTGAACCAAATAAACTCCGAACGTGTAGCGCGACCAGAATAATTAATGGTGCGACGGAATGCCATGAATACTGCCTTAAACGGTCCTATCACTGGCTTTCCCTCAATCTAGACGCTGCCCTGTGCTGGTTTCGGTTCATCACCCAAT
>CAZCDC010000125.1:0-4547 GCA_964497195.1 uncultured Rhodobacterales bacterium | reverse complement strand
CGCGCTCTACAAGCTGCTGGTGGCAAGCTGGGCAAAAGACCAGTCGCCTGATTTGAAATTTTTGGTGGATTAGCATGGCAAGACGTAAAAAGGGCCGCCCGGTACATGGCTGGCTGGTGGTGGATAAACCCGCAGGGATCAGCTCCAACGCGGTGGTCAACAAAGCAAAATGGGCGTTTCAGGCGCAAAAAGCAGGCCATGCGGGCACCCTTGATCCTGAGGCCACAGGCGTTTTGGCCATTGCCTTTGGCGAAGCCACAAAAACCGTGCCCTACATTACCGACGCCCTAAAAGCCTATCGTTTTACCATCCGTTTGGGCCAAGCCACCAACACCGATGACGCAGAGGGCGAGGTAATCTCGACCAGTGATCAACGCCCGAATGCGGATGAAATTCGCGCCGCATTGGCACAATTCACCGGCGACATCCAACAGGTTCCGCCACAATTTTCTGCTGTAAAAGTTGACGGGGAACGCGCCTATAAACGTGCCCGCAGTGGCGAAGAAATGGAATTAAAATCCCGCGATCTTTTTGTGGAATCCCTTGAATTGATTGAATTGCCAGATACAGACCACGCCATACTGGAAATGGTCTGCGGTAAAGGCGGCTATGTGCGCTCAATCGCGCGGGATCTTGGCGCAGTGCTTGGCTGTTTTGCCCACGTCAAAACCTTGCGCCGTGAATGGTCCGGCCCGTTTGAGACCTCGGACGGAATAGCATTCGAAACCCTTAACGAATTGGCGCAAGACCCCGCACTGGATGAATTTTTATTGCCCCTTCAAACCGGCCTGCATGACCTGCCCGAGCTGCATTGCACGGTTGAGGGTGCCGCAAAACTGCGCAATGGCAATCCCGGCATGGTTATGGCCAGTGATCTGCAATATGGCGATGAATGCTGGGCCTCGCTTAACGGTAAACCCGTGGCCATCGGCATTTACAAAGCAGGTGAATTGCACCCAGCCCGGGTTTTTGTACTGACCGAAGATTTGGCACCCCAAGCGGGGGCGAAGACCCCCGCCCCGATGGCGTAGCCGAGGGCCAGGCCCAAGCGAAGCGCGGGAGAACCAAATAAAATCACACGTTAAGTTATGCAATTTTGCATGACCTTTGTGCAAAAATACAGCCTCTTTACATTTTGATACCCCCCCTTTTCGCCGTATACATCGGCTTGACCCAACCTGATTTTTTCGGAGTCAAATCATTTTAAAAAAGGGAATTCATTATGGGAAACATCTCAAAAGGGGCAAAAGGCAAGTCAGTTGCCCAATTGCAAAAAGCACTCAATAAAAATGGTGCTAAGCCCAAGCTGAAAGAAGACTCCGCTTTTGGGCCTCTTACCGATGCAGCAGTACGGTCATTTCAAAAGAAAAACAAAATGAAGCCGGATGGTATTGCAGGATCTTTCACGAGTTTTGCCTTGAACATAGGATCACGCCCAAAAAACCTGAAATGGCCAATCAAAGATTTTAACCCAAAGAAAGAGCTAAAAGGATTGGCAGTCGATCTAAAAGATATGGTCAGTGATTTCAGTGCTAAAATCGATATTCTTGACAAGGCACTTGATGAAAATGACAGCCTCAAAAAAGCCCTGATGGATCGTGCGAAAATGTTGGAGGATCGCAAAAAAGCTATAAAAAAGTTTGCGGATTCACTGCTGAGCGACGGGAAAGAAATGCTCAAGCTTCAACTCGCATCCGAAAAGTCCACAAACTTTGCTGAAATCAACGAAATGTACAAAAAATCCGAAGAGATTAATGCGCGCAGGGATGACAGTGATGTTGACGCCGCAATTGTGCATCTAAAGGCATTTGACCAAACAGTAAAAGACATTGAGAAATTTCAAGAAGGTGTAAAAGCCCTGAAATCAAAACTGAAAAAGACAACATGATATTTACAATTCTGTTTTGTCATTGAATGTTGACCTGACATAAATTCCTATTGAACATGTGTAATTATTTCTTTAGTCCGGCCATCCGCGTCAAAGGAATATTTGCCATGTCCCAACATTCAAACACACTCGGAATTGATTTTGGCACCTCTAATTCCGCGGTGGGATATTTGCTGGATGGCAAACCACATCTGATCGAACTGGAGCCGGGGCAAACCACCTTGCCAACCTCTATTTTCTTTGATTTTGACAGCCAGTCCGCCTTGTTTGGCACCCATGCCAATCACGCGTTGATACAGGGTGAATATGGTCGCTTTATGCGCGCCTTAAAAAGCGTTCTGGGCACTAGTTTGATGCGTGAAAAACGTCAATTCATGGATGAACGGCTTGATTTTATTGATATTATCGCAAAATTCCTCAATCAATTGAAAACCCGTGCCGAAGCCAAGACCGGACAAAAATTCAGCTATGCTTTATCTGGCCGCCCCGTGCATTTCCACAGTGAAGACGCGCAAAAAGACAGCCAAGCCCTGATTGATCTTCGCAGCTGTTATCTGCGCGCAGGTTTTACCGATGTGGATTTCATGTTTGAGCCCGAAGCCGCCGCCTTGGCCAATCATGCGCATCTTGAAAAAGGCAGCATTGGCCTGATCGTTGACATCGGCGGCGGCACCTCGGATTTTTCACTATTCAAGGTCGACCAAGGAATAGAGATCCTCGCCAGCCACGGTGTGCGCGTTGGCGGCACCGACTTTGACCGCAAAATCAGCATTGATCATGTCATGCCGTTGCTGGGCAAAAACAGCCAAATCCGCAAGGTTTTTGGCAATGAAACCATGACCGCGCCAAACCGGATATTCAACACTCTGGCAACATGGGAAAAGATCCCGTTTCTGTATACCCGCGAAATTCGCTGCGAAGCAGCTGAATTGGAAAAATACGCAGCAAAAAAACCCCTTTTATCTCGGCTGAATAAGGTTCTCAACAACGAGCTGGGTCATGATCTGGCTTTTGCTGTTGAACAAGGGAAAATCGACGCTAATCAAGCCGGTGAAACCAAAGCAGAAATCAATCTACGGTTTTTGGAAAAAGGCCTGTCAGCGCCGCTAACGCGTGACAACCTTCAACACGCTCTGGCAGCGCTAAACGCCAAAATTGAAACCTGCGCAGCGGAAACCCTTGCAGAAGTCGGGCTAAAACCCAACCAAGTTGACAGCCTTATTTTTGTAGGTGGTTCCAGCCTTATGGGAATAGTCGAGCAATCTATGCTGAATATATTCAGCACCGCAGAACCACACCGCACCTCGGCCTTTACCGCCGTGGCAGATGGGCTGGCAATCGCGGCGGGCACCCACTTTACCTAAGCGGAATATTCTGCCAAACCGGCAATCATGATTACCAGAACCTTTGAAAAAGACGGCACCTGTTCCGTTGCCAATTATTCCGATTGTCAGGCCTATCGCTATGACCTGACCCGCGTTTGGGATGTATCTGGGCATAAAGTTTTGTTTCTGATGTTGAACCCGTCAACAGCAACAGAAATCCAGAATGACCCCACCGTGGAACGCTGTGAACGCCGCGCGCGCGCCTTGGGTTATGGCGCGTTTCGGGTGTGCAATATTTTCGCCTTTCGGGCCACGGATCCAAAAGTAATGCGCAAAGCGGATGATCCGATTGGCCCGCACAATGACATGATTATATCGCAGGCGATTGACTGGGCAGATGATGTCGTGGCCGCGTGGGGCGCACACGGAGAACATCAAAACCGCGGCGCAGCGATGGAAAATTTGTTGAAAAATCAGTCGAAATCCCCCAAACATCTGGGCCTGACCAAAGCGGGTCATCCCAAACATCCGCTTTATATATCCTATAAAACCCAGCCAACGGATTGGTGGTAACATGCGCAAAATCGCCCTAATAACCGGCGCAAGTCGCGGCATTGGCGCTGCCACCGCAGAATTGGCGGCAAAGGCCGGATATGATGTTTGTATCAACTATTTATCAAACAAAACCCGCGCCAACGAAATCGTGGCCGCCTGCAAATCTTACGATGTTCGCGCCATCGCCATTGCGGGTGATGTGGGAATTGAATCAGATGTCGAAACCTTGTTCAAAGCCTGTGACGACCAACTCGGCCCTGTGTCATTTCTGGTAAATAACGCCGGCATTATCGGCCAAGCATCGCGCGTGGAAAACTTGTCCAGTGCTGTGTTGCAACAGACATTTGCGGTAAATTTCTTTGGCGCGTTTTATTGCGCGCAAGCTGCGGTAAGCCGCATGTCCACAGCAAATGGCGGCGCAGGCGGCACCATTGTCAATGTCAGCTCCATTGCCGCAACCAATGGCAGCCCGGGTGAATACGTGCATTATGCAGCCTCAAAAGCCGCATTAGACGGTTTCACAATCGGTTTGGCGCGCGAAGTCGGCCGAGAGGGCATCCGCGTTAATTCCGTGCAAGCCGGCACCACGGATACCGAAGTCCACACCCTTGGCGGCGGCAATCCTGATCGTCCGGCAATGGTTGCGCGCACCGCAGCGCTGGGCCGCGTTGCCAGCCCTGTTGAGATCGCCGAGGCAATAATCTGGCTGGGCTCAGCCAAATCCAGCTATGCCACCGGCGCGATATTACGGGTCGGCGGCGGGCTATAAGCAGGCGCGA
>CAZCDC010000124.1:0-4633 GCA_964497195.1 uncultured Rhodobacterales bacterium | reverse complement strand
TCGCCGCCCCAATACCACCATTGGCGATAATAATGCGAGTGGTCCATTGTCAGGTCCAGCAATGCCTTTAGATCATCGGGCAATTCCATATACCGTTCCTGATTGGCAAAGAACGATCCCGCCCATGCACCAGAAATATTATTGGTCAGGAAGTAATTGGTCACGTCAGCCCAACCAACGGTATAAACCTCGGTGATGCCGGACCATGCGATGCCGTCCAGCTCTCCGGTTTGCACCGCGACCTCGATGTCTTCCCATGGCAATGTTACCGGAACCACACCGAATTGCGTTAGGAAACGACCAGCGGTCGGGAACGTAAACACCCGTTTGCCATCAAGATCCGCAAGCGAGTTGATCGGGTCTTTGGTGGCAAAATGGCAGGGATCCCAGGCGCCGGCTGATAGCCATTTGACGCCAACCTTGGCATATTCTTCGTCCCAGATCTCGCCAAGCCCGTATTGATTAAACAATACCGGCACATCAAGCGAGTAGCGCGAGGCAAACGGGAAATAGCCGCCAAATACCGTTACTTCGGTTGGGGAGGCCATGCTATCATCATCCGATTGCACCATGTCGATTGTGCCACGTTGCATGGCGCGGAACAGCTCTCCGGTTGGAACCAGTTGGTCAGCGGTGAAAAGCTCGATTTCCATACGGCCTTTGGCAACTTGATTGAATTTATCAATTGACGGTTTAACGATATGTTCGGCCAAAGCCGGGCCAGCATAGGTTTGCAAGCGCCATTTGATGATGGATTGCGCGTGAACGGCAGGCGCGGCCAAGGTGGCGGCCCCCGCGATACCCGCGGTTTTAAGAAAATTACGTCTGTTAGTCATGTCTTCCTCCGTTAGGTTATTGTTAAAGTCCGGTTGATCCGGCTTCTATTTTCCGTAAACAAAATTGGGCAGCCACAAGGCAATGCCCGGGAATACGGTTATGGTGATTAGCGCGAGCAGCATAATGCCGACAAAAGGAATGACGGATGTATAAATATCGCGCAGGGTAATTTCGGGGGGGGCCATGGCCCGCATCAAAAACAGGTTATAGCCAAAGGGGGGCGTCATATAGGCGATTTGCGACGTAATGGTATACAAAATACCATACCAGATCAGATCAAACCCGAGGCTGCCGGCCAAGGGCACATAAAGTGGTGCCACAATCACCAGCATGGCGGTATCATCCAGAAACGTGCCCATCAACAGGAATGAAAGCTGCATTAATATCAAGATATGCCAAGGGCCAAGGCCAAGGTCTTCTAGGAAAAACGCTTCAATGGCTTTGACCGCGCCCACCCCGTCAAATACTGCGCCAAAGGCCAGTGCGGCCAGAATAATCCACATGAACATCGCCGAGATCGACAGGGTTTTGCGGACCGAATTTTCAAAAACCTGTTTGGTGTAGCGGCCTTTGAAAATGGCGGCCAGTGTGGCCACGGCGGCACCCACGGCTGAACTTTCAACAAGCGATGTCCAGCCCGACACAAACGGCACCATCATTGACGCAAATATAAAGATCGGCAGAATGCCAGCGCTAAGCAATTTCAGCTTGTCGCGGGTGGTAAATTTATCCCGTTCTTCTTGTGACAAGGTTGGGCCAAGCGAGGGGTTCATTTTGCACCGCACATAGATATAGATGATAAACATCGCCGCCATCATCAAGCCGGGGAAAACACCCGCCAGCCATAATTTGCCCACCGGTTGACGGGCAATCATCGCATACAGCACCAAAACCACCGAGGGCGGCACAAGGATGCCAAGCGACGACCCCGCCTGAATAACCCCCGATATCATGCGTTTGTCATAGCCGCGTTTTAGCAGCTCGGGCAGGGCAATGGTGGCACCAATCGCCATGCCCGCAACAGAAAGACCGTTCATGGCGGAAATCAGCACCATCAAACCGATCGTGCCAATCGCCAGCCCGCCCTGAATGCCGCCCATCCAGACATGGAACATTTTGTATAAATCATCGGCAATACCGGATTCTGACAACACAAAACCCATATAAATAAACAAAGGCAAGGTTAGCAGTGGATACCATTTCATCAGCTTCATGCTGGCGGAAAACGGAATATCAACCCCGCCTGTGCCCCAAAGCAGCATCGCGGCAACGGCGGCCACCAGACCAATGGCGGCAAACACCCGCTGGCCGGTTATCAGCATCAACATCATGCTGGCAAACATCAGCAGGGCGATCATTTCATACGATAGCTCAGGGAAATTAAAGGTCATTACAGCACGACTCCGCGTATTTTGGCGATGTCTTTGAAAAACACGGCAATGGCTTGTAGCAGCATCAGGAAAATGCCGGTTATAGCGATCAATTTGATCGGTGACATGTATGGACGCCATGCGGTGGCGGAGCGTTCCAACCGGCCTGTGGCCTCACTCAGCGCATCAAAACCGCCGGTAAAAAATGCTTTGCCCAATTGGCCGAAATATTCATACGGGCCAACATTATAAGGCTGCCCCAGCGAATAAGCCGTGGAGCCAACGCCGCCATGCAGCAGAATTGCCAAATAAAAGATCAACCCAAAAATGGTAAAAGCATCAACGTAAGCCTTGGTTTTATCGGACCAGCCGCCATAAACCAGATCCATGCGCACATGGGAATTTAACTGCATCGAATATGGCCCGCCCAGCAAATAATAAGCCACCATCACAAATTGCGCCATTTCCAGTGTCCATTGGGCAGGATTGAAAAAGGTTTTGGAAAACGATGAAAATAGCAAAATCGCCATCAGCACAAATATCAAATACATGGCCATGCGGCCAACGCGGTAATTCACGGCCTCGACATAGCGCACATAGGCGATGATAATGCGGGGCATTATGCGGCCTCTCGTTTGGCTGTGGCGATATTGAGCAGGCCTGCCAACCACGCGGCGACATCGTGTTGGGCTGTTTGGGTTTCCAGCAAATCACTGCGAATTTCAATCATCACGTTATTCAACCCGCGCGAAACGGCCTGATCGGCCAATGTATGAGTAACGCCATCATCCGGGCCATAAGGCTGGTTGCGCTGAATGTTGAATTTATTGTTAGCCGTGCCAAGCATAATATCAGCGATCCGGCTATCTGTGTCGTGCAGAATGCCGATTTCAACGTCGCGAAATTTTCCGTGATATGTCGGGGTAAAGCTGTGAATGGTTACAATTATCGGATCAAGCGTGATGCGTTGGTTGATGGCTTGCTGTAATCCATCCCGAAACGGGGTGTAAACTGTATCAATCCGGGTTTGTTTTTGCGCATCCGTCAGGTTTTCATTGCCCGGCACATTATATGTCTCGCTGGTGGCGCGCATGGCGTCGGGCGAATCGGGCGGGCGGTTACAATCATACACCAACCGAGAGATTTTTTGGGCAATCAGCGGCGCATCCAGCATTTCAGACAAATGTTGGGCAACCGCCAAGGCGCCCGGATCCCAGGCGATATGGCTTTGAATTTCCGCTTTGGTCAGGCCAAGCTGGTTATATTGCGGTGGAATAAAATTGCTCGCGTGTTCGCACACCAATAAAACATGGGATTTGCCGCGCAGGTTGCGGGCGTCTATAATATCGGTGTTCAAAGGGCTTGCCAAACTCGGGTCTGCTTTGCTTAACTTAGGGAAAATCAGGATTATTTTGAAGATATTGTTTCAGAACGACCCGTTTAGTCAAGAACTTTTCAGAAATTTTTTCTGGGCAAAAAAGAGGCTGTGATGTCAAAGCAAGATGACCAGAATTTAACCGTAGCACAGCGCATTCAAAGCCGGTTTGATGAGCTGACCCGGGCCGAGCGCCAATTGGCCAATGCAATGCTGGATAATTATCCGGTATCGGGGCTTGGCAGCATTACCGCATTGGCTGAAACATCAGGTGTTTCAACGCCCACAGTGGCGCGTATGGCGCGAAAACTGGGGTTTGGTGGATTTCCCGAATTGCAGGCACAGCTGCGCGGCGAACTTGAGGCCACGATCTCAAACCCGATTTCAAAACATGAGCGCTGGGCTGAAAACGCGCCGGACACCCATATTTTAAACCAGTTTGCCGAAACCGTTATTGAAAACCTGCGCCAAACTTTGAAACAGCAAGACCCAGCGGATTTTGACGCCATGGTAAAAGTTCTGGCCGATGGCTCACGGGTTATCCATGTGGTTGGCGGGCGGATCTCGCATTCCTTGGCCAGTTATTTTTATACCCATATGCAAATGATGCGCGGCAATGTTTTGCAGGTGGAGCGCAACGCCAATTCATGGCCGCATTACGTGCTGAACATGAAAAAAGGCGACATAGTCGTGGTTTTTGATGTGCGCCGTTATGAGCATGATTTGCTGCGCTTTGCCAAAATGGCGGTGGCGCGGGGGGTTGAGCTGATTCTGTTTACGGATCAATGGGGCAGTCCGATTGCAAAATTTGCCAAACACAAGATTTATTCACGGATCGAAGTGCCAAGCGCGTGGGATTCCTCGGTGGTGCCGATGTTCATTCTGGAAGCAGTGATTGCCGCTGTGCAGAATGAGACATGGGATGAAACCAATGAGCGGATGAAAGAGCTGGAAGGGCTGTTTGAAAAAACCAAGCTGTTCAAGAAATTTGTCTAATGCCGTTAGATTATCCGAATGGTAAACATGAAAACGGCTCCCGCGGTGGGCGGTG
>CAZCDC010000123.1:0-4828 GCA_964497195.1 uncultured Rhodobacterales bacterium | reverse complement strand
ACCCCGCAAACCATCCGCAAAAATGTCGAGGACGTGCTGCAAGGGTTATTCCCTGCCGACACCGATCAGTCGCGCATTACCACGAAAGTGGACAAAGCCAATTTTGGCGCGAATTTAACGGTGCACCTGGATGCCCTGCGGATAGATATGCGCAAAGCCGCCGACAATTTGGAATTTGAGGAAGCCGCAAGATTGAGGGATGAAGTGCAAAGGCTGGAAGCAGTAGAGCTGGCCATAGCCGATGACCCGCTGGCACGCCAAAGCGCGGTTTTGGCGGCAAGCGAAGGCAAGAAGATGGGTAGGTCGATGGGTGGTAAGGCTGGGACACGGGTTTTTAAGGGGAAGGTAAGGCGGGGGTGATATGAAGGTATTTTGGTTTTTTACGATCACATTATTTATTCCCATTGGCGTTATCGGCGGATTGGCATTCCATATTTATGAGGGGCTATTAACAGCTTTATTAATAATCGCGGGTTTTACAATTTCATTAGGATTAACCAAGGATGATGGATCCAAAGAGGTCATTTCGTTAATCATGATTATGCTTCTTATTTTTGCGCCTATTTTTGTCCAGAACCACTACGTCAATAAAAAAATTGTAGGTGTGTTTGAAGCAGCTGGCGGAGATTGCTTAAGCATACAGAGGTTTTCATCATCGGTTGGTGAATATAATGGAAGTTATAGATCTGCTCACGCGGTCATGTTCCTGGACGACACACAATATTACTGGAGCTACAAGCAAAGCGAATTTATAAAAATCAGGAAGGGATCTAGGGCTAGTGGGCAAGCACCCAACCGTTCTTGTTACACAAACCCGTAGGGTGGGGTTTCACCCCACCGTGCACCACCAAACGGTGGGGTGAAACCCCACCCTACATGTGATACATCGTGGCAAGACACCACAACCGGAGGCCGCATTGTTTTACCGCCCGTTCATCCTGCTCATCTGCATGGCCCCAACCCTCGCCACGGCCCAACAACGTGCGCGGCCTGCCCCGCAAACCGAGCTTGACTTCATCACCCAGGTTTTTAACACGCTCCAACCCCGCTCCATCATCGAAAAACGCGAATATTGCGGATATCTCGACCTGAATGCCCAAGGCGAATATACCATCACCCCGCCCATAAGCGGTGATTTCGCCAGCTGCACGCTGGATGAACCCCCGGATGATTTGCAGCTGCTCGCCTCATACCACACCCACGGCTCCT
This sequence comes from uncultured Rhodobacterales bacterium, assembly GCA_964497195.1. GTDB lineage: Bacteria > Pseudomonadota > Alphaproteobacteria > Rhodobacterales > Rhodobacteraceae > UBA3077. The sequence continues at coordinate 3,619 of CAZCDC010000123.1, read as the reverse complement.
ATGATGTTCAGTATGACAGTGAAATCCCGTCTTATGACGATCTGAATGGTGATATATACGAACAACTAAACGGTTATATCGCCACCCCCGGCGGGCGTATCTGGTTTAATGATGCCAACGCGGAACGCACAATAATGCTGTGTGACATAAACTGTATCATCGCTGACCCGCGCTTTCGCCCTGACCCGTACGGCCCCAACAAACAATCCTATTCCATTGATGAATTATGGGACCGGCAGGGTTATTAAATTTGTTTTTTACTATGCCCAAACGAAAACAGCTTGGCTTGCACCGCCAATCGCGTACACTACGTATAAACATCAAAAAGGCTCGATTGTGTATAAAATTATTCTTAGCCTTAGCGCTACAATTGTTCTTGTGTCCTGCGGTTATGGCCCATTACCCGAAGTTACCGAACCCCGCCCGCAGCCGCGCAGCGCTGCTGAGATCAGCTATATCAAGGCGGCGCTAAACGCGCTGCAACCTCGCTCAATTGCTGAAAATCGGGAATATTGCGGGTATTTTGGTCTTGATCCGGCTGGGAATTTTATGATCTCTACCCCTAATCGCGGTGACGAATCCGGCTGTTTGCCCGAGCAGCCGCCACAATCAATGACCCCGATTGCATCCTATCATACCCATGCCGCATACGAGGCGGATTATGACAGCGAAGTGCCCTCCACCAATGATCTAATTGGCGATATCAGTGAGGGCGTCGACGGTTATATCGTCACCCCGGGCGGGCGGCTTTGGTTTAATAATGCGCGCGCCCGTACAGCAATTATGCTGTGTGATCTTGGCTGCTTGATTGCAGATCCTGCATTTCTACCAGATCTCGGCTCTCCGGTCCAAAACCAGTATACTTTGGCAGAGCTGGAACAACGGCAAAGTTGATCAACCAACGCAGGTTTCCACGTCATACATCACCGGCGCAAAACTTTTGCATAACGCGTTGATCGCGCGGTTGCGGATCCGCATTTGATCACTGCGCAGCATTGCCTGAAAATCATCGCGGTTTTGCCACTGGGAATAATTGGCAATCCGCGTTTGTGCGTCATTCACATGCAAAGCAGACGCAATATATCCGGGTTGTTTTGAGATCACCTCAGCGCAGCTGGCGCGCAGCAAATCCAGCAGATCAGCACAAGTGCCCGGGGTGACCTCAAAAGTCGTAATCACAGTTTGAATGTCGGCTTTGTCAGAAATGGTCAGCATGGATATACTCCTTATCTGCCCACCTTAACATGCAAAACCGACACAGCAATCCTTATGCAGCCACATCACACCGCAATTGCATCTGCACTTTGCCACTGCGCGGACCAGCCCAGTTTAGCTCTACTTCAACACCGCCCGCGCCTTGGGCCACATCAAAATAGGGCATCTCAAACCGGTCAATATTGCCCGCATCCTTGATTGGTCCTATAGCGGCATAGCCATTCACACCCAAAACCTGCCCCCCGAACGGGATTTTAGCTGCATTGGAAAAGGTCCATTGTGTAGTAACAACCGCTTGATCAATTTCAACAAAAGACGGGTTCTCTGTTCGATTGGTAACATCGTCAAACGCATTGCCTTGAAAAACCACATTCTGGGTTTTGCTATGGTCAAAACTGCCATTGGTAGCATCAACCGATTCAACCCGGTCAATGACATCATTGCCAATGGTTTTGAACGTGTTGCCCACAATCGACACACCATCAATACGATAATTATTGCCCTGCGGCGCAAACCGTAGATAAGTGAAATATGCCGGAATATTGCCAACCGTAAAAATATTCCCGGTCATCGATAATGACCCGAACGGCTCTGTCAATAAATCCGCATGGGAAAAATTCGCGTGCTCATTGCTGATTTCAATAAAGCAATTGTCGATATAATTTGCTGACATAACGGTTTTGGAGTTCTTGGAAGTCAGCACAATTCCAGCGGTCCGGTCCCCCACAGCCGCGCTGTCGCCTTGCCAGAAATGGTTGCCGGTTATGACATGCCCGCCGCCATTCATCACGCCAAAATGCCGAAACCGAACACAGCGGTTATTGCGGACTTTGACATCATTATCATTGGTATTATAGGCAATCGTCACCCGATTTTGCGCCAGCACATTATATTCGACCGACAGGAATTCATTGTTGTTAATCGCGATGCTGTAACAGCCCGTACCATGTGACGTAATTCCGCGATTTTTGGGCCGCAGGAACCAGCAATCACGAATGTGCCATGCAATGCCCGCCTGGGGTAGCAAAATACCCGAGGCCTCGCCAAGGCACGCAAACTCGATATCCTCGATCTGGAACCGTGACAGGCCCGTAAAACCCGAGAAATCCAACAGGTATTTAAACCGCGTAAACGTATAGCTTTGGGTGCCGGCGGGATTAACCAAACGTTGCGAAAGCGTGATCGTCGCTGCCCCGTCATCTTTGCTCAGCACATAAACCTCGCGGCCCACACCGGTTCCCTCAACCAATGATCCGGTTTGAATATTGGCGATATTAGCCACATTTGTCAGGGTTAAATTGCTGCCAAAGCTGTAATCCGCATTGGCAATCACCACATCGTTATCCCACGCAGCCGAAGCATTTGCGCCGATTTGCCCGTTACGGATAACCCGGCGATTGCCGTAATTATCTTTGTTGCCCACCGCTGCATGAACATCGAGCGGTGCATCCAGTTGAATGCGGCGACCGCCAAGGTCCAGCGATTCATGATCCGAAAAATTGAACAATGCGGCAAGCGCACGTTTCAGGGCTTCGGTCTCATTGCCAAAAGCCGCCTCATAGGTTTTGTAATCATAATTGCTGGTGATTTGCAGGCGTTTATTGGCGGGCATAACCAGCGTGCCTTCAAACCGGATAGGCGCGTTAATGGTGATGGTTGACCCAATAAAATACGTGCCCTCTGAAACCACAATTTCACGGCCTGCGGCGGCAGCATCCGCCAGCTCAAACGCGGTGCTATCATCGGTAATTCCATCCCCAATTGCGCCATAATCACGCACATCGAGCCACCCCATCAGGTCACGATGAAAAATCGATGTTTTGTCCTCAATCACCACGGATTCGATCCGCACAACAGACCCGTTATCCCCCAGCATATCCAGCCCGATATGACCATAAACCGGCGCAGTGCCCCAGATCATATCTACGCCACTACGTTCACCCGAACCGATAATCGCGGAAATCGTATAAATACGCCCATAGGTATCCGGCAGAAATTCAGGCCCGGTTTCATCCAGACCTGTCACATGCGTACCGCCTGCATCACCAGCCCAAGCCGCAATACGCATGGAAGGAAACAAGCCGCTCAGCACTTTGAACCGCACTGTAACCTGCAAATAACAGCCCGGCAAAATCGGGACTTCGCCCATATAACGCAGTTTTTGCGTAGTGCTGGTTTTTTGCAGCTCCAGACAAGGCCCAAAATCCGGGTCACTCGCCACCAGCGAGGCATTTGCCGCCCCGTTATAATTCGCTGAACCCGGCGTGCCATCCTCGCTGGACCAATCATCCAAACCATCAATAAATGCAGGCGGCATAAAATCGAGACCGTCAGTAATTGCCTTATTCATCCATAAACCCTTTCGCGGTTTCCAAACGCCAAACCGCCGCGTGATTACGCAGGG
>CAZCDC010000122.1:0-4848 GCA_964497195.1 uncultured Rhodobacterales bacterium | reverse complement strand
ATGATATTATCAACATTATCATCCGGCCCTTTGACCCGATCATAAAGCATTTTCAGCTTGCCGGTGGCGTCACTGTAAGGGATGGTTTCAATCCAGGGCATCTAAAAATCCAGATTAGCCACACTCAGCGCATTTTCCTGAATAAACTCACGGCGCGGTTCGACAACATCCCCCATCAGCTTGGTGAAAATCTCGTCAGCTTCGTCCATTTGGTTAACCTTGACCTGCAACAAAGTGCGGGCTTCCGGGTCTAGGGTGGTTTCCCATAATTGTTCGGGGTTCATTTCGCCCAAGCCTTTATAGCGTTGTAATGACAGGCCTTTTTCGCCCTCGCGCATCACAGCCTCCAGCAGATCACTAGGGGCATTGATAATGGTTTCTTTGTCTTTGCGCACCAGCGTGGCAGGGGCTGCGTAAACCTCCTGTAGGGCATCGGTCATGTCGGCCAGTTTGCGCGCCTCGGCTGAACGCAATGCGTTGCCGTCAATAATACGCACCTCGTCAACACCGCGCAGCACCCGAAAAAGCCGCAGGCCTGCATCTTGGGTTGGCACGCCTTGCCAGCCTTTTTCGTACTCATTAGCGATCAAATCCAGACGGGTGGCAACACGCTCGGCTGTGCCTTGGGGGTCATTGTCTAGAATACCGGGTTTTAACGCCCCTGCTATGGCCATTTGTTCAAGGATTTGCTTTGGATAAGTGGTGGGAAATGCGTTTAATATAGTGGCGGTTTGGCGGGCCTCGGTAACCACACGCATCAAATCAGCGCCGGTTATTTGCTCGCCCGATTCAAGGCGCAGGGTGGCGCCCTCCAGTCCTTGCTCGATCAGATAATCATCAAAGGCCGGCTGATCCTTAAGATAAACCTCGGACTTGCCGCGCTGCACTTTGTAAAGCGGCGGTTGGGCGATATATAAATATCCACCCTCGATCAATTGCGGCATTTGCCGGAAGAAAAATGTCAGCAACAGCGTGCGGATATGCGCCCCGTCAACATCCGCATCGGTCATGATAACAACCTTATGATAGCGCAGTTTCTCAATATTGAATTCATCACGGCCAATGCCGGTGCCAAGGGCTGTAATCAATGTGCCGATCTCGACGGAGGATAACATCCGGTCAAAACGGGCCCGCTCAACATTCAGGATTTTACCGCGCAAAGGCAGCACTGCTTGGTTAAAACGCGAACGCCCCTGTTTGGCAGAGCCACCCGCGGAATCCCCTTCCACAATGAAAATTTCGGAATTAGCCGGGTTTTTCTCCTGACAATCAGCCAGCTTTCCGGGCAGGCTGGCGATATCCATTGCCGATTTGCGTCGGGTTAATTCGCGGGCCTTGCGGGCGGCCTCGCGCGCGAATGCGGCCTCAACGATTTTGCCGACAATGATTTTGGCCTGCGCCGGATTTTCCTCAAACCATTCCCCGAGTTTTTCATTTACCAGCCCCTCAACCGCAGGGCGGACCTCGGATGAAACCAGTTTGTCTTTGGTCTGGCTGGAGAATTTAGGATCGGGCACTTTGACCGATAAAACACATGAAAGCCCTTCGCGCGCATCATCTCCGGAAAAATTGATCTTTTCCTTTTTGGCAATGCCCGAACGGGCCGCATACGCATTAATGGTGCGGGTTAAAGCCCCGCGAAAACCGGCCAGATGCGCGCCACCATCGCGCTGCGGAATGTTGTTGGTGAACGGCAAAACATTTTCATGATAGCTGTCATTCCACCACATCGCGACCTCGACAACAATGTCGTCACGCTCGCCAACGATATAAATCGGCTCATCAATCAGTGGCGTTTTGGAGCGATCAAGATATTTGACAAATTCCTTCACCCCGCCCTCGTATTCCATCACGGTTTCAAGCGGCTCAGATGGTCGTTCGTCGCGCAATTGAATGCGCACACCGGAATTCAAAAACGCCAATTCGCGCAATCGGTGTTCAAGAATTTTGAAGCTGAATTCACGGTTGGAAAAGGTATCGAGGCTGGCCATAAACCGCACTTCGGTGCCTTTGCGGCCATTGGCATCGCCAACAATTTCAAGCGATTTAACGGTGTCGCCATGCTCAAATCGCGCCAAATGCTCTTTGCCGTTGCGCCAGATGCGCAGCTCCAGCCATTCTGACAGGGCGTTTACAACCGAAACACCAACCCCGTGCAAACCACCCGATATTTTATAGGAATTGCTGTCGAATTTACCACCAGCGTGTAGCTGGGTCATGATAACCTCAGCCGCCGAAACGCCTTCTTCCTCGTGGATATCCACAGGGATACCACGGCCATTATCCGACACAGAAATCGAGCTATCGGCATGGATTGTCACGCTTACGGTGTCGCAATGGCCCGCCAATGCCTCGTCAATACCGTTATCCACCACTTCGTATACCATATGATGCAGGCCGGAACCATCATCGGTATCGCCGATATACATGCCGGGGCGTTTGCGAACTGCCTCTAAGCCTCTGAGAACCTTGATAGAATCGGCGCCATATTCCGGGCTGGTATTCTCGTTATCGGACATGTGGTATTTCCTTTGATTGTTGCCCGCAATATATGGAATTTTACAGCGGTTGTCACGCGATTGGCGCAAAAATTACCGGAATATTTGCCCATGTCTTGATATCATGGCGCATCGCTGCCATGCTTGGCTAATGATTTGAAAAGGAACCATAAAATGAACCCTCATCGAGCTATACGTTTTGCATTTATTCTGGTGGCAATCGCCGGCCTTTCAGCCTGTAATGTGCCGCTTGTGCCTTTTGTCTAGGCGCTATGCGCACCCGCGGCCAACTGGCTGACAAATTCCAGCACTTTCGCGGGGCTTTCGCCGGCAGCAATGCGCTCTACAATCGCAGATCCAACCACTGCGCCATCTGCCACGCCGGCAATGGCTTTGGCTGTTGCCGGGGTTTTAATGCCAAACCCAACACAGACCGGCAGATCGCTTGCGGCCTTGATACGCGCCACTTCGGGGGCTACGGCCTCTGCATTGGCCTCGGCGGCGCCGGTAATGCCGTTGATGGACACATAATAAATAAACCCCGAGGTGTTTTGCATCACCTTGGGTAGGCGTTTATCATTGGTGGTCGGGGTGGTTAGGCGAATAAAATCAATGCCCATCGCCATGGCCGGAATACACAGCTCGCTGTCTTCCTCGGGCGGTAGATCAACCACGATTAGCCCATCAACGCCCGCGGATTTGGCGGCGGCTAAAAATGCATCAACCCCCATGGAATGGATCGGATTATAATAGCCCATCAGCACAATCGGGGTTTGATCATCGGTTTCGCGAAAATCCTGCACAAATTGCAAGGTGCGTTTCAGGTTCATGCCCGCCTTCAGGGCGCGTTGTCCGGCCAGTTGGATGGCGGGGCCGTCGGCCATCGGGTCGGTGAATTGCATTCCCAGCTCGATGATATCCACCCCGGCGGCGGGCAGGCCGCGCACAATTTCAAGGCTGGTATCATAATCGGGATCACCGGCCATTAAATACGAAACAAAAGCCGATTTGTTTTCGGCTTTCAGGGCTGCGAATTTGGTGGCAATGCGTGACATGATACAGGCTCCGGTGTTTGAGGTTGGTTTGCGCGAAAATCTTGCCAGAATCAATGCCAGAATCAATACTGGGATCAAGCCAAGCCTTGATCCTTTTGCCGCTGCGCCATAGAAGCCCCGAAAACCTGTTTATCTAAGGGGGCCGATATGGGCTTTAAGACCGGAATCGTGGGCATGCCGAATGTGGGCAAATCAACCCTGTTTAATGCGCTAACCAAAACCGCCGCCGCGCAGGCTGCGAATTTTCCGTTTTGCACGATTGAGCCAAATGTCGGCGATGTATCCGTGCCAGATGCGCGGCTGGACAGGTTGGCGGCAATAGCGGCATCTGCCAAAATCATCCCCACCCGCATGGCGTTTGTCGATATCGCCGGCCTTGTTAAAGGCGCGTCCAAAGGCGAAGGCCTTGGCAACCAGTTTCTGGGCACCATCCGTGAATGTGACGCGATAATTCACGTTTTGCGTTGCTTTGAAGATGATGATGTTACCCATGTTGATGGTCGGGTTGATCCGGTTGCCGATGCAGAAGTGATCGAAACCGAGCTGATGTTGGCAGATTTGGAAAGTATTGAGAAACGTCTCGCTAACCTTTCGCGCAAGATTCGCGGTGGAGACAAAGATTCATTACTACAGCATGAACTTTTGGAACGCGCAAAAGCAGCGATTGAAAGTGATAGGCCGGCACGGGTTGTGGACATCGCCGAGGATGAACAGAAAACTTGGGAAATGCTGCAATTGCTGACCTCAAAACCGGTGTTGTTTGTCTGTAATGTTGAGGAAGAAAACGCTGCATCCGGCAACGCGCATTCTGCGGCTGTTGAGAAAATGGCCGTTGAGCAAGGCGCGGCGGCCGTGGTTATTTCTGCTGCAATCGAGGAAGAAATCAGCCAGCTTGATGCTGAAGAATCCTCAATGTTTCTTGAGGAAATGGGGCTGGCAGAGGCCGGATTGGACCGTCTTATCAAAGCCGGATATGAATTGCTGGAACTCGAAACCTATTTCACCGTTGGCCCAAAAGAAGCCCGCGCCTGGACCATCCACAAAGGCATGATGGCCCCGCAAGCCGCCGGCGTTATCCACGGGGATTTTGAGCGCGGGTTTATTCGCGCCGAAACCATTGCCTATGCAGATTTCATCGAATTTGACGGTGAAAAAGGCGCAAAAGATGCCGGAAAAATGCGCGCCGAGGGCAAGACATATATCGTCAAAGACGGAGATGTGTTGCATTTTCTGTTTAATACCTAGTCCATACATTGGTTAATTTTCCAATCTGTTAACTCCCTGCCGCCACCTTA
>CAZCDC010000121.1:0-4871 GCA_964497195.1 uncultured Rhodobacterales bacterium | reverse complement strand
GGCAATGGCCAAAACACACCCGAATCCTGCACCGTAAGGCCGCTGGATGGCAAAACATAATCCACCCGCAAATTGCCCAAATTTATATCCGCCCAATCAGCAGTATCAAAACGCGGGTCACCGATGTGTCGCGTGTTTTCGCCCAATTGCTGTGCCGCAGCTGCTGCGCCACCCATGCTTTGGGGCTGAACATCGCGCAGTTTTGGATGGGTCAACAAGGAATGCAAACCATATCTCAGGCTTTCTCCGTCATATGGGTCTGCGTTCAAATCCCCGAACAACACAAAATTCTGAGCTGTGAAAATATCAGCGTTGCCGGAATCATCCTGCAAAATAGTGCCATTCAAATACGCCACCCAAAAACCGATCTCTGCATCATTGCGCAACCCGTTCAGGTTTTCTTCCCCGTCAAAAACCGGCGGTGTGGCGTGCATCGCCAGAAGATGGAGTTTTTTGCCAGTGGGCAATTGAACCATCAAATCCCAATGGCTTTGACTAGAAAGCCGTGTTTTTGCCCAGATTTCGGTGGTCAAAAACGCAGACCCGTCAGGGTTTTTCGGGGCAATTGCGCCAGGCAAATCCCGCCACAAGAAATGATCAAAACTGCGGATATTATCAGTATCCATCGGGAATTTGGACAAAAGCGCCATGCTCTCATTACCCTCAAACCGCCCGAACCCCCAATTATCACGCCAATCGCCCAACTGACCATTTCCGTTCAGATCCAGCCCCGAGGGCAGGCCCGCATTGCCCCCTGTGGCAAAAATATAGGCATATTCCTGTCCGGTTTCTGCCATTATCAAATCCCGAAACGCTGTCAGCGCCACGTTGCGGTAATCATGATCAAAGTTGGTCAGCAGCAAAATATCGGGCGAAACACTTGCAATTATTTGCACCACCGCCAAGATATCATCATCTTGGTCCTGAATATCCTTGAGCAACAACCCCGGCCCATCGCGGCCAAACCCGACATTATACGTGGCGATTCGCACTTGTTCTTGTGCCAGCGCCATGCCGGCCAGCAGCCAAAATCCAAGCGCCAGAATTTTCACGGGTTTCTAAGCGCCTTGCCCAAAATGCGGCTGACTTTGGTGATGGCGATGCCGCGCATGACCAACAACGCTGGTAAAAACGCCCACAGCGCCACGATCCAAACCAAGGAATGGCTATCCTCTAGAATACCTGTGCCCAATGTTTCGACAACATACGGAAACCCGTAGGGAATCGCATACAGCAAGCCAATACCAAGAATGATATTTAAACCCGCATCGCGGCGCATACGCTTTTCAGCTTCGGCAACAGAGGAGGGTGAGAAGGTTGGCAAATTAATCCAAAGGTTAAAATCTGACCGCTCCATCGGCCAGCCAAATATCCAAAGGATTGCACCCAGAACAACTGTCAGAACAACTGCAATCATAAAGCTGGCTGAAAATAATAGCAGCATTAGGTCGGGTGCCGTAGAAAGCGGCACAATATTTGCCTGGGTTATTGCCATTTCAACCGGGCTGAACGGAAAAGAAGCATACCCAACCGCCTGATCAGCATAGGCAAGTATTTCCGGCAGGCTTTGGGTTGATGCGCGAAAAATCAGGCTAAGCGCCACAACCTGCACTGCAATAATTGCCACCCGAAAACGGTTATAAGGCGGGGCAAAACGGAAATCGACAAAGCCCGGGGTTTTGCTGCCGTATTCAAACATGGTGAATCCGCCAACGATCACACCGATGATCAGTGCAAGTTCTTGTGTGGTTTTACCAATATTCGGCAGCAAAATTGCTGGCGAAATAATGATCAAAACCACAACAAGCGCGCGAACTAATGCACCTATAAGACGACTCATGGCCTAGCCCTTATGTTGCCCACCCAAAAGGGCTGTTAAATCCAGGGCGCTGAAACCGCGTGCTTTGCCTCAAACGCATCAATTGCATCGGCTTTTTGCATCGTCAGTCCGATGTCGTCCAACCCGTTTAACAAGCAATGCTTTTTAAAGGCATCCACTTCAAAACTGATTGAGCCACCATCCGGCCCCGTTATTGTCTGGCTCTCCAGATCAATGCTTAATACTGCGTTTGCCCCGCGATTGGCGTCATCCATTAGGTTATCCACGTCACTTTGTGGTAATACTATTGGCAATATTCCGTTCTTGAAACAATTGTTAAAGAAAATATCTGCAAAACTTGTGGATATTACTACACGAATTCCAAAGTCGAGCAAGGCCCAAGGTGCATGTTCACGCGAAGAACCACACCCAAAGTTGTCGCCAGCCACCAGAATCTGGGCATTCCGATAGGCTGGCTGGTTTAAAACAAAATTCGCGATCTCCTCGCCATTGTCATCAAACCGCATTTCGTCAAACAAATTCTTGCCAAGACCAGAGCGTTTGATGGTCTTCAAAAACAATTTCGGGATGATCATATCGGTATCGACATTCACAAGCGGCATAGGCGCCGCAACGCCGGTAATTTTAGTAAATTTTTCCATAATTCCGCTCCTTACAATTCACGCACATCGGTCAAATGACCTGTCAATGCTGCGGCCGCAGCCATTGCCGGCGACACTAAATGCGTAAGACCACCGCGCCCTTGGCGGCCCTCAAAATTGCGATTGGTGGTGGCGGCGCAACGCTCACCAGCCTCCAATTTATCGGGGTTCATTGCCAGACACATCGAACACCCCGCAAGGCGCCATTCAAACCCTGCATCGGTCAGTATCTGCGCAATGCCTTCTTCCTCAGCCTGAAGGCGCACAAGCCCCGAACCCGGCACGGCAATGGCCCGCAAACCTTTTTTGATCTTTTTACCATCCAGAATGCGCGCCACTTCGCGGAAATCCTCAATCCGGCCATTGGTGCAGGAGCCGACAAAAACCGTATCAACGGCAATATCTGTCAGCTTTTGCCCGGGGGTCAGCTTCATATATTCCAGCGAGCGTTTCACCGCGTCCACCTTGCCGCCCTCAAAATCATCGGGATGCGGCACAATTCCGGTGATCGGCAACACATCCTCGGGCGAGGTGCCCCATGTGACCAATGGCGCGATATCTTCGCCTTTCAGGGTCAGCACCAGATCAAATTTGGCATCTTCATCGGTAAACAAAGTTTTCCAATACGCCAGCGCCATTTCCCACTCAGCACCTTTTGGCGCGTGGGGGCGGCCCATAACATAATCATAGGTGGTTTGGTCGGGCGCAATCATACCCGCGCGCGCGCCGCCCTCAATCGCCATGTTACAAACAGTCATACGGCCTTCCATTGACAGATCACGAATGGCCTCACCGCAATATTCAATCACATATCCGGTGCCACCAGCGGTGCCGGTTTCGCCGATCACCGCCATAGTAATGTCTTTGGCGGTTACACCAGCGGCCAGTTTGCCGGTGATTTCCACCTTCATGTTTTTTGATTTTTGCTGAATAAGCGTTTGGGTGGCCAACACATGTTCGACCTCGGATGTGCCGATGCCATGTGCCAACGCGCCAAATGCGCCGTGGGTGGCGGTGTGGCTGTCGCCGCACACAATGGTCATGCCGGGCAAGGTCCAGCCTTGTTCAGGGCCGATAATATGCACAACGCCTTGGCGAATATCGTCAACGGGGTAATAATGCACGCCAAAATCACGGGCATTTTTGTCAAGCGCGTCCAGTTGAATGCGCGATTCCTTATCCTTAACAACACCATCAACACGGTCCAGCGTGGTGGGCACATTATGATCGGGCACAGCTATGGTTTTTTCGGGTGCGCGCACCTTGCGGCCAGCGGCGCGCAGCCCCTCAAAGGCTTGCGGGCTGGTGACTTCGTGCACCAAATGGCGGTCAATATAAATCAGGCTGGTGCCGTCAGCATCCTCTGATACCAGATGAGCATCCCAGATTTTGTCATACAGAGTTTGTGCGGTCATGATGTTCTCGATTATTTGGAAAAATTACGGGTGACAGTATTGTTAGCCAATCGCAAGAAGTGTCAGCGCGACCTCGTGAAACCGCCAAGGTAGGCGAGTATGGTCATCCATATCAAAAAATTCGTTCATTTGTTTGGTCTACGCCCAATTACAATTTGTCGCAAGGTCATAGCCCCGCGCCACCGCGATAAACCTGATCCCGCACCAGTATTTGTGCCGCTGCGATTTTGCGGCGGTTTAGCTGTGGTGGGCACAGGCGTTTTTGCACAATCGGGTCTTTGGCATCCAAAATACCCAGACGCACAAGAATGGCCGCCATTACCGCCTCGGACGCACGGCTGTTGCCGTCTTCGATTTTTAGCGCAACGCCGATGCCAAGATCGGGCAAAATCGCCGCAAAAACCGCCTCTGCTCCGGTTTTTATCGCGGCACGGCCTTTGGCGGCGATCATCATTTCAGAACAGCCGCGCGTGGTGCCAGCCACCAATAACGGGTGTTCAATCATCGCCGAAATCAAGGTTTTTGCCGCTGCGCCGCGTGTTGCGCCCAATTGTTCCGGCCGCGCCATTTTGGCCAAGGCCTGCGCAAAATGGCCGATTTCACAGGAAAAATTCGGGGCCGAACAACCATCAATGCCCCAATGGGATGATTGCGCCCCCATCATGTCCTCATACGCCGCGCGCACGGCTTTTTGCACAGGGTGGTCAATGTCGATATATTCCGGCCCAGCGCCCAGATGTTTGTTCAGCGTCAAAAAACCGGCGTGTTTGCCCGAGCAATTATTATGCACTTGGCAGGGCTGGCCGAATGTTTCGCGCAGCATCGCCCGTGCGGTTTTGTCATTTGGTATTTGTGGGCCGCAACGATAATCATCATCGGACAACCCCATGCCTGTCATCCATTCATTGGCCAAATCTGTATGCATGGCTGCGCCTTGATGGCTGGCACAGGCCAGCGCCAAATGCCGGCTTTGCA
>CAZCDC010000120.1:0-4874 GCA_964497195.1 uncultured Rhodobacterales bacterium | reverse complement strand
ATATCGTCTTTATCAAACGTATAATACCCAATCGCACAGGCCAAAGGCTCTGGCAGGTTTGGGTATTTATCCGCGACAACCGCTTGGCCAATTTCGCCTTGGGACAGGCTGGTCATAACATTGGCAAACATCGAAAAGGGTGAGTTATCCGGAATGCTAATCGGCAATTCAGCGAGCATTTTTGATTCCAGCGCCTCACAGGGGCTACCGGTTTTGCTGGCGATTTGCGGGTAAAAATACGCACCCACCAGAATGACGGCCAACCCAAGAATATATTTCATCACTATTTCCCCCTAAACCCAGCCCGAAAGCTCGTTTTCGATAATACCGGTTAGGGCTTCAATATGGTCATCCCGATCATTGAGGCAAGGGAAATAACTGAATTGCTCTCCGCCTGCGCCCATAAAGCTCTCGCAAATTTCCTCGTTGATCTCCTCTAGCGTCTCAATGCAATCCGCCGAAAATGCTGGCGCAATCACCGCGATGTTCTTAACGCCAGATTTTGCCAGCTCTGCCACATGGTCAACCGTTGCAGGGCCAACCCATTTGGTTGGGCCAAATTTTGACTGAAACGCGCTGTCAATTTTGCTCTCGTCCCAGCCCAGTTCTTCGCGCAATAACCGCGTAGATTTGATGCATTGGCAATAATACGGATCACCCTCCAGCAAATATCGCTCCGGCACGCCGTGATACGAAACCACCAGTTTTTCGGGCTTTGTTTCAGCGGCGGCATAACCCTCAAGCACTGAATTGGCCAAGGCTTTGACATAGGCAGGGTTATCAAAATAGGCTGGCACCGTGCGAATGGCCGGTTGCCATTTCAGTTTCATCAAGGTGCGAAAGGCGTGGTCATTGGCGGTGGCCGTCGTTGGTGCTGCATATTGCGGATAAAGCGGGAAAAACAGGATTTTCTCAACGCCTTGGTCTTTCATGCGGCGGATGGCGGAATCCACAGATGGATTGCCGTAACGCATACAAAAATCTACGATGATTTTATCGCCGTGCAAATTGGCCATTTTTGCGGCAATGGCGGCGGTTTGTTGTTTGGTGATGGTCAAAAGCGGGCTTTCATTGGCCTCATTATTCCAGATGCTCGCATAGGCTTTGCCCGAGGCAAAAGGCCGGCGCGACAAGATGATAAGCTGCAAAATCGGCTGCCATTTCCATTTTGGCGCATCAATAACCCGCTGATCAGACAGAAATTCGCTAAGGTATCGCCGCATTGGCCAATAGCTGGTGGCATCCGGTGTGCCCAGATTGGCCAGCAAAACGCCAACTTTGGCAGGCTTTTGGGCAACGTGGTCTTTGGGGGCAAATTCCAGACGGTTCATCATCATTCCTTAACATTTAGCACATCAGCCAGCCGCGTTGTCGCGCTGCCTGGTTTTAACGGTTTGGGTTGCGTCGCAGATGGCGCCCATCCAGTCAAGAAAACAATCTCGAATGTGGCGGGGATGCGACCATCAGCCTGTGCAAAATTCTCAACGTAAATCTCGGCCATGCGGTTCAATGTGGCGCGCCGCATAAATGTTTTGCGCCGTTCGGTCAGGGCATTTGCCTCTCCCATTTTGCGCAAATCCTGCATTAAATGCAGTGGTGTTTCATAGGTCACGGTCAGCTTTTGGCTGTCAGCCACCGGCAATGCCAACCCTGCACGGCCAATTAGTCCGCCAAGGTCGCGAATATCACCCATCGGGGAAACGCGCGGGGAAATACCGCCCTCCAATTCGGCCTCGGCCTCCGCAAAACTGCTGCGCAGCTCATGCAGGGTTTGACCGCCAAACAAAGCCGCAATCATCAAACCATCCGGCGACAGGCTGCGGCGCATTTGCACCAGTTGACCAACAGGGTCGTTATGGCTGTGCAGACAAAGCCCGTGCAAAACCAGATCATGCGCGGCAATGGCAAGATTAAGCGTATCGTTATCCTCAACATTGTGCATCGGGCCAGTTTCAGCAGCCCAGATTTCGGGCAACCAGCCCACAAAAGCCGGTTTAGTAAACGATTTCTTAATCTCTTGCAGTCTTTCTGAAATCTGGGTTGCGGCCTCATGGTGCAGAAAATCTGCCAGCTCACCTGATATTGCGCGGCGGCGGCGCATAACAAGACAGTTGTGGTCAAAAAGGTTTTGCGATGTTTGCATTGAAAAAATCCTCGGATAGCCCCGATATAACGACACATAGGCGAAACCGAAAGGGGGCGCTGGGGCAAGTTTTGGCGCGGGTGGTAAACACAGTGTACCCAGCGCGCTGCATGAGCTGCGAAACCTATACTGACAGTTTGGGCGGGCTTTGCCCGGATTGCTGGCGCGATACCAGTTTCATTGCCGGAACTGCCTGCAAACAATGTGGCGCTCCTTTGCCCGGTGAGGGTGAGGATTTATTATGTGACAGCTGCATCACCTTTCCTCCGGCATGGAATCGCGGCGCCTCAGCAGTATTGTATGAAGGCGGCGGGCGCAAAATGGTACTGGCGTTAAAACACGGTGACCGGCTGGATTTGGTCCCTGCATTGGCTGGCTGGATGCGCGGCCCTGCCAAAGACTTACTGCAAACGGCGGATATTGTCGCCCCTGTTCCTTTACATCGGTGGCGGTTGTTAAAACGTAAATTTAACCAATCAGCCGAATTGGCGCGGCATTTATCCCGCCCTAAATGTATTCCCGACTTGCTGACGCGCATTCGCCGCACCCCGTCACAAGCCGGGTTAAACCGGGTTCAGCGCATGGAAAACCAACGCGGAGCATTTGATATAAACCCGCGATTTTCCAGTAAGTTAGATGGAAAATCAGTATTGCTGGTGGATGATGTTATGACCACTGGTGCCACGCTTTCGGCCTGTGCGGAGGCTCTTTTTGCCGCAGGTGCTGCAAATGTTGACGTTGTTGTGCTGGCGCGTGTTGTACGGGACGCGTAAGGCCGCTATATGTGGCAAAATAAATTCATGAGGCTTATGATGAAAAAAGTTGAAATTTACACCTCGCCGCTTTGCGGTTACTGCCACGCAGCCAAAAATCTGCTTACGAAAAAGGGTGTGGCGTTTGAGGAAACCAACCTGCTGACCAACCCCGGAAAACGTAGCGTTATGTTGGAACGTGCCGGTGGGCGTACCTCTGTGCCGCAAATATTTATTGATGGGCAACATATTGGCGGGTTTGATGATCTGGCAGAGCTGGAAATGGATGAAAAACTGGATGCAATGCTGGCTGCATGATGCTGCGCGCGGCCCTTGTCCAACTGAATTCCAGCGATGATCCTGCGGCAAATATGGTGCAGATATCCGAATTTGTGCGCGCCGCCCATGCAGGGGGCGCAAGGCTGATTGCCACGCCAGAGGTCAGTAATATGATGTCTTTGTCCCGCAGCCATCAGCAAAATATGTTGCAAATCCAAGCAGATGACCAAACCCTTAAGGGGCTGCGGGATCTTGCAGCGGAATTGTCGGTTTGGCTGCTGATCGGATCATTGGCGCTGAAATCCGAGACCAGTGCATTGTTTGTTAATCGTTCATTTCTGATCTCCCCTAACGGCGAAATCGCAGCTTGGTACGACAAAATCCATATGTTTGACGTGCAGCTTGATAATGGCGAAGGGTATCGCGAATCCGCGCAATTCCAGCCGGGTGATCGTGCTGTTTTGGCCAAAACCGATTTCGGAAAAATCGGCCTAACGATTTGTTATGACTTGCGTTTTGGGCATTTGCATCGCAGCCTTGCCAAGGCAGATGCGGCAATAATTACTGCTCCTGCTGCGTTTACTGTGCCCACGGGGCAGGCCCATTGGCATGTTTTGCTGCGGGCCCGCGCCATTGAAACCGGGTGTTTTATTCTGGCCCCCGCGCAATGTGGCACCCATGCCCAAGGGCGCAAAACCTATGGCCACAGCATTGCAATTGACCCTTGGGGAAATATCCTGTCTGAGGCAGATGAAACCCCGGGCGTGACTTTTGCCGATCTTGACCTTACGCTTGTGGGAAAAGCCCGAGCAAAAATACCTGCCCTTACCCATGACAAAGGTTTTACAATTGATGACTGTCAAGAATGACCCGCTGACGATACTGCTGTTTAGCGAAATCACCACCGTTGATCAGGCTGCCCGTGCGCGCCTAAAAGCTGCGTTACCCGCTGGAATGGAGCTGTCACATTTTTCAGTCCTTAACCATTTTTCACATTTGGGAGGGGAGAAAACCCCCGCCCAACTAGCGCGGATTTTCCATGTTACCAAAGGCGCGATGACCAACACGGTTTCGCGGCTGTTCAAGTCAGGCTTTGTGCATGTGCGCCCCGATTGGGATGACGCGCGGCGAAAATTTGTGAGCATCAGCCCCGCTGGCCAAGCCGCGCGGGACGCTGCTGTTTTAGCGATTGATCCGGTGTTTGAGGACGTGATTGAAAAGCTGGGGACCGAAAAAATCAAATCTGTGTTGCCGGTGTTACGAGAATTGCGGGCGGCCTTGTTGGCGCAGTGAATTTGGCTATTGACGGCTGCGGATTGGGTTTGGTCGCGCAACACTCCACCACAAAAAGCCTCAACCTCGTGCAAAACTAACAGAACAAGCTCTGCTTTGTTGGGTGCGCTCGCTCAAAGTTGCGAAAGAGACGCAAGGGATCACGACGTCGAGGTGGCCCAAAGGAAGTTAAAAAGTTAGATGTTGAAAATACTGCGATGCCGCGGAATCGGAAATAGTTGGTGCCATTTATCTGCATAGATCAGCCATGGAGAAGTGTGGCTCTGGTATTTGTAGCTGATAACACGTCAATTACGATTGTTATGCACTGGAGTGTTCATCGCTGGTGCATCAAACACATGCAATTGGAATTCCTTGAAAAGCTAGGATACGCTGTCAAAAGGGACAAACTACCTGTCATCTTTCAT
>CAZCDC010000119.1:3097-4968 GCA_964497195.1 uncultured Rhodobacterales bacterium | reverse complement strand
GGATTAGCGCCACTTGTTTTTCAAAACCAGCCAGAATTTCCTCGGATTGGCCTTTCAGGGTAATCTCGACAAACACCGTCGCGCGCCGGTCAACCGCGCGCGGGTTTAACAGCGCTACATAATTTCGGATCACCTTGTCTTTTTCCAGCCTTTGCACCCGCCGATGACATGCCGAGGCCGAAAGCCCGACTCGATTGGCCAATTCAGCATTGGGCATTCGCCCGTCCTTTTGCAGCCATGTTAGAATCTTCAGATCAAGCGCATCCATTCGCGACATTGCAATATCCTTCGAGGAATCATATAATTTTTGCTTTATTATGCGAAAATACCCCCATCTGGCAATATATATTCGCGAAGCATTAGGCGTTATTTATGCCCAATATCTGGGCAATACCCCACAAATTTCAAGCCCACATATCGGAGGATATAAAATGCTGATCGGTTGCCCAAAAGAAATCAAAAATCAGGAATACCGCGTCGGAGTCACCCCTGCCGCCGCACAAGAATCCATTGCAAACGGGCACAGCGTTATTATCGAAACCAATGCTGGTTTGGGCGCGGGTTTTCCCGATAGCGACTATATCGAGATTGGCGCAGAAATCGTTGCTACCGCCAAAGAAATATTTGCGCGCGCCGAGATGATTGTGAAAGTCAAGGAACCTCAACCCGTTGAGCGCAAACAGCTGCGCGAGGGGCAAATTCTGTTCACCTATCTGCACCTTGCGCCGGATGAACCCCAAACCCGCGATCTACTGGAAAGCGGCGTCACCGCGATTGCCTATGAAACCGTAACCGACCGGATGGGCGGGTTGCCTTTGCTGGCACCCATGTCCGAGGTTGCCGGTCGTTTGGCCCCGCAAGTTGGCGCATGGACCCTGCAAAAAGCCAATGGCGGGCGCGGCGTGTTGATGGGCGGCGTTCCCGGTGTTGGCCCTGCAAATGTTGTGGTGATTGGCGGCGGTGTTGTTGGCACTCATGCTGCCAAAATCGCGGCGGGCATGGGCGCTGATGTTACCGTTCTAGACATGTCGCTGGCGCGTATGCGCTATTTGGATGATGTTTTTGGCGGGCAGTTCAAAACCCGTTATGCCTCAAAAGGTAACACAGATGAACTGGTTTATCAGGCTGACATGGTTATTGGTGCCGTGCTGATCCCCGGTGCTGCCGCCCCCAAATTGATTAGCCGCGCGCAGCTATCAGACATGAAACCGGGTGCGGTTCTGGTCGATGTAGCGATTGACCAAGGCGGCTGTTTTGAGACCTCACACGCCACCACCCATGACGATCCGATCTATGAGGTTGATGGCATTATGCATTATTGCGTGGCCAATATGCCGGGTGCGGTGGCGCGCACCTCCACAATTGCGCTTGGTAATGCCACCATGCCTTTTATGATGGCATTGGCCAATAAAGGCTGGCGGCAAGCTTGCGAGGATGACGAGCATTTGTTGCGCGGCCTCAATACCCATGCAGGGAATCTTACTTATGCGGCTGTCGGGCGCGCTTTGGGCATTGATGTTTTGTCACCCAAATTGGCGCTAAAGGCCTAAAACCTAGTCGCCGCAGAAATACCTGCGGCGACCATCAAACAAATATTTCAGCTTGATTTAGGTTTTGGCCAGAAGGTCGCGAATTTCAATCAGCAATTCTTCTTGCGTGGGGCCTTTGGGAGCCTCCGGCGCGACTTCTTCTGGCTTTTCAGTTGCTGCTTTGGCTTTGTTAACCATCTTGACCAACATGAACACCACAAATGCCACGATCACAAAATTGATGATCGCCATGATGAATGACCCGTATTTAAATGCGCCGGACTCTGGATCATCGCCAATCATGTACATCATCGATGAAAAATCAATGCCCCCCATAAACAG
>CAZCDC010000119.1:0-2997 GCA_964497195.1 uncultured Rhodobacterales bacterium | reverse complement strand
CGGATTTCAGATTTTTCTTTGGTCAAAAAAACCGAGGCAACCGCTTTTTGGGCAACCCAATAGGACCGGTGCGGAGAAATCCCTTCTTCATTGCTGAGTTGTTTAAGAACGTCGGAAAGACGTGCCCGAACCAGTTTGCGGTCTTTATCCGTTGTCACAACAACATAATGGTCTTGTGATTGCAAAATCAAAATCTCGTCTGATTTAAAGTCAACTTTTCCGATCAATATATTTCGCGACATCAATGTGTGGCTTTGCAAAAACTGTTTCAGTGTGATGGGTCGCACAAATCTGAAAAACAACAGCTCAATAAGCAAACTGGTAATCACGTTGATAATAAAAAATTGTTTTATAACCGCATAAATCTCAAACGGCTGGCCGGTCAGAGCGAAATAAATTTTTACAATTACGATAGTATTAATAAACACACCGATCACAGAAATTACAGGGAAAACAACAATAAGTCGCGGGAATTTTTGCTGAAAATACGGCGTGATAGACAGAAACAGCACATATAAAAAGATTTGAAACCAAACAAAAAAGAACCAATAAACAAATGGCGCCCATATTGGTAAAATTGACCGGAGGTTAAATGTATCAAGCACCGCCAAAAGAAATATTATGACAAAAATATACCCCAGATAACTTTTATGGAAGATGGTATAAAACACCTCAGCCAAACTTGTTTCTGGTCGGCGGCCAAATAAATCGGCAATTCGCATAGAGGTATTCAGATAGTTTTTCATAAATCCCGTTCGCAAATATCATTGGTGCGACGGGCTTGTTATAAAGAACAAATACTTGAAGAAAAGTTATTTTTATTTAACTAGGCAATAATCCGAGCATTTTATCTGTCAAATTCTAAATACCTAGTAATACATATTTAAGTATTTCAACAACTTGTTTTGGGTTTTCAACAACAGCCAATGCCGCCGCATCGACCTCTTTAAGCGCGTGTTGGTGGTCTGGCCCGTGCATAATCACCAGAGATTTCCCCAATGCAGCAGCGTATCCTGCGTCAAATGCCGCATTCCATTGTTTGTATTTATCACCAAAACGCACGATAACAACATCTGCGTCCTCAATGGCTTTGCGGGTGCGAATGGCGTTTAGCTTTGCGCCCTTATTGTCATGCCAGAATTTTTTATCCTCGGCCCCCATGATTTTCACACCGCAATCATCCGACAGATCATGATCCGTCACAGGAGACGAAAATTCAACGTCCAGATCTGCTGCACCGGTTTCAATCTCGGTCCGCCAATTGCTGTGGATTTCGCCGGAAAGATATACTTTTAGCATGTGTTAACCCCTTAATTCGCCACCCGTGGCTTTGACCACTTTGGCAATGATTTGTGCGCAAACCGCGTCGATTTCTTTGTCGGTCAGCGTGGCATTAACAGGTTGCAAACGCACCGAAATCGCCACCGATTTTTTGCCCTCAGTATTTTTACCATCAAAAATATCAAACACAGATACGTCAGCGATCAGCTTTTTATCTGCGCCTTTGGCCGCTTTGATCAGTTTATCGACTTCAAGGTTGGCGTCTACCAAAAAGGCAAAATCCCGCTCGACCGATTGCAAGTCATTGAATGTCAACGCAGGGCGCGCTTTGGTTTTGGCCTTTTTAAATGGCACATTGTCAGGGAAAATTGTAAATGCCACAGCCGCGCCTTTGACACCCATTTCCTTTAGGATTTTTGGGTGCAATTCGCCAAACACCGCCAGCGGGTTTTTTGGCCCCAGCGACAACACAGCCGAGCGACCGGGGTGGAACCAATCAGGCGCATTGCGCATCACCATCAAGTTACCAACCGGCGCGCCAATGGCCAGCAGCGCCGCCTCGGCATCGGCTTTGGCATCCAGAAAATCAACCGCGCGGCGGGTGCCATGGGCATTGCGCTTTGCTGTGTGGCCAATACGAATGCCGCAGGCCATGGTGCTTTGATCATCGGGTTCTGCTCCGACAAATCCTTGGCCAATCTCAAACAGCGCACCATCACCAAACCCACGCGCCTGATTGCGCGCCGCAGCTTGCAACAGGCTTGGCAGCAGGGTTGGGCGCATGTGGCTCATCTCGGATGAAATCGGGTTGGAGAGGCGCACAGCATCGCTACCGCCGCCAAATAACGCCGCTGATTTCTGGTCAATAAAGCTGTAGGTTACGCATTCGTTCATGCCCAGCGCCGCAATAGAACGGCGCAGCATGGAATGGCGTTTTTGGGTGGGTGTCAGCACGGGGCGCGCCACGCCGGGCAATTTGCGCGACATTGGCACACCAACGAGTTTGGTCAGGCTGGCAACCCGCGCAATTTCCTCGATCAGATCAGCCTCGCCCTGAACATCGGGCCGCCAGCTTGGCACAGCAACCATATTGTCAGGGTTTACGGTAAAACCCAGATCGGTCAGAATTTTGATTTGTTCAGCGGCGGCAATATCCATGCCCACCAGCGAGATAACACGATCCGTATCCAGCTTAAATTGCCGCGACGTGTCGGGCACAGCGCCAGCAACAACCATATCAGAGGCCTCGCCGCCGCAAATATCAAGGATCATCTGCGTGGCGATATCCAAGCCGCCGAGCGTAAAAGCCGGGTCAATGCCGCGCTCAAACCGATAACGCGCATCCGAGTTTATTTTCAGCTTTCGACCGGTCATGGCGATGGTGATCGGATCCCAATAGGCGCTCTCGACAAACACATTTATGGTATCATCAGTGCAGCCCGATTGCAGCCCGCCCATCACTCCGGCAATGCTTTCAACGCCGTTATCGTCCGAAATCGCCACCATTTCAGGGTCAAGCGTATATTCCGCATCATCCAGCGCCATCAGTTTTTCACCATTGGCAAAATGCACCCGAAGGTCTCCGGAAACCTTGTCGCCGTCAAACACATGCAAGGGGCGATTTTGGTCATAAGTCATAAAATTGGTGACATCCACCAATGCCGAAATCGGGCGTAATCCAATGGCGCGCAGACGGTCTTGAAGCCATTGCGGCGA
>CAZCDC010000118.1:0-5150 GCA_964497195.1 uncultured Rhodobacterales bacterium | reverse complement strand
GCCGCGCGCCGTTGGATTACTCAGTTGCGGCTGGACTACGATTTCTGAATGGCTACAATTAACCCTTGCTTTTTGGCAGCACCTCATAAGTTGCGGCTGGACTACGATTTCTGAATGGCTACAATAGATAATTGCGCAATACCTTGATTTTACAAGGTATTAACTGTGGTGCGCGTGTAACAAAGTATTGTTTCATCTTAAAATAGCACCAATTGATTCGGATTTTTCTTTTGCTTCTGACGACCCTGATCGTAGAATCGAATGATATTCTCGTATTGTTTATCAGTAAATTGCAGAATTTGCACGTCCCCATATCCGGGTAAGTTTTGTTCGATACGGCGCACACGGGCATCAAAAGCTTCTTTTCCGTTACAAAAACGAGCGTAGACAGAATACTGGCTGCGCTCAAAACCCTCGTCCAGCAAATACTCGCGGAATCTTGTCGCCGCCTTGCGTTGAGGTTTTGTATCGGTCGGGAGGTCAAACATCACAAGTATCCACAATAGCCTATACCCACTTAAAAATTTCAAATCATATTTGCTCATTCGTATCCTAGCCCCGCAAGTTCCAGAGGTGGCGGTGTTCTGGGCAGGACCAGCGCGGGCTTTCCCTGCTCAAAACTCATTGCTAAAGAATGTGTTAGTTTTTCAAGGCTGACACGCAGCGGGGTGCGGCTGTCACCAAAATCCAGGTCAAAGGCAATCAGGCGCGCAAGGGTTTGCTTTGCCTCGGGCGTGACCTTCGCAATACCACGGGCCAAAAGACCTTTGACGGCGCAATCGACAAGGGGGCGAAATGGTTCCATCAGATCATCTGCCAGCGCAAAAGCATTGGAGCGATTGGAGTGATGCAGCCCCATTGTTGGATGCAGCCCCGCCCCTATAATTGCACGAGCAGTCGCGGCACGCAGCACGGTATAGCCATAGTTCAACAGCGCATTTGCACCATCCACCCCGCGATCCCGGCGGAATTCCTTACCCATCAGCAAGGGCCAATATCGGCGGGCGGCCTGGGCCTCGATATTTTCGGGATCACCTGATTTAACGGTTTTGGCAAGGCGGTTAAGCGCATGATCGCTGTGCCCGTAGGCGGTTAGCGCGGCAGCCTGCATCTGGATTTTTGTGCGCACAATATGTTTCCAAAGTTGCTTGAGCATCGGCTTTGGAGTCTCCCACTGCGCCCGCATCCGCGCACCTTGGGCATGGTGTCCTTGTAAGGGCCAAAGAATGGCCTCGGGATGGTGGTTAGCGGCGCAAAGCACAACAGTGGCCCCGCGCTTGGCCAGTTCCACCAGCAGGGAATTGGAATATGTAACGCCGTGCGCGTGGACAATAACCGCAAGTATATCATCCAGCGGAACGCGCCCGATTTCGGTATGATCTTCAGTAACCACGAGAAACCCGCGATGCCTAGAGAGGTGCCGATTATCGCTTTCGATGTCAATAATTTGATGCATAATGATACCATTAATAAAGATTAACAATACCGTAGATGGCGATTCGAGTCTAATCGTTTCCCGCAGGGGTGTTTTTGATCCGTCCGATTTCATCGACATGTATTTTGCGAAGAGCGCGTTTCTGGAAGGTTCCTGTGCCTAAGTTTAAAAATTTGAATGGATCATCCTTTGAGCGATTCCTAGCATCAACATTGGCTTCATTTAGCAGGGCCAGAGTTAGGTTTTTTTCAGTAAATTTCACAATTATCGCTGTAATCACCCCCTTTTCGGGGTGTTCAAATTGCACAACATCCTTCTTGAACAGCCGCATCAATAACGCTGCTGCCGGATGCGGTCGGGTGGAACCAAGGCCGTTTTGATGCGCATCATAGGTGGTCAGCAACTTGGCCTTCCATTTTCCGTCGGGGAGTTTCCAAACCTCGATGCAGTGGTTGGAATCCCCCTTGTAGCCCTTATAGGCATGACCCTGCCGGTCCTTGATCGGTATGGTTTTAAGTTTTTCGCTCAAACGCACGCGGCGGATCCCTTGATAGGGGCCGGTTTTGGTGGTGAATTCGGCCAGAGCAGCGGTAAAATCCTTGCCCTCCAGCCCTTCGGTTTCCTGATAAAGCCGCGCTTGCAGGTCCGTATCCCGAATTCGACCGATGTCAGCAGGTTTTATAGCAAGCAAAGGCTTGCGGGTTACGACAATGCCCTCCTCATCGGTGAACCCGTAGGCGGTGTCGTTATGCAATTGTCCGGCGGTGGAATCCCGCCCCTGACTGCGCCCATTAAAATCAATCCGCCCATGGTCGGCGCGGTGGCTGACGGTGATCTGACTAAGCTGCGCTTTTAGATCATCACGGAAGGTTTTCCACGGTGGGGGGATATCGCGGGCTGCGTCCTCAAGGCTTTCATTACGTCCCGCCATTTTCGAAATTCGGTTAATCAGGCTGCGGTCCGTCACGGCAATTACCGCTGCATCAATCGCGTGGTGGCGGTGATCGTGGCGGTTTTTAGGTTTGGCGAGGTTGTGCCCCCCAAGCAGCGCGTTCAGCCCCCAATGGCGGCGCAACATTTCTGTCAGGCGGCCCGGTGTTACCCAAACACGAGATTCCTCGGTTGGGTAGAGGCGTGACAAGTATTCACGGGCGATCCGGCTAAGATACTGCGTATCCACCAATTGACGATCGAGGAACTCGGCCTCGTCGCCATATTTCTCCATCGCGTCGGGCGCAAACCGCCATTGTTGGTTGCCGTGTAACCGTTTGATCAACGGCGATATCTCCGCCCATTTCTCAGGGATATGGCCCCACGCTTCCCAGGGTGTTTTGTTCCCCTTTGCGCGGTTGGCCGTGCGCATACACAATGTCCGGTTCGCCATGGAATCGTCCAGCGTGCGAGAATAGGGCAGGATATGATCGACCTCACAAGAGCCGTCAAACAGCATTGAGATCGCGATTTTTGTGCCGGTATAAGGGCAACGACGGTCCATGACATCAGGGTTCAACCCCTCCCACAGGCGCAGGATCAGGCGGTTAGCGCCGTTATTACGCTGCCCCAACTCCTCCAATTTCTTACCACGCTCAATCGCCGCGTCAGTGTTCTTGCGGATAATTTTGTTAATTTCACGTTTTTGATCTTCGCTTTGCTTCAGCTCGCGGGCCAGCTCTACGATGATCTCGTCGGGCTTGCCATGAACTTCGATGATCTTGTTAACCAAGCGGCGAATTTGGTTCAGCCCGATATGCACCGTCGGGTTGGTAATGCGCCCAAAGCGGGTGATGTCATCATCCGCAGGTTCACTGGTGCCAGGGATGACATGCTTGTCGAGAATCTCCCCGTAATATGGTAGTTCTTCCAGAATTTCACCGGTAGCAATGCCGCGATGATCTCCGTAAATTTCCGAAGCCACTTTGTCATAGGTTATCACTTCGGCCATCAGTTGTTCCAGAATTTTGCGTGTCGCTGACAGACCAATCCGCCCGTAGCCTTCGGGCAGCGGCGTGTTTGCGACATTCATCGCCCGAGCATCCGACAGCTTAAATTCAGCCTTCAACCAATCCTCCAGCTCTGTGGCATTTTCGGTGTCGCGCAGCTTTTGCACCAGCAGCCATTGTGCCTCAATATCAAGCCCGCTCCATCGTCCTGCCAGCCGTTCGGGATGGGTGATCAATGCCCGAATACGGTCGCAATCTATCCCTTTGCGGTTCTGGGTTTCGTGGCTGAAAGATTGATCAACACCTAACTTCAGCACTTTGCGCATCTGAATAAAACTGACATTGGCACTGGTAGCACCTTTAACATTTTTTCCATCAAGTTGCAGGATCAACGTGTCCCGCTCTTCCAGCGTTAACGGGCGGTCCGGCTGCCCTGCTTCGCGAATGCGCAGGGCATTTACGGTCTCGTAAAGCACACGACGCTGGAATAAAGGATGCGCCTTCGGAAGCCGGTCTTCATCCTCAAACAGACAACGGCCAATCGCCGGTGCCTTCAGCGGACGCTGATAAAATATCGTTTCAAATAAGGTATCGCGCAGTTGTTCCGTAAGTGCCGCGTGGTGCTTTTCCTGCGCCCGCCAAATCTTGCTGAACTCCTCCTCCAACAGGTTACGGGTAGGATAGAAATCATACCCGTCCTCGGGCTTGTCACCCAGCGTTAGTGTTGTCATCCGTGTGCGCACAGCCGGGGTTTGGCGAGGGTTATCTGTCTGGCGGCGTTGATGCAGGAACTCTCCATAGGTCCGCGCGCCAGCCGCAATAATTGCCTGCTCCAACCGTGCCGCACCAGACGCAATCTTGCCGTTGTCATTGTCATTTCTGTCAGTCTTGCGATTCGATTTGAACCCACGCCGTTGATTAAGGTGAAATATCGCGCGCCCCAGTTCATTCAGGCTTAGGGCATGGTCCAACCCTTTGGCACGCAACGCATAAGGATCAAGCGTCTCAAGAGCTTTGCGCTCCGTTGGGTCCGCTGGCATCAACCCGGCAGCGGCAAGGCGCTCCATCAACACAGTTCGACGGCGTAAATATCGGTCACGCCGCCGGCGCGCCGCGCGAGCAACCCGCCGGTCGACAGCAAGCGAGGCCTTGGATTTAGGGTCGCGTCCATCCGCAAAAATCCGCACGCCACCGTCCAGCACCTGCACAGGGTTACCTTGCCCATCTTGTGAGAAAATCCACCAGCCAATCGAATTTGTACCAATATCTAAACCGAGTCGCATAATAATCCTCCATTAAATCAGAGGTTGACTTATTCAGGAGGTCCATGCAACAGATATAAGTTCAGAAATCGTAGTCGAGCCGTTAACAAGTAGCTTAGACTGCACCAAATTGAGACGCGTCCTACGGGGCGCGTTTTTTGTTTGAAATATTGCTGTGACGTGCACGAATGCCTGCTATACGAAAGCTGAGTTGCACCAATATAGACCCGCTCTGGAGAGCTAACGGTAGCCATGCAACAAATCAAGCCCATCTTTCTCCACCAACACCTCCGTCTTGCACGCAACTGCAATTTCGCCCAAACTACGCTTACTACTTACTGAAAACGGTGATGTTTTGCCTTCATGTCACCCAGATCGGATCGCGAGAAAAGCGTTAGGTGTCGGAAGGCGGATGCCTTCTGCTTGACTCGCGACCGAAGTGCTTTGGCAAAACACCACCGTTTTCAAATTATGCAAATGACTGGTAGTATGAAGGGATAAACGTGGAGGCTA
>CAZCDC010000117.1:0-5209 GCA_964497195.1 uncultured Rhodobacterales bacterium | reverse complement strand
AATAGGTGTTAATAAATTAGATAGAATTTTCGGTTTTTGATTTAGAGAATTGACAAAACTTAAAGCGCTTTCCATATTGACCAACAGAAAAGGAGCCTTTTTGTGGCGAATCTGAAATCTCTTGCGGATCATTTGGGGCTATCACAAGCCACGGTCAGCCGTGCGCTTAACGGTTATGATACTGTCAAACAAGCCACGCGCGAACGGGTAGAAGAAGCCGCCAAGCGGTTGAATTATCGGCCAAATTCCAGTGCTCAACGCCTTGCCACAGGTCGCGCGGGGGCGTTCGGGGTGATTGTTACGTCGGGTGATAATATGCTGATTGACCCGCATTTTACCGAGTTTTTGGCAGGACTGACCCGCACATTGGCGGAATCGGATATCGATATCCTGATGACCGCAGCAACACCCGAACAGCAATCCGTCACCTATCAACGATTCGCGGATTCCGGCAAAGTGGACGGGTTTATTGTGTCTGCCCCCAAAGAAAATGACAGCCGAATCGATGCCCTGTTGAAAATGGGTTTTCCGTTTGTAGTGCATGGCCGTTGCGCCAATTCTGAGCGTTATAGTTATTATGACATCGATAATTTTGGCGCCTTTAAAAAGGCCAGCCAGTTTCTGTTGCAGCTTGGCCACCACCGCATTGCCCTGCTAAACGGCACACCAGATGCAAATTTTGCGGTGCAACGGCTGGCTGGCTATCGCAAAGCATTTGCGGATCAATCCAAACCGGTAGCCGAAGAATTTCTGGTAGCCGACGCCATGACCGAGGAGGCCGGATATTTGCAACTTAGTAAAATGCTGGCACAGGAAAACCGGCCCAGCGCAGTGATTTGTTCCTCGATGATTTTGGCGTTTGGTGCGCAACGTGCCATTCGTGAGGCGGGGCTGGAAATCGGCAGTGATATTTCGGTGATCAGTCATGATGATGGCTTGTCCTCGCTCAAGACCGAAAATTTTTCGGTGCCCCTTACGGTCACGCGCTCCCCTATTCGTCAGGCAGGAACGGAACTGGCGGCAATGCTGCGCGACATTGTTGCGGGCAAAACCGATGGCCCGATTCAACGCGTTGCGCCGGTTGATCTAATTGCGCGCCAATCCACTGCGCCCCCCCAAAAGGACTGAACCATGGCCATTCTGGACCTCAAAAACATCAAGAAAAATTTTGGCGCAGTGGAGGTGCTGAAAGATATTAGTGTGTCGATTGAAAAAGGCGATTTTCTGGTGCTTTTGGGGCCGTCGGGCTGTGGGAAATCCACATTGTTGAATTGCATTGCCGGGCTGGAGGAGGTTTCCGACGGTATGGTGTCGATTGATGGCGCGGAAATGAATGCGGTGCCGCCAAAAGACCGCGATATCGCGATGGTTTTTCAGTCTTATGCGCTTTACCCCAATATGACTGTGGCAGAAAATATTGCGTTTGGCATGAAGGTACGCGGCGATTCCAAAGCCACGCGCGCCATCAAAGTTGCCGAAGTTGCCGCGACTTTGCAAATAACCGAGTTGTTGGAGCGAAAACCCGCTGCTCTGTCGGGGGGGCAACGCCAACGTGTCGCCATCGGGCGGGCCTTGGTGCGCGCGCCAAAATTGTTCTTGTTTGATGAACCACTTTCGAATCTTGATGCGCGGTTGCGTGGCGAAATGCGTGAAGAAATTAAAAAGCTACATCATGAGGTAAATGCGTCAATCGTTTATGTTACCCATGATCAGATCGAAGCCATGACACTGGCCACCAAAATTGTGGTACTAAAAGACGGCGTTATCCAGCAAATAGGCACGCCCGAAGAAATTTATGACCACCCCAAAAACGTATTTGTGGCAGAATTTATGGGCGCGCCGCCGATGAATGTATTTGCGATGGAATTTTCAGCAGGGAAAGTAACGGTTCGCATGCCAAATGGCGAAAAATCCAGTGCGGCAGTTCATTCGGATGCAGCTTTGGGCAAATTCCTGGCTGGATATCGGCCTGAACATTTCTTACCAGCGGCCAGTGATGCCATTGATTTCAGCCTCACCCTGATTGCCGGCGGGGTTGAGCGTACAGGCGCAGATTTATTTGCCAGTTTTCCGCTGGCGGAGGGTCAAAAGATCGTGGCGCGTTTTCCGCCCAAAGAAAAAATCAGCGCGGGTGATAGGGTTACACTGAATTTTAGCCTCGAAAATGTCACTCTTTTTGATCCTGACAGCAAAAAGGCTGTTTGAATCGGCATTATGCGTTGATTTCCAATCGACAAGCCCCATTTCATTGGTTACTAAGCCCCGTTCCGATTGAAAACGAGAGACCCTTATGGAAAATATTGTCCTAGCTGTTCACCTGATTTTAGCCCTTAGCCTTATTGGCGTTGTTTTGTTGCAACGCTCTGAGGGTGGCGGGCTTGGCATGGGTGGCGGCGGCGGTGGCGGCGCCGTTTCTGGCCGTGCAGCTGCAACAGCGCTTGGCAAAGCCACGTGGATTTTTGCAATCGGGTTTATGATAACGTCGCTGACACTTACGGTTCTGGCACAGCGCAATGCCGGCGGTTCGGTAATTGATGGCATCCATGCAGTTTCCCCGGCAGTCGAAAGCGGCGCTCCGGCAATTGACCCGAACGCCCTTTTAATCCCTGACCTGGGTGTATTGACAGTTCCACTGCCAACAACCGGACAGCCAGTATCTGAGTAATTTAGCGGGCAAGAAGCACCCGCCTTATATTCTAAGGCCTTGATACATAGCCGCTTTTCCACGTTCAACATAATCCATCAGAATTTTGTCCGCGGCTACATATTTCGATACTCTGGTTGGTGAAGGCGTTTGCGCCATAGTCACTAAAAACGGCACTGCGGTGGCGTCAGCCGCAGTTGGCACGTCGCCAAACAGGAATTTTTTGTCCCCTAACACGGCGCGTAATGCAGCCATATCGGCATTGGCGAGATCAAAACGTTCATCCTCAGAATGGCGCGCCATACCTTGAGCATAGGCTTGCGCCAGCATTTTCTTACGGATTTTATTGGCTAACAGTAATTCAACCCATTTTGGCGATTTTTCAAACATCTTGGCGCGCATCAACTGCCAGTTTTTATCATTATTCCAGCGTTCACATAACCCAATGAAATAGGTGTGCTCCTCTAGCATTTTAATCAACATATAAGATATCACACGCTGGTCAGCGTCCAACCCCGCGTCAAAATCGAAACTCAGTTTTTTTTCCAAATACTTCCTAATTGCATTGCTATCGGGAATGATTTTGTCGCCGTCTTTTAAAACCGGTAGTTTTTTCTTGGGAGATTTCCGCGTGTCGCCTGCATAATGCACGGCCCATTGTGCGCCAGACATATTAAGCAAACACATGACCTTAGTGCCA
This sequence comes from uncultured Rhodobacterales bacterium, assembly GCA_964497195.1. Classification (GTDB taxonomy): domain Bacteria; phylum Pseudomonadota; class Alphaproteobacteria; order Rhodobacterales; family Rhodobacteraceae; genus UBA3077. The sequence goes on along the minus strand of CAZCDC010000117.1, from coordinate 1,865 downwards.
AACGGGCTCATGCTCGGGGCGCCAAATGCCGGCGGAAAGGTGATGAGTTTTAGCATAATACTCCAAATTCTTTGTTTCTTAAATACTCAAAACCCATACCATGACTTGGGCACCGCGCCAAATAATATACAAGATATCGTAGCGGAACCCTTGCGCCGCAAGATACAGTTCTGTAATAATCAAATCCCGTGATACAGCAGATTCTGCCGCTCGGCGGGCTCTCAAAATAATGATTCTCGCGGGGGCCAAATGGCACGTTATATTTTTATTACTGGTGGTGTGGTTTCCTCATTGGGCAAAGGTTTGGCGTCGGCGGCGTTGGGTGCATTGCTGCAAGCGCGTGGCTATTCTGTGCGTTTACGCAAGCTTGACCCGTATCTGAATGTTGATCCCGGCACCATGTCGCCGTTTGAACATGGTGAGGTATTCGTGACCGATGATGGCGCCGAAACCGACCTTGATCTGGGCCATTATGAGCGTTTCACCGGGGTTTCCACGCGTAAAACCGACAGTGTTTCGTCGGGGAGAATATATTCCACCGTGCTGGAAAAAGAACGCCGGGGTGATTATCTTGGCAAAACCATTCAGGTGATCCCGCACGTCACCAACGAGATCAAGGATTTCTTGAAAATCGGCGACGACGAGGTTGATTTTATGCTGTGCGAAATCGGCGGCACGGTTGGCGATATCGAAGCCCTACCGTTTTTCGAGGCCATCCGCCAATTTTCCCAAGACCGTTACGGCGAATGTATTTTTATGCACCTGACATTGCTGCCGTATCTCGCAGCAGCGGGAGAGCTGAAGACAAAACCGACACAGCACTCGGTTAAGGAATTGCGCTCCATCGGCATTGCCCCCGATATTCTGATGTGCCGTTCCGAACACCCTATTCCGGAAAAAGAACGCGCCAAACTGGCCCTGTTTTGCAATGTACGCCCCGAGTCGGTAATTCCGGCGCTTGATCTAGACTCGATTTATGACGCGCCGCTGGCCTATCACCGTGAGGGCATGGACCGCGCGGTGCTAAACGCATTTAACATCACAGACGCACCTGAGCCCGACCTGACCAAATGGCATGACGTAATGGAGCGCGTGAACCACCCCGAGGGCGAGGTCAAAATCGCCATCGTGGGCAAATACACCCAGCTGGGGGATGCCTATAAATCCATCGCTGAGGCCCTGACCCATGGCGGTATGCACAACAAAGTTAAGGTGCGCGCTGAGTGGATCGATAGCGAACTGTTTGAAGGCGACGATGATGTTACCCCCCATCTGGAAGGCTTTAACGCCATTCTGGTACCCGGTGGTTTTGGCGAGCGCGGCACCGAGGGCATGATAAATGCGGCCACCTATGCCCGCACGCATAATGTACCCTATTTTGGCATTTGTCTGGGCATGCAAATGGCCGTGACCGAAGCCGCGCGTAATCTAGCAGGAATTACCGATGCGGGTTCTGAGGAATTTGACCACGAGGCCGGCGAAAAACGTTTTACCCCGATTGTGTATCACTTGAAAGAATGGGCAGAAGGCAACCGCACCATTCAACGGGATGAGGCTGACGATAAAGGCGGTACCATGCGGCTTGGCGCATATAATGCTGTCCTGAAAGAAGGCTCTCATATTGCAGAAATTTACGGCACCACAACGATTTCGGAACGCCATCGCCACCGCTATGAGGTCGATATGGGATATCGCAAGGCGCTGGAAGCCAAAGGGCTGGATTTTGCCGGAATTTCCCCCGATGGCAAACTGCCTGAAACCGTTGAGATCAAAGATCACCCTTGGTATATCGGCGTGCAGTTCCACCCGGAGCTGAAATCAAGACCATTTGAACCCCACCCGCTTTTTGCCAGCTTTGTTGAGGC
>CAZCDC010000116.1:0-5280 GCA_964497195.1 uncultured Rhodobacterales bacterium | reverse complement strand
ATGAATTGTGCCATCTGAAAGAACATAATCACAGTAAAAAATACTATGCTTTGCTAGATGCATGCAACCCGAATTGGCGGCATACCAAAGTCAAGTTAGATGCAATGGCGGAGCTTATTCTCGCTGATTGATACCCGATGCAACGGATGACGCCGATGCGGATGAAATCACGCCACCAAAACCAAAGAAGAAAAAAGACCGCATCCGGTTTTCATGCCCGGAATGCGCCCTGAACGCATGGGCAAAGCCATCCGCGAAACTCGCCTGTGGCACCTGCGGTCTGATTATGAATTCCACCACCTGAACAAGGAGAAAAATGTGTCAAATCAATATCCAGACAACAAAAATCTCAGTCTTGCGACTGTGCTTTTTTACACCGCACCAAGAGCCGTCAAACGTTGGCTGGCATCGCGCCGCACTGAATCAAACCTTCTGACTCGCAAGGTCGGCTTTCGGGAAATCCTCACGGCAATCCTGTTGATGATCCCAAGTTCAGCAACCATGATGTTGACCTATTATGGGGTGTCAGGACCGCTAGCGGAACAAGGCGGCGGTGTTGTTCAGCAAGGTCAAGCCTTAGCTTTTGCGATGACCATCGGGATATTCAGTTGGTTGGGATGGTTTTATCTATTCGGACTGCTGTATCGCCTGCACGGCAAACGGCTGTTTACATCCATGGCAGCGGGCACATTCTTCATCTTTTCAATCGCTGCAATCGATGCGCCATTCAACATGCTGGCTCTTGGTGGCGGGTCTGCGGTGCAGATGACGATTGCCGATACGGCTGAGAGCTATGAAGCGCGTAAGAATACTGTATTTCAACAATCCACAGTGACCCGTCAAATGTTGCCAGCCATTGAGGCGCAGGCTGTGCGGTTCCGTTCACTGGAAGCAGACGAAATTGCGTTTGGTGTTTATTCTGGTAGTCGCGGCGCTGGTAAAGTGTCCGCCGGATTTGGGCAAATCGCCAGCCTGCTAGAAACGCTGGCTAGCGCGCTGAACTCCGGGCTGGATGAATCCCAATCAATTCAGGTTGAAATCGCGCAAATCTTTTCGCTGATTAAGGCGGATACTTATAATACCGGCCCGTTGCGACCACGGGTGCGGCGCGTGTCTGTTGCGGCTGATCGGTTAGATGACCAGTTATCGCGCCTTAGCCAGTATGATTACCGTGTCAGCATTGAAGCCACGCTCACCAGTTTGAACGCGATATTTCCAACTCCAAAGAATGCTGGCTCCGGTTTCGAAGCCACCCAGAATGCGGAACTGGCGGTTATCGCTGAAATGGCCAAGCCCGTCGCTGAAAGCCTGCAAAATGCGCTTAGCCAGTTGGCAGGTGACACTGAAATTAGTGCTGAACGTGTGCGCCCACAAAACGCAACAATCGCTATCCGTAGCAAGTGGCGCGAACTGATTTTCCAGTGGATGGCGGCGATATTTATCGACCTCGCACCCGGTGCGTTGCTGATCATCCTGATTGCTGCCTTTCGTGAAATAGACGCGCAAAAGCGCACCAGCAATCCCAATCCAACAAAAAACAAGGAGGAATAACCATGATGAGGATTATTGGACTAACGCTGGCAACGGCGCTTACCGCAGCAACGGTAACTGGAATAGCGGCTTTGATCGCCAAGGATTTTGATGGCGTATTTGAACCATTCATGTCCGGTTCCGATGCAGGAAACGCGATTATTCAGTATCCGTTTGAGGACATTGATACGATCAATTTCTTTGTCAGATCACCCATTGATGGCGTGGACTCAATTATCACCACGGGCGCGGCATTTTCCACTGCCGAAGATGTGGCGAACAGTAACCCGTCCAGTCTCTGGTGCTATCTGAACTACGGGGAAGACGGGGCGGTAAGAAACCGCCTTGATCTGGGCGGAAAACTCGGTGCTGACGCGCCGGTTTTTACCAACCTGAACGATGTTCCCGATGAAAACTTCAACATCATTGGCGTTGATCGAACCACGCTGGCGCGGCTTGCCCGCAGCCACTGCAAGTTCGCCAATTTTGATCCCAGAAACACAAATTCATAGGAGCTAAATCATGTCAATTGACACTTCAAACATGCCGATAAGTGGCGGTGTGATCCTTGGGGTCGGGCTTTACGCGGTTGTTAGTGCGTTTGGGACCGGCCCGTTCGTGAATGACAGGGAGTTGGAAAAAATGAATTGGCCTGCGATTTGTAAGGCCAATTTACAGGCGGAGATTTCTGCAAGGCGGGAACCATCACCTGTATCGGTGATCCCTGATCTTGATTGCCAGTCCACTTTTGGATTGCTCTTTGGTCAAGACGGGCAAGACCTGTGCCGTAACTACGGTAATTTTGAAATCCCAATTCCCGGCGCGAATGCTTTGCGCGAACAAGAACGCCGCGCTCGTGAGGCAGAAGATCGTCGTATTGAACGCGCCGCGTCGCAAGCTGGTTCCAGATGCGAATGCGCCTCGGCGGTTTATCAGGCTGAACAAATCATCCCGCTAGCGATTTATTCTGGATCGGCGCGGATGATCATTCCGCCTCAGATCCGCAATATTCAATCAGAGCTAACCCGTGCTTTGCGCTCGCCGCAATGCGCCAGTGAATAGGAGGCGGATATGAATTTCAACACCGCAAAAATCAAAAATAATACGCTTGTAACGCATCGCAGTGGCTACCTTTTGGATAGTATTACTGCGGCGGATGTTCAACGCCCGCTATTGTCAATTTCATTGGTGCCAGCGATTGGCGGTTGTGCTTTCTGTTTTGCATTCAGGGACATTTTGCACCCCGATGAAATCGCCACAATTATTGGCAGTGCAATCGCATTGCTCGTTGGCGGGGCGCGTATTGGCCAGTTGAAACTTGTTTCGCGCGACCTGCGCGGAAGTGAGCTGTCCGGTGCGGTCTGGGGCAGCACCAAACATCTAAAATCCATCCATGCCGAAATTACCCGCGTATGGGAAAACAAGGAGGTGCGCCATGAATCCGCGTAAATCAAGCCGTGGCACGGTTTTCAAAATCAACATGTATCTGCTGGGCGCATTTTCTTACGCCGTTGGCGCGTGGTTGATCTGGCCTGATAGCCTCAAATGGTGGGGTTTTGGGCTAATGAGCATCGCGCTTGCCATCACCGCACCGGCGATGTTGATCAAAGCTATCATGGTTATGTTCAAGCTTCATGCCCGCGATAAAGAGTTTGCTGAATTTGAAGAGGCTAACCGCGCGGCTGAACCATCGGAACTGGCAAGCGTTGATGATCTCAAAAAAGCGGGGATGATCAAATGAGTGTACCGTTTGGACGCCTGCTTGGCACATCCCTTGAAGATGACACGCCAATAATTGCCCCAAAGCCCAGTCATAGCCTGCTGATGGCATCGGCAGGCTCGTGGAAAACCACGGCGGGCGCGGTGCCTTGGTTGCTGTCCCTGATGGGTGATCATAGTCGCGCCGTTATTGTGAACGATTGTAAGAATGGTGAAATTGCCGCCCAGTGCGCTGATGCCTGCGCCCGATACGGGCGAAAAGTTGCAATCATTGATGACTTCGGTGTTCTGGGAAAAGATAACCCGTACCGCGTTTCCATCACGCCGTTTGGCGGGATAATTGCCGCGCATAAAAGCGGTAATGGCGAGTTGGTATTTGCGACGGAAACCGCAAACCATGCCTTAATTCCTGAACCCTCCAACGATGCTAGAAACCAATTCTGGAGGGACGAATCCCGCACTCTTCAAGAATTTGCCGAATTGGCCTTATTAAAACGCCATCCAAAGCTGGCTGTTCCGGGCGGGGTTTGGGCAATGCTGGCAAATCCTGATATTTTGCTCAGCGCCGCCAAGGTCGAAAAAGAAGAAGGCGATGAAGTGCTTTCAGCCCTTGGCGCACATATCGTAGACTTGGCGAAAAACAACAAAGAACATTTCGGTCAACACCGTGGCTCAGCGATCAAATCGCTCCGCATTTACAGTGCTGGTAGTCCTTTGCACCACGCAGGGGTGGATACCGATGTTACCCATTCCCAGTTGTTGCGTGAGAAATATATCGTGTTCATTATTGGCCCGCAGCGGCACATGGCGCGTCTTGGTGCACATTATGCACTACACCTGCAAAGCTTCGTCGAAGCCTTGCTATCAGATGCCCAAGGTCAAGTGGATTTCATCCTAGATGAAGCAACGAATGCGCCCTTGAAAGCCCTTGTCTCGGCTCTGACAACTATGCGCGGATTTGGCGGGAATTGCCATTTCATCATACAAAGCCTCTCGGAGCTTCAGCGCGCTTATGGCGAAAAAGAAACGGCCACGATTCAGGAGAACGCCCCGATAAAACAGTGGTTCGGGTTCTCATCTTTCGAGGAGGCGGAGCGGACAAGTCGCGCTATGGGAGAATCTCTGGTTATCAATAAAAGCCTTGGGTTTAATTCCGGGCAACTGGATTACACCGGCAATATCGGCACCAGCAAAGACCGAATGTTTTCTGCCGAACGGCTGATGCGCCTGAAACCTGATGAACAAATTCTGCACATCAAAGACGTTGGATTTTTCCATTGTCGCAAAATCCAGCAACACCAGATTGCGCCATTTTGTCATGGCGAGTTGGCAGACAATCCGTTGGAAGGCCCGCAACGCGCGGCTGACCCACGCGTAACCCTTGATATCAAAAAAGGAGGTCGCAAATGAAACCGCGTTTCTTTCGCCTGAGTTTTTTCTATTGGATTTTGGTGCCAATAGCCCTTTACGGCGGATTCGTCGCTGTGGGACTTCCACACGCAATTTGGTCATACGAATTTGTAAATAACGGCAACGCATATGATCCATTTCGTGCGCGTTTTTATACCTCATGTACGTTTTGGGGACCATACGGGATGCACACCGTTTCCGCCTCAAATGGGCGTTGCGGCTATGTCGCTTTCTTCAAAGAAGGCGGACGCTAATGCTATTCCACCAACTGCACCCAAGGCGTTATCGGGCGGCGTTTCAGGCCAAGTTCCTTGGTCATTTCAATACGCATCAAGCTTTTTATGACCGAAAGCACCGTGTCCTGCGATCCGCCATTAGCAATGCTGGTTTCGCAATCGGCCCGTATTTCAGCATCAACGCCGTAAGGGCTGAGCTTAACAAAAAACTCATCCCAACTCATTGGCTCCAGCCACTCTTCAACGTCCTGCACATGTTCAAATTTTCTCATGAACTCAGAGTATCACAAGCAGATTCTGCGACGCAAATTTAGCCGTAAACCTGCCCGAAAAACAAAGGAGACTGCGATGTCCAGCATCACAGAAGACCTGAAACGAACCTTCG
>CAZCDC010000115.1:0-5528 GCA_964497195.1 uncultured Rhodobacterales bacterium | reverse complement strand
CATATGATGCGCGCCAACCACATACAGTCGCGGGGGCGGCTGCGGCTTTGGGCCCCTAAATGGGTAATCCCTCATCGCATTCCCGTTTCATCCCCGAACGCTTCGCGCTCATTGGGGAACCATGCGGGGGTAGCTTTGATTGTTTGACCGGCTTGTGTCAAGCTGGAAACCGACCATTTTCATCTCGCAGGAGGCGCGTTTGACCCAAATCCCCTTTATTTCTGCTGTCGCGGTGGACCAGCATCTGGATTGGAATGTGATGACTGATGCCCTGTTTTTGGGCCATCAAAAACCAAAAGCCCAGATTTCGGATCAGTTTGTAACGCGGGGTAATGATACATTGTTGTCACGCGCGGCCTGGGTTGACGGCATGGGAATTGCGGTGAAATCCGTCACGGTTTTCCCCGGTCGGGAAACCAGCGTTCAGGGCGCTATGCTATTGTTTGATGACAAAACTGGCGGGGTTGAGGCAATTATCGAGAGCAGTCTCGTGACCAAATGGAAAACCGCAGCTGACAGTTTGCTGGGCGCAAAATTATTGGCGCGGCGGGGTGCAAAACGATTGTTGATTGTTGGTACGGGCATAGTTGCACGCAATTTGATTGATGCGTATCGCGCAGGGTTTCCAGATATCCGTATTACGGTTTGGGGCCGCAACAGGAAAAAAACTGAGGCTCTGGCCTCTGAAAAAAATGTGACTGCGGCCGAAAATTTGCAAAACTCGGTTGAGGTGGCGGATATTATTTCATGTGCGACCATGGCTAAAAATCCGGTGATCATGGGGGCATGGCTTCACCCCGGCCAACATCTCGATTTGATCGGGGCATTCAAGGCAGACATGCGCGAAAGCGATGATACGGCTTTGCAACGCAGCCGGATATTTGTCGATAGCCGTGAAACCACGCTGGACCATATCGGAGAGCTGAAAACCCCGCTTGCATCCGGCGCGATAAAACGCAGCGATATTCTGGCGGATTTTTATGATTTGGCCAACGGTGCTACGGGGCGGCAATCAGATACGGACATAACATTGTTCAAAAACGGTGGCGGCGCGCATCTGGATTTGATGATCGGCAAAGTTATTTTGGCCGCGTGGCAAAAACAATAAAGGTGCGTGGAAACCACGCACCCTACGATTTAGCGCTGTGTTGTAGGGTGCGTGGTTTCCACGCACCGCTGCTTCAGGCCGCACTAAAAGTTAGCGACAAGCCGTTAATGCAATGACGTTTACCAGTCGGCGCAGGGCCATCATTAAACACATGGCCCAAATGCCCGCCACAACGGCGGCAATGCTCCTCGGTACGGCGGCTGAACAGGGTGTTATCTGCTTTGAAACGCACATTTCCGGGGATTGTATCCCAAAAGCTCGGCCAGCCTGTGCCGCTTTTGAATTTTGTTTCTGCGCGGAAAAGCGGTAATTCACAGCCCGCACAATTAAACGTACCGGCGCGTTCTTCATTCAACAATGGATGCGTGAACGGGCGTTCGGTGTCTTCTTCGCGCAGCACCGCATATTGTTGCGGGGTCAGCAATGCGCGCCATTCGGCCTCGGATCGCGTGATTTCAAATGATCCGGCAGCTTGGCTGGCGCTAAAACCACCAAGAGCGGCGACACCAAAAAATGCGGCAGTGCCGGTTAAAAATGTGCGACGGCTGGTCATGATATGATTCCTTTTAGTCCGTTTTAGTCCGTTTCGTTAAACACTATATAGGCGTGAATAATGTTTCACGGAGTCACATGTTCTCGATTGGATGTGAGCGTTATTGTGAACTGAGCGGTAAAGATACTCTAAATACCGCACCTTTTTTACTTGGCTCTAAAGTTAATTCGCCATTCAAATTCCGCATAATTTCACGGCTGATCGGCAGGCCAAGGCCCGCACTGCCCGCCAGCGCAGATTCCGACAGCCGGGCGAATTTTTCAAACACTTTTTCAAAATCCTTGGCGGGAATGCCGGGGCCATTATCACTGACACCAATCAACGCTAGCTTTCCAACCGCGCGTGCAGAAATGGTGATTTCAGGCGTGGTCGCTGTGCCATATTTAACCGCATTGGAAATCAGGTTAATGAAAACCTGACTAAGCCGATCAAAGCTGGCCCGCACGACCAGTGGTTGTTTAGGCAGTTTCACCGTGATTCTAACCCCCAAATCTTTGATCAGGGAACTCGTGCTGTTAAGCGATTTTTCAATCACCTCGCTAAGCAGCACATCTTCTATTTGCAAATTTCCGCCCCCGCTTTCCAGATGGCTCAGGTCCAATATTTCATCCAATAGCCGCGTCAGGCGCTGGCTTTCTTCTTGAATAATCCCCAAAAATTTCTGAGCCTGTTCGCCACTCAAGTTATCGGTATCCCGCAGGATTTCTGAAAACGACCGGATTGAGGTCATAGGGGTACGCAACTCGTGGCTGACTTGGCTCAGAAACGCATCCTTTTGCGCACCAAGTTCTGTCAGGCGTGTGTTGGCTTGACGTAATTTCTGGGCGCTATCTTCCAGCCGTTTTGACTGGTTCTCAAGTTGCTGGGAATATTCCACAATTTGGGCGGTTTCATCCGCGATTTTCATGAGTTCGTCTACCGAAACTGTACCGCCCCCTGCGATCTGGCTAACCATGGCATGGGCGGATGCGGCGCCAACTGACCCGGCCAATTCGCGCTCCACTTGCTGAACAAAATCATCTGTCGGGTCGGGCAGACCGCTGGATTTTCCTTGTATGGCGGCCATATCGCTAAATAATCGATGCGCTGGATCCGTGCCCAAAATCCTCTGGGCAAGGGTGTAAAGATCCTCGGATGTTGCTGTGTATGAAATCAAGTACCCGCCTGAATCATGGTTTTGGCGGAAAACATCGACAAATTGTGACGCCTGTATCCGCTCCAACGGGCGGGGGGTGGAGAGCAGGGAAAATGTTACAAACAGGATGATGTTCACGGTCATTGACCAAAACATCGAATGCACAAGCGGATCATAATCGCCTAGGCCAAACAATGCATGGGGCCGCAAGGCGGTAATACCAAACGGACCATTTTCAATGACTGAACTAGACAGAATAAATGCGCCCTCAAAGCTGGGCAAGAACAGGGTGTAAGCCCAGATAAAAAAGCCGGCGGCAATGCTGCTCAGTGCGCCGGTTCGGGTGGCACCGCGCCAGAATAACCCACCCAAAAGACTGGGCATGATTTGCGCGGTGCCAGCAAACGCAATCAATCCGATAGAGGCCAACGCCGCAGACCCGCCCGTGAGGCGAAAATAGAAGTATCCCAGCAGTAATATCCCCGCAATGCTAAGGCGGCGCGACAGCAAAAGCACCGTGCGGATATCGCCGCTAGTGGCGGTTTTTGCTGGGCTAAGCGATAGCCAAAGCGGCGTGATAATGTGGTTGGACACCATGGTGGACAGCGCAATCGCGGCAATAATCACCATTGATGTCGCGGATGAAAACCCACCTAAAAATGCAAGCAGCGCCAGTGATTCACGGCCCTCATGCAAGGGGACCGTCAGAACGTATAGATCGGGGTTTGAACCTGCTGGCATCAATGCATTGCCCGCAATGGCAATTGGCAGCACAAACAGGCTCATCAATAAAAGATATGCGGGAAAGGCCCAACTGGCGGTGGCAAGGTGTTTTTCATCCGCGTTTTCCACAACCATCACCTGAAACATACGGGGCAAGGTAATGATGGCAATGGCGGATAAAAACGTCAGCGTGATCCAGCGCGAGGTGAAAATTTTATCTGTGCGCAGCATATTTTCATCGGCCATTGCGAATATTTCGGGCAAGCCGCCGGCAAAACCCCAAACCACAAATATCCCGACTGACAGCAAGGCGATCAGCTTTACAATGGCCTCAATGGCGATGGCGGTGACCACGCCGTGATGATGCTCATTCGCGTCAACATTACGGGTGCCAAACAAAATGGTAAACGCGGCCAGCCCCGCCGCCACCCAAAATGCGGTCAGATTTTCATTGCTGCCATCAGCGGCAAAAACCGAAAAGCTGAGCGTGATGGATTGCAATTGCAGCGCGATATAGGGCGTCGATCCGATAACCGCTAGCAATGTAACCAGCACCGCCAGCATGGTGCTTTTGCCATAACGGGATGAAATCAAATCAGCGATTGAGGTAATACGTTGCGCCCGCCCAACCCGTAGCAATTTGCGCAGCAACCACCACCAGCCAATGAAAACCAGCGTTGGGCCAAGGTAAATGGTGACAAATTCAAAACCGTTACGTGCGGCTGATCCAACTGCACCGTAAAATGTCCATGCTGTGCAATAAACCGAAATTGAGAGCGTATAAACAAAAGGTGAGCGCAGCCAGCCAAGCCGCCCTGCATTGGCACGCCGTTCGGCCCAGAACGCAATGATAAACAGCATCACAACGTAACCAAGGCAGATCACAAGAAGGGTATTGAATGACAGCATTTAAGGTTCGCTCAACAACCGCGCCATACGCCGCGCAGCCAGCACCAGCAAAATCCAGACCCCAAAAATATAGACGAACGGCAACGGCAATCCGAATATTTTTCCGTCAGTTGCAAAAATGGTGATGATCGGCGAGGCCAACAGAAAAGCCCCCAAAAAAGGCAGGATAAACGCGGCGTCTTTGATTTTTTTGCGCCGATACGCGCGCTGGGCTAAATCCGGGGTCTGGTCGTTATTCATAAGCCCAGCAATCTGCGAATTTCCGAGACAATCTCAGCATTGGAAAAAGGTTTGGTCATGAACAGATCAACGCCGATTTCGGTCGCCATCTGACGGTCGCGCGGCTGGCCTTTGGCAGTTAACATCAGTACTTTCGGCATAGATATGTTGCTGCTTTGAATATCCCGCAATATATCAAAACCGGAGCGGTTGGGAAGCATTACATCAAGGATCACAAGATCCGGCTTGAGCGCAGAAATCTGCGCCATGGCCAGCGCGCCATCATTGACAGATTGCACATCCAGCCCTTCGCGGCCCAGCAAAAAGGACAACGATTCAACGATATTTGGTTCGTCTTCAACAATCAAAACAGATTTTGCCATTTAACCACCTCAGTTCGAAAACAGTCTAAGCGCCAAGCGCCTTGCGGAGCAAGGGCGTTATCCGGGCACAATATCTGCCACAATAACCGAGCCAAAGCCGAGCGTAGCGAGGCCATGCCCAACCGAAGGGCGGGAGAGCTTCCTTAGAAACCCTCGATCAACGGCATTATTGCTGGCGCAATAAACCGCAGACCTTTGGGTCATGGCCTCGCTACGCTCGGCTTTCACGATTGCGCGGCAACATTCGCAAGAATCTGGGGTTCTGCACGGGTGCCACAATTGCTGCGCGGGCAGATGCGACAGGTGATGCCGATTTCAATTTGTGGCCCCGTTGGCGGGAGCCAGCCTTTGACTAGATCGCTGTGGTTGCTAGGGATCAATAACATGGAGGCTTGATATTCCGGACGTTCACCAAAGGTTTGTGCAGGCTTGGCAGTGGCAGTGGCAAGGCAGATAAATTGTTGCCCGCCCGGTAATTCCAATATCGCGCTGATCGGG
>CAZCDC010000114.1:4394-5883 GCA_964497195.1 uncultured Rhodobacterales bacterium | reverse complement strand
TTTTTTATCCGCATGACCCACGCCAACAACCACTTTTTTCACCGCATTCGGTGCATATTCGGCCACCGTCAATCCAGCGATTGCCGGCACTAGCAAACAAATTCCGCGCGCTTGGCCCAGCTTTAGCGTGCCCGCCGCGTCTTTGTTTACAAATGTATTTTCCACCGCCGATGTTTCTGGCTGATATTTCTGCAAAACAACAGTTAACTGGTCAAACAGCTCCAGCAACCGCGCCGCCAAATCACCTGATCCTGTCGCACAATACCCGTTTGCCACATGGGTTATTTTGCTGCCAACAGCATCCACAACTCCCCAGCCAGTGCGCCTAAGCCCCGGATCAATTCCGATTACCCGCATAAATACCGCCTTTTCTTACCCTGCCTCCAGCCTTAGCACGAAACGGGAACAAACGCCAATAGCGCATTACCACCCATCCCTTTATCAGTTTTTTAGGGATTGCCCCCTAACGAAAGAGAATGATCTTGATACAGAAAAATATGGCCATAAATTGCCGCCGGGCAATATTGGCAATACTGCTTTATTGGGCAGGCGCAACCAGCGCAGTTGCGCAGGTAAACGCATGTTATGTCCTTGGCCAGCTTTCAACCGTTGAAGCCGCAATATTTGAGATGAGCAATCATAACCCTGCCGAAATTAATACGGTATTGCGCAACATTAAAATCCTGCTGTCTAACGCTGATAATCGCCCCGAAGTTTTTGACCAAATCACCCATGACCCTGCTTGGGTGGATCGTTTCTTCGAATCGCGTGGTCGATTTTTGTCGCTTTATCTGGGGGGGCAATATTATCAGGCAAATAATCTAAAATCCTCAAATAATTTCAACGACTTCGGGCCAATGCTAAAACAGCTGAATTCCGCGTTCTTTTGCTCTCCGGATGGCCCGAGCGAGGGCAGCAATAGCGATGGCCAAATCGAAGAACATGCCAAACCCATACGCGGCGAATCCTGGCTTTTGCGCGCCATGCGCACCGCAAAATCAACAGTTGTAAGGCTCTTGGCCAAAAGCAATTTTGTGCTAATTCCTGTTTTGGTGTTTTTGTCGCTTATTCTGGCTGTCTGGGCAATGATCCGGCTAGATGAGCGCCGACGCAGCTGCAAACGGCGGTATTTTTGTGAAATTGATGTTGTTATCCGCTATCATTTTGAAGGTCGGAACTTTACCCGAAAGGGTCAGATAATCGATATTTCACGCAGTGGCGCCGGCTTTAGCATTCAAGACGGGATGCCGGAAAAAATTATCGTCGAAATTACCACCAAAAACGGGGCTTCAAAGATGCGCGTTGTGCGCTCCAGCGGCAATTACGCAGGGGCTGCATTTACCAAAACCCTTAAGGAAATCCCAAAAGAATTCGCCATCACATCAGAGCGCAAATTTGTGCCACGTCGAGAGTATATAAAAACCGTAGCCGCGCAAAAATCGGATACAGGCGGATAGCAGAAAAACCACATAAAGCAAGGCGGTTTTGG
>CAZCDC010000114.1:0-4294 GCA_964497195.1 uncultured Rhodobacterales bacterium | reverse complement strand
AACAACCCGGTCCTATATGCAACTTATCCGACAATCATGTTGGCTTAGCAAAAGGAATGCACCAAATGGATATCATCAACACAACCCGCCCGGCAACTTTTGGGGCCGCAACAACCACAATTGTCTCAAACCTGTTTGGCGGCTTTGCCAACCAAATGATCGCAGCGTATAAAGCCAACCGTACCCGCAAAGCGTTGTCAGCATTAACACCGCGCCAACTAGAAGACATCGGCCTAACCCAAAGCGATATTGCCCGCGTATCCCGCCCAACAACATTGCTACGTTAAATCCGTAGGGTGCGTGGTTTCCACGCACCGTCACCCCCGTTGCAAAGTCAGCGTTGTCCATTCACCAATCACGCGACGGTCAACCCTGTTAAACCCCCAGCCCTTATAAACCGCCTCAACACCCAGTGCCTGACGGTTTAGAATCCCTGATAAAATCAATATCGCACCCGTGCCCGTATATTTCGCCATATCCGGTGCAAGCCGTTTTAACGGCCCCGCCAAGATATTGGCAAATACCAGATCAAACGGCGCGCGATTGCGCAATTCAGGGTGCCGAAACCCCACACTCGTCACGGTCTGCACTCGCCCGCGCAATCCATTTACCATCACATTCGCCGTGGCCGTTTCGGTCGCAACCGGATCAATATCGCTGGCAATAACTGCGCCGCTGGAAACCGACGCCGCCGCCATTGCCAACACCGCAGTTCCCGCGCCGATATCCGCCACATTTGTCGGCATCAACCCCGAAATCAGCAATTTGTCAAACGACATCAAACAGCCCTGCGTTGTGCCGTGATGCCCCGTGCCAAACGCCATTGCCGCCTCAATTTTCAGGCCGGTTTTGTTGCTCGGGATATTATCCGCATCATGCGCGCCAAACACGACAAACCGGCCCGCATAAACAGGTGTCAATTCGCGCCGCACCTCCGCCACCCAGTCACGATCCTCGATCTTGGATACCACAAACGGTTTTGCGCCCTGCAGTGCCGCCAGCAGGTCCAGCCCAATACTGTCGGGAAGCTCGGTAAAATACCCACCAACTTCCCAAGTACCAGACCCGTCCTCAACCTCGGAAACGCCAATCCCCGTAGGTTCGGGGATCAGGTTTTCGATCGAATCCGCCAGCGCCTGCGCAGCGTCTTTGCCGTTAAGCGTGGTCAAAGCAGTATAGGTTGACATATTATTCCCTCAGGCAATTCCGATGGGGCAAGTAACACCCGTGCCGCCAATTCCGCAATAGCCCGCCGGATTTTTTGCCAGATATTGCTGGTGGTATTCTTCAGCAAAATAATAGATCGGAGCAAGGCGCATTTCCGTGGTAATTACCCCGTATCCGGCCTTGACCAGATTGGGTTGAAATTCAATTGCGGTTTGTTCAACCAACGCCAAATCAACGTCAGAATACGCATAAATCGCCGACCGATACTGCGACCCGCGATCATTGCCTTGCCGATCACCTTGGGTCGGATCATGCCCCTCCCAAAACGTGGTTAACAATTCCTTAAGCGTCACCATTTCAGGGTCAAAAACCACATGTACAATTTCGGTATGGCCGGTTGTTCCACTGCAAACCGCCTCATAGCTCGGGGTGTCAGCATTGCCGCCAGCATAGCCAACGGAGGTCACCCAAACGCCCGGAATTTGCCAGAAAATCCGCTCAACACCCCAAAAGCAGCCCATCGCGAATTGCACTTGTTGAAACCCGTCAGGATACGGCCCGTGCATCGGGTTATTATTCACATAATGCAATGCGCCCTTGGGCAACGCATCCACAGGTTTTGGTTTACCAAATAACATCTATGCCTCCAATCGATTTACAAATCGCCACGCGACAATTGCCGCGATTGAGCCGACGATCACAGCCGCAAGGGCTTGTCCGTAAACAATCCCCGGCCCCGCCAGCATATTTCCAAATAGCCAGCAAAGAGGAAACATCAAGATGCCATCACGTGTCCAGTTAAATCCGGTAGACCAAAGTGGGTGGCCGAGGTTGTTAAACGTGGCGTTTGACACAAACAAAAGCCCGCTAAATGCAAAACCTCCTGCCGCCAAATTGGTAAATCCATACACGATTTCAGCACCTTGAGCGCTAAGACCAAACACATCAACAATAATGTCTCGCAGCAAAAACAGCACCAGCCATGCAGCGGCCACATAAATCACACAATAGATCAAACTATCGCGATAGGTTGAAATAACCCTGTCAATTTTTCCTGCACCGTAATTCTGCCCGAATATGCCCCCCACCGCGCCGGATAATGCAAATATTCCACCAAACGCCACCACCGTCAGGCGAGACACCACAGCCCAGCCGGCCACCGCGCCATCGCCATATTCCGCCATGAATATCGTTACAATATAATTGCCAAACGGGGTCGAGAGCTGTGTTAAAATGGCCGGCCCTGCAATCAGGAAAAACGGTTTTGCAATGCTGCGGATATCAGCCCATGCGGGGCGTGCGGCCAGATCATGTACACGGATAATAAACCAGATCGCCAACACCGCCGTAGTAAGCCGGGAAATCACCACAACAATCGCCGCGCCGTCCACCCCCAGCCCGAATGTAAAAATAAACAACGGGTCCAGGATCATCGCCACCAGCCCGGCAATTATGGTCACCATCATGGAGCGATAGGCATCGCCCTCAGCGCGTAAAACGCCCGAACCAACCATGCCGACAGCCACAATCGGCAATGCAGGCAGCGTAATCGCCAAATACCGGCTGGCGATCTTCAGGGTCTCACCGCTGGCGCCCGCAGTGGCCAAAATCGGGTCTCGTAAAACCCAGATAACCAGAGCAATTGCGCTTTGTAAAACCAGTGCAATAAGCATTGACGCCGTCGCTTGCCGCCGCGCCGCGCCACGGTCTCCGCGCCCGATTGAGCGACTAACCAAAGCCACGGCGGCAATCATCAAACCAATGCCTGCTGAAATGGTAAAAAACTGAATGGTCCATGCAAAACCCAGCGCAGCTACGTTTTTCTCAACCCCCATGCGCGACACCCAAAACAGGCTGGCCGCATCAATCAGAAACATAAATGTAAGCCCGACAGAGGCCGTCACAGTCATCACAACCACATGACGCATGGTTGATCCGGTCAGGAATTTACCCTGCGCATTGCTCACGAGAACACCGTTTCATAACCTTTTGAAGGGTGGCGCGGAATCATCATCGACAAGGCCAGCGACCCGGCCGCCATCGCCGCCGCCAGGGCAAATACCGCCATTGGCGAGGTTATCCACAAATATCCTAGAAAAGCGGGCAGAACCACGGCCGCAATATGATTAATCGTAAACGCCACCGCCGCCGTGGGAGCAATATCCTCTGGGTCAGCGATTTTTTGAAAATAAGTTTTCAGCGCAAAAGCCAACGCAAAAAACATGTGGTCAATTACATACAAAGCCGCCGCCAGAATAACCCCCCAATGGAATAAATAAATGCCGCCATAAGCCAGAAAAACCAAAACCAACCCGGCATATTCAAACATAAGCGCGCGGCGCTCACCGATATGATGAATGACGTAACCCATGACGGGCGCAAAAATCATGTTTACCATAAAGTTAATCAGGAAAAGCGCGGTGATCTCATGCACTTCAAAGCCAAAGCGCTCCACCATCATGAACGCCGCAAAAACCACAAATATCTGGCGACGCGCCCCCGCCATAAATTGTAGTGCGTAATACAGCCAATAGCGTTTACGCAGGATTATTTTGGTATGCTGTTTGGTGGGGCTTTCAAATTGCGGATAAGCAAAAAAGCAAATCGCAGCGATCAGTGCTGTGGCCCCACCGCCAACCATATAAACAAAATTATAGCTAAGCCCAAAGGTTTTCCAGCTTAGCACCAGCAAAGCATAAGCCACCAGCGATGCAGCAGACCCCGCCGCCACGATCCAGCCTAGTGTTTGCGGGGCTTTATCTTTGTCGATCCATTGCAGTTGCAGCGACTGGTTTACGGTCTCATAATAATGAAACCCGACAGAGCCGATCATGGTGGTGACCAGCAAGCCTTGAAAACTGGGAAACCACGCGGTGACCATCACTGCCAAGCCCAGTGTGATCATCATAACCACCCCTAATATCTGCTCGCGCATATAAACAATGATGGCGATCACACCTACCGCCAAAAAACCCGGGATTTCACGAACAGTGTGCAGCCAGCCAATGTCAGACCCGTCAAATCCGGCGGCCTCAATCACAAAATTGTTGAGCAATGCCGACCAGACCGAAAACGCCAAAGGCAAAGCCGCCGCCAGCACCACCAACAGGGTAACGGGTCGTTGCCA
>CAZCDC010000113.1:4078-5957 GCA_964497195.1 uncultured Rhodobacterales bacterium | reverse complement strand
TTTCGGCAAGTTCGAGCCTGCAATGCGAAGTTTGACTTGCTCAAATCTGTTTGGCAAAATAAGCTGGTGTTTAGAAATGCGCCCCCGAACAAATGGCTGGGCCGAGGTCAAGGAGTAGGTTGTTGGAAAAATTTCCGCTAACGGCAGGCGGTTATGCCAAGCTGGATTCTGAATTGAAGGTTTTAAAAACCGTACGGCGCCCGTCGGTTATTCGCGCTATCGCGGAGGCCCGCGCCCATGGCGACCTATCAGAAAACGCTGAATATCACGCCGCACGTGAGGAACAAAGCCACATTGAGGGCCGCGTAAAAGAACTCGAGGCTGTGCTGAGCCTTGCTGAGGTCATTGATGTTGCCAGCCTTTCGGGCACAATCAAATTTGGCGCAACCATTGATTTGGCGGATGAGGACACGGACGAGGAAAAAACCTTTCAGATTGTTGGCCAACATGAGGCCGATATCGAAAAAGGCCTGCTTAATATGCAATCACCCTTGGCACGTTCACTTATCGGCAAAGAAGAAGGTGACAGCATAGAGGTCCGCACGCCCGGCGGTGTGCGCTCATACGAAATACTGGCTGTAAAATTCATCTAGGGGGACACGTGTTTAACCGTTTGGGAAATAATATGGGGCCAAGCGCAATTGAGGGGCGCGAGCCGCTTTTTGCGACCATATTCAGCGCAATCTGGTTGGTTGGCTTGGCAGCATATGCGGCAGGTTTTTTTGGGTTGTTTGGTGGCATTACCGAACCGCGCGGCGCAGTTTTTCTTGAAATAATACTGTTTGTGCTTGGGGCTATTGTGCCAATTGCGCTTGTCTGGACAGGGGTAATGCTGCTGCGCCGCGTGGCGGAGGTTCAGCGTGACGCGCGTGATCTTTCCACAGCTTTAAAAAAATTCCAGGCCGACCCGTTTAACAGTCGGAACGCACGTGTTAAGCCCAGCGGCGCAAATTCTGGCATGGCAGAAACCCGTGCAACACTGGAAACATTAAAATCCCAAATGGCGCAAGTTGAAACTGCTTTGGTGGCTTTGCTACAGGCACAGGTCTCTGGTGCAGAAACCCGTGCAGCGACCACACCATCTGGCCCGGTTGCAGAAAAATCCCATGACCCGGATCAGGGGAAACTGTCGCTTGGAGCGAAGATTTCTGACAACCAACCAGCACCGGAATGGGCTGAATTAATCCACGCGCTCAATTTTCCGACCGACGAAAAAGACAAAGACGGGTTTCGTGCGCTACGCATCGCCATGCGCCATCGCAACACATCCCAATGCATTCGAGCCGCTGAGGATATCATGAACCTAATGTCCCAAGACGGCATTTATACCGATGATCTAACGCCGGAAATCGCACCGGCAGCGTTATGGCGCAAATTTTCAGACGGGACACGCGGCGAAGAAGTTTCGGCAATTGGTGGCATCCATGATGTAACATCCATCGCCCTCATTCGCGGACGTATGCGTTCAGACCAAATTTTTCGCGATGCCGCGTTACACTTTCAACGCCGGTTTGACGTTGTTCTAGGCGAATTTTGCGCCCAAGGCACCGACGCACATATCGAAGCACTGGCTGACACCCGTACTGCACGAACATTTATGTTATTGGGCCGCGTTAGTGGCATGTTTGGCTAAGGCCAGCATTTTTTGATACTATAATCCATAAGCGCTAAACGGAAAATAATTGACCAAATCGCCTTTTGAAAGCTGCAAGGCCTCGTCCGGCAATTCAATCAAACCATCCGCCCATGCCAGCCCCGAAATACGCCCCGACCCTTCGGATTCGAATTTCTCAACCTGCCCGTTGGCATTAATGCGAGCGCGTAAATATTCCCGACGACCTGCTTTTTTTGATTTCCCAAATGCCGCTGGCAGTAACAT
>CAZCDC010000113.1:0-3978 GCA_964497195.1 uncultured Rhodobacterales bacterium | reverse complement strand
CCCCCATTTTCGCAGCATTTCCAATAACATAGGGCGGTTGGCATCATATATTTGATGCGGTTCTGCGGTTTCGCCCAATTGTCGAATTTCATCGCCAGTGGACAAAACCCCAACGCGGAGTTTTTTATAAACCTCAACAGACGGGATATTTAGTGCTGCCATCAGGGCAATTTCCGGCGCGGCAATAGTTTTGCCAGCCTTAACGGCGGGTTGGCCCTGCAACACGTCTTCGCCCTCAGCGCGGCAATTGGCCCCCATTTTCAGGCCGTCCTGAAAATGCGCGTGGCCATTTTCAACCAATACATCTTCTTGCATGACCACTGTATCCACACCCAACGGCAGGCGCGCACCTGTCAAAATTCGAATGGCAAAACCCGCAGGCACTGCGCCCTCAAATGGCGCCCCCGCGGCGGATCGACCATCGACCAATGGCATGGCAGGCAGCGCCCCCGCAAAGGCAAACCCATAGCCATCAACGGCCGCATTTGCATAAGGCGGGTTGGAACGATTAGCGATGGCATCTTGTGCCAAAACCCATCCACCGGCATCCGGCGTTGGAATGGTTTGGGTGCCAACCACAATTGAAATCGCTTGGTGTAAATGTTCAAGCGCTGTGTCAACCGGGGTCCAGTTTACGCCTTGGGGCAAGGCAAAACAGTCATTTGATAGTTTGGGGGCTTTAGCCAAGGCCAACCTCCTGCAAGATAAAATCCGCGATCGCGGAAATATCATCAATCGGCAAAACCGGCTGTTCAACCAAAATTTCATGCCCTGCTGCCACGGCTTTGATGGTGCTGTCTTTAAGCGCAATAAGCGGCTGGCGGCCGGGCGTAATGCTGGCTTCAATTTTGGGATGGTTATCCCGTTTATACCCCTCAACCAAAATCAAATCCACAGGGGTTAGCCGCGCCAGTAAATCCGCCAAGGGTGGCTCATCCGCACCGCGCATTTCCTCCATCAACGCCCAGCGCGTCGCTGAGGCTAAAATAACCTGCCGTGCGCCCGCTTCGCGGTGGCGATAGCTATCTTTGCCGGGCTGATCGACATCCACATTATGATGCGCGTGTTTAACCGTTGAAACGCTAAATCCGCGCGCTGTAATTTCAGCCACAAGCCGTTCCATCAACGTCGTTTTTCCGGAATTTTTCCAGCCCGTCACCCCAAAAACCCGCATCAAACCTGCCCTTTCAGATATTCATTTGCCAATGCCAAATCATCCGGCGTGTTGACATTAAAAAATGGATCAAACGTAAAATCCTCAAAAGAGACATTGGCGCAGCCATGGGGTTTTGTCCATTGCACAACTTTGCGCAAACCACCCTGCAAGGCTGCGCGCAGATCGTCCCGCAAACCTACATCCCAAAGGCCAAATGTCGGATGCCGGTTAAAACCGCGATCAGGGTCAGGCGTGGTGGCCATGGCCAGCTTTGTGCCCTCGGATTCCGCACCCATTTTCAGGGCAACCACCAGATGTTGCGGAAAAAACGGGGTGTCTGCTGCAACACTTATGATCTGTTCAAAGCCGTGTTCAGCCGCCCAATCCATGCCCGCCAAAACCCCCGCCAACGGGCCTGCAAAACCCTCAATGCTATCCACAATAACGGGCAAGCCATATCCGGAAAATCGCGCCGCTTCACCATTGGCATTCAGCACCATTTCTGAGACTTGCCCCTTTAACCGCGCCACCACATGTGACAAAATTGACTGACCGCCAAGGTCCAGCAAAGACTTATCACCGCCCCCCATGCGCCGCGATAAACCGCCCGCCAAGATCACCCCCGCAATGTTCATTTGCGGCCGGATTTCTTTGGTTCATCCGCGACTTTGGCAATATCGGCATCCCAAATCAACCGGTCCTCACCGCTGAGGCAAATAAACCGTTTTCCGCGCATTCGGCCAATCAGTGTTATGCCAACTTGCCGCGCGATTTCCACGCCCCATGCGGTAAAACCAGACCGCGACGCCAACACCGGAATGCCCATCAACGCCGTTTTGATCACCATTTCAGAGGTCAGCCGCCCTGTGGTATACATGATTTTATCAGCAGCTGTCGCATCCTCCATCACCATCCATCCCGCGATTTTATCAACCGCGTTATGGCGCCCCACATCCTCCATATAGACCAATGGTACATCGCGCTGGCACAACACTGATCCATGGATAGCGCCGGCCTGAAGATACAGGCTGGGCATTGTGTTGATCTCATGGGCCAGCTTGTACAACCAACTGGTACGGATTTCGGTTGCAGGCAAATTTACGGTATCCAGCCCCTCCATCATGTCGCCAAAAACAGTGCCCACGGCGCAACCCGATGTGCGGGTCTTTTTCTTTAGCTTTTCCTCATAATCGGTATCGCGCGTGGTGCGCACAACAACGGTTTCGATGTCATCCTCATAATCCACGCCAGTAATTACATCATTGGCTAATAACATGCCTTGATTGCGCAAATACCCTACCGCCAGATATTCGGGATAATCGCCGATTGTCATTGCCGTCACGATTTCCTGTTTGTTCAGGTAAATCGTTAGCGGGCGTTCCTCTACCACGCGAATTTCTTGCGCCTCGCCGGAATGGTCAATGCCTGTTACCGCGCGCGTCAAACGGGTATTTTCGGGGTTTGGTTTGATCAGCAGGCTTTTTGTCATTGCGCACAACTCTTGATTGGTCATTGGGATATTCACGAATTATAATGCCTCAGAATTTGCAGCAAGGCGGGTGAGATGTCTAGTACTAGAACAGCATATTGGCGCGGGGTTTGGGCTGGCGCACCCTTTTTGGTGATGGCCGCGCCGTTTGGCATGCTGTTTGGGCTTGTGGCCACTGAATCCGGGTTGGATTTATTTCAAACCCTTGGCATGTCGGTGATTGTGGTGGCGGGCGCTGCACAATTTGCATCTGTTCAAGTGCTGGTAGACGGCGCGCCGTTTTATGTTGCGGTGCTAACAGGGCTGGCGGTGAATATGCGCATGGTAATGTATTCGGCATCATTGGCGCCGCATCTTGGCAAGGCTGATAAATGGCACCGCATTATTGCCGCCTATTTCATGATTGACCAAACTTACGGTGTGGCCATCGCAGAGCTGGAGAAAAACCCCGATATGCCAGTGGGGGCCAAACTTGCGTATTTCTTTGGTGCAGCCACGCTGATTTTCCCGCTTTGGTATGCCTCCACTGTGGTTGGTATATTTGTCGGCAGCAGCATCCCGCCGCAATACGCACTGGATTTTGCGGTGCCGATTATGTTTATCGCGCTGGTCGCACCCAGCCTGCGCAGCTTTCCCCATGTGGTGGCGGCATTTGTTTCGGTTGTGGTTTCTCTGGCCTTATCATGGATCCCCTACAGCCTTTGGTTAATGATTGCCGCTGTGGCCGCAATGATTGCAGGCGCTGAGACCGAACGCCAAATGGAGCTGCGAAAATGAATGATCTTTCTATTTGGCTAACCATTATTCTGCTGGGGATTGGCACCTATTTGATCCGCTATTCGTTTATCGGGTTCTTTGCCAACAAAGAAATCCCTGCTTGGCTGATGCGGCATCTGCGCTATGTTCCCGCCGCTGTGATGCCCGGCCTAATTGCGCCCCTAACCGTCTGGCCCGAAGCAACCGGCGGCATAACCGACCCTGCCCGCCTGATCGCCGCTGCTGTTGCGTTGTTTATCGGCGCAGTATTACGCAGCGTGCTGGGGGCGATTTTTGGGGGCATGGCTGTGCTGTATTTAATGCAATATTTGCTGGGCTAAAGCGGCAGCGCTGTGGTTTTGAACACCGTACGCAGGGCAAAGCTGCTTTGCATTTGCACCACGCCCGGCAGGCGTGCCAGATATTGTTTGTGAATGCGGGCAAAATCATCGGTGTCCTGCGCCACGACTTTTAGCAAATAATCCGCTGTTCCTGCCATAAGATGGCATTCCAGAACATCGGGGATTAGCGCCACTTGTTTTTCAAAACCAGCCAGAATTTCCTCGGATTGGCCTTT
>CAZCDC010000112.1:0-6005 GCA_964497195.1 uncultured Rhodobacterales bacterium | reverse complement strand
CCGCCCCTCTTGAGCTGCGCTCAATTCACCCTGCGAGTATTTTTGAAACAAAGAAGCCGGGCAGGCGGAAACACCGCATTTTATTCAAATGTGGTTCCAATTGTGCCTGCGTCTGGTTGGGAGGGTTTTTCTAGTGCGCTGGTGGCAAGCCGAGCGAAGCGAGGCCATGGCTGCTGCGCGCCCCGTTATTTTGCGTATGCAAATACACGGGCGATCTTAATCGAGTGATTTGATGAATTCGATACGTAAAATTTCAAGCGTTCGAACGTCACCAACACCGCCAAAAAATACGTTAAGGGCCTCGTTGAAAATCGGATTACTGCCTTTGACACGAGAAAATAGCGACATGCAGGATTGAAATTTCAAGTCGTCCGGCGCGCTAAATAGTGACAATGCGCCATTTTTTGCGTGTTCAATCGTCAATTCTGTACACTCAATTAGCCTTGTTTCTAGAATTGGGTGTTGCAAATAGGCTGCGGCCTCGGCGCGGTCTGAAATTCCGAAAAAAGCCGCGCGCTGGCTATGGCCAAGTCCGACGAGCTGGGGGAAAATATACCACATCCAATGAGATTGTTTTTTGCCAGATTTAAGCTCAGAAATCGCTTTTTCGTAAACCGTATTCTGGGCATTTAAAAAGCGGTCAAAATCATATTCATATTCCATATCAATTTGTTAACACGCCAGCGGCAATCGGTAAACATGGAAAAATATGTGTTATCTGTTGCTGCACAAAAACGGAACCAGCATTAGAAAATATGATATTGTCCAGACAATACTACCTGCAACGGTTAGCATATCACCAGAATTCTACCCCGTTATGATGGGCCAAACGCAGGCAATGATGAATCCAATCATCCCTAATTTCCGATATTTTCCCGCGCTCACTTTTTGGGCCTTTTCCTGCTTGCCCTAAAGCTGTTGTTCACAGATTTTTTGTATCACTCAATTTTGTACCAAAGATCAGGTCTGCCGAGCAAAATTTATATCAAAGGGGTTGAAACTTTGGATATCAAAGGTCAAGTCTTAGAGACAAAACGGAAGGCGAGGATTCTGCCAATTTTTGGGGTGTCGCGCCTTGCTGAAAAAGGAAAATAAAATGAGTGAGCAAAAAAAAATAACCCTGCCGGTTTTGCCTTTGCGCGATATTGTGGTTTTTCCACATATGATTGTGCCGCTTTTTGTTGGCCGTGATAAATCTGTTCGCGCCCTTGAGGCGGTGATGGCGGATGACAAGCAAATCTTGTTAAGCAGCCAGATTGACCCGTCCGAGGATGAGCCATCTGCCGATACAATTTTTGAAATTGGTGTTATTGCAAATGTCTTGCAATTGTTAAAATTGCCCGACGGCACGGTAAAGGTGCTGGTTGAAGGTAAACAACGGGTGCGCATCGGCGAATACCTTGATAATGAAGACTATTTTGAGGCCGACGCTACGCTAATCAATATAGACGAGAGCGAATCCGACGAGGTTGAAGCGTTAACCCGGACAGTTTCTGCGGAATTTGAACGTTATGCAAAGCTGAATAAAAACGTGCCCGATGAGGCGCTTTCTATTGTGGCAGAAACCAAAGGCTCAGCCAAGCTTGCTGATACTGTTGCAGGCCATTTGGGTGTCGATATTGACAAAAAACAGGCGCTTTTGGAAATGGATAATCTGGCCGAACGGCTGGAAAAAATTTATACACTTATGCATTCTGAAATGTCGGTGCTAAAGGTAGAGCGCAAGATCAAAAGCCGTGTAAAATCACAAATGGAACGCACCCAGCGTGAGTATTATCTGAACGAACAGATGAAAGCCATCCAGAGCGAACTGGGCGGTAGCGACGAATCCGGCGGCGAAATGGCAGAGCTGGAAGCGCGGATCAAGGATACAAAACTGTCCAAAGAAGCCGACGAAAAAGTATTGGCAGAGCTGAAAAAGCTGAAAAACATGTCACCAATGTCGGCTGAGGCCACAGTGGTGCGCAATTATCTGGACTGGATTTTGTCGATCCCGTGGGGCAAGAAATCTCGGGTTAAAAAGGATTTGGGCAAAGCACAAGAGGTTTTGGACAACGATCATTACGGGCTTGAAAAAGTCAAAGAACGCATTGTTGAATATCTGGCTGTGCAGAAACGCTCCTCCAAATTGCGGGGGCCGATTTTGTGCCTTGTTGGCCCTCCGGGGGTTGGTAAAACCAGTTTGGGCAAATCTGTGGCGCGGGCCACGGGGCGTGAATTTATCCGAATTTCGCTGGGCGGCGTTCGGGATGAAAGTGAAATTCGCGGTCATCGCCGGACATATATCGGGTCCATGCCGGGGAAAATCATCCAATCGATGAAAAAAGCCAAAACAACTAATCCGTTGATTTTATTAGATGAAATTGACAAAATGGGCCAAGATTTTCGCGGTGATCCCGCATCTGCGATGTTGGAGGTTCTGGACCCCGAACAAAACGCAACCTTTGTGGATCATTATTTGGAGGTCGAATATGATCTTTCCAATGTGATGTTTTTGACCACGGCCAACAGCTATAACATGCCGCGTCCTTTGCTTGACCGCATGGAAGTGATCACGCTGGCGGGTTATACCGAGGACGAAAAGGCCGAGATTGCCAAGCAACATTTGATTGCCAAACAAGAAAAAGGCCACGGCTTGAAAGCCGGTGAATTCACGCTGGAAGACAGCGGATTGATCGACATTATCCGGTATTACACCCGCGAAGCCGGTGTGCGGAATCTGGAACGTGAAATCGCCAAATTGTGCCGAAAAGCTGTGACAAAAATTGTCATGAACGAAGTTAAAACCGTGACCATCAACGCTGACAATATCGAGGATTTCCTTGGGGTGCGTCGATTTAAATACGGCTTGGCTGAGGAAGAAGACCAGATCGGCACAGTAACCGGATTGGCCTGGACCCAGGTTGGCGGCGATCTGCTACAAATCGAAGCGCTCCGCCTGCCGGGCAAAGGCCGTATGAAAACCACCGGAAAACTGGGCGATGTGATGAAAGAAAGCATTGAGGCTGCAAGCAGCTGGGTGCGCTCACAGGCCACCACATTGGGCATTAAACCGCCCGAGTTCGAGAAAATCGACATCCATGTCCATGTGCCTGACGGTGGCACGCCCAAAGACGGGCCAAGTGCTGGAATCGGGATGGTGACGTCAATTGTTTCGGTGCTCACCCAAATTCCGGTACGGCGCGACGTTGCGATGACCGGCGAGGTGACGCTTCGCGGCAATGTGTTGCCGATTGGCGGGCTAAAGGAAAAATTGCTGGCGGCATTGCGTGGCGGTATCAAAACTGTGCTGATTCCCAAGGATAATGAAAAAGACCTTATGGATATTCCTGACAATGTGAAGGACGGGCTGGAGCTTATTCCGGTTTCCCATGTGATGGAGGTTCTGGAACTGGCGCTAACGCGTATGCCCGAACCGATTGAGTGGGACGAAGTAGCCGAGGCCGCGGCCGCGGCGGCGGCAATCAAACCCGTGGAAACGGGTGGCGCAACAGCACATTAAATATAACGGCGCCATTTCTGGCGCCGTTTTTTTGCAATCCTTAATTGAAGGGCTGGCATTTGCTGTTATGCTTGGCTTCTGGCCAAGATTTGGAAGTGCAAATGAACAACCATCCATATGAAAACCTGCCGAGTGATGCATTCTGGCATCAGGCGATTTCTGCACGTAATCCGCTGGAAATTTCCGGTCTTTATCAGCCCAAATTCCAAATCAGGCAAAACCACAATATTGCAACTGCTGGCAGCTGTTTTGCGCAGCATTTTGGCGCGGCTTTAAAGCAACGTGATTGGCAATTTTTGGACGAGGAACCTGCGCCGCCAATCCTGCCGGAAGACTTGTGTATAAAGAATAATTTTGGTCTATTTTCAGCGCGCTACGGAAATATTTATTCGGCGCGGCAAATGTTGCAAACTTTGCAGCGTGCGCTAGGGGAATTTTCGCCAATTGACGACGCATGGGTGAAAAACGGCAAGCTGCTGGACCCGATGCGGCCGCGGATTGAACCTGAAGGCTATGAGAATAAACAGGAACTTGAGGACGCGCGTGATGCCCATTTAGCGGCGGTTTTACGTGTCATCAAAAATGCAAAACATTTTGTTTTTACACTGGGCTTGACGGAGGCATGGATCAACATCAAGGACGGATTGGTTTACCCGATTTGCCCTGGAACATTTGCCGGAGAGTTTGATGAAACCGCACATGAATTCCATAACTTTACATTTCGAGAAACCTATGAAGATCTGGTTTCGTTTTTCGAACTTGCACGAAAAATAAATCCAAAAATCCAGTTTCTTTTGACAGTTTCACCAGTACCCCTGACCGCGACCGCCAGCGGTGAGCATGTGTTGACGGCCTCGTTCAGATCCAAATCCGTGTTGCGTGCCGTTTGTGCAGAAATTTGCGATAGCTTTGATTTTGTTGACTATTTTCCGTCATATGAGATGGTTTCCGCGCACCCGTATAAAGCAATGTTTTTTGAACCGGACATGCGTTCTGTATCACAGTTTGGGGTAAATTATGTTATGGACCGGTTTTTTAATGCCCATGGCGGTGCGGTTGTTATCCCCGAAGAACCACCTGCAAAGACATCACAAAGCAACCCTCAATGTGACGAGGAAATTTTGAAGGGTTTTGCCAAATGACCCTCCGGATACTGGGGGCGTCTCATGCTAATGCGCTGCGGTTTTCATATGAGCTGGAGCATCAAAATCATCCGGCTGACTTACAAATTCGCGGGTTGGCGGCGCTTAATAATTTTCATTCACCCTTTCACAGTTTTGATGGCAAAGAAATCAGGTTTACCAATCCTGAAATCGCCAATGGTTTTAAAATCGGTTTTGGCGTTGATAAAATTACAGCCGCGGATCAGGTTTGGGGCGTTGTCGCTGGGTTTAGCTCGGTTCGGATTTGGGGGGCATGGTTTTGGGGGCAGGGCTATTCGGTTTCTGACGCCAAAAAACCAGCAAAATTCCACCTGAGCCGCAGTATAATTAATCAATTAAATCAATTAATTAACGGCCATTGGATGCAATTTTTAGCTGATTTACGTCAACTTGGAATACGGGTAATTTTGATCTCTGCACCGCCACCGATGCTTGTTCATCCCAGTTTCGAAAACCGTGGTGATCCGGATATTGCCATTATGGTCAGTAAAATTGTGGAGGATCATTGGCAGGATTTTTGTAATAAACATGAAATTGACGCTCTGCTTGTCCCTGAACACTTGTTGGATACTCGTGGATTTCTGTTGCCGAAATATGTTGTTGACGACGGAAAAGAAGACTGGACCCACGGGAATTTGCAGTATGGCGCGCAGATGTTGGCTGAGGTTTTAAAAATATTTTGATCTAATGTAAAAACAGGGCTTGCAGAGCGCCGTTTACCCAATTAGTTACACGCGCAGAGCGGGTGATTAGCTCAGTTGGTAGAGCGCTTCGTTTACACCGAAGATGTCGGGAGTTCGAGTCTCTCATCACCCACCATTCTTTTTTTGTATCTCCATTCAGAGTATTCGATTTACTTGTCCCAGACCAAAAGCCGCAAAAAAATTGCGTTTTCAAAAAATACCTCAGGGTGGTCCCCGACATCAAAACCTGATGTTTCAATGGCGTTGCAAATGTCGAATTTTCAGTCAAAAATTATGCTGATTGACGGTTTAGAGAAAACCATTTCATATTTTGTGACACTCAGCGGATACGCGGTGCGTATTCGGTTTTTTGGCGTCAAAAAAAGTTGTTGGGACGGTCGCAATCCGCTTGACGCGCCTAAGGCTCAAGACTAGAAACCCTGACAGTTGCCGCCGCTTGCGGTGACACAAAAAAGTAGCTGGCGGTTGTAGCTCAGTTGGTTAGAGTGCCGGCCTGTCACGCCGGAGGCCGCGGGTTCGAGTCCCGTCAACCGCGCCACTACTTTTCAAAATACTGTGCGGTTGTAGCTCAGTTGGTTAGAGTGCCGGCCTGTCACGCCGGAGGCCGCGGGTTCGAGTCCCGTCAACCGCGCCATT
>CAZCDC010000111.1:3664-6122 GCA_964497195.1 uncultured Rhodobacterales bacterium | reverse complement strand
CCCACTCCCCTTTCCGAAACACTGGCGTTTTGTTGCCACCCGCATCCAGCCCATCAATATCAATCTCTCCTGAGCCGATCATCCAATCCACATGGATGATGCTGGTATTGCCGCCTTGGGCTATGATTTCGTCCTTTGACAGTTTCGCGCCATTCACAAAACAATCGGTATAACACTGGCCAAGCGCGATGTGGCAGGCGGCGTTTTCATCGAACAGGGTATTATAAAACAGGATGCCAGACTGGGAAATGGGGGAGGAATGTGGCACCAAGGCCACCTCGCCTATGCGCCGCGCGCCCTCGTCTGAATCGATCAGTTTGATGAACGCGGCTTCACCTTTGGACGCACTTGCTTCGATTATTTTACCGTCTTTGAACGTTACCTTGATATCTTCAATGACCGCGC
This sequence comes from uncultured Rhodobacterales bacterium, assembly GCA_964497195.1. Lineage (GTDB taxonomy): Bacteria > Pseudomonadota > Alphaproteobacteria > Rhodobacterales > Rhodobacteraceae > UBA3077. Next base: position 5,717 of record CAZCDC010000111.1, on the reverse strand, counting down.
CTTGATGGGCCAAGGGTTTGGTCGCGCAGACATAGCCGTCAACGCGCAGGGCGTGGGGGGTGGTGAAAACTTCCTCGGTGGGAATATTGGGGTTGCAGATAATACCATTTTTGGACAGAGACGCGCCGCCGGCCCATTCATGGCCATCGGCCAAACCAACCGTCAAATCAGTGCCGGGACCAGTGAAATGCAGCGCATAAAAACGCTGGTCATTCAGGTAATTGGTTTTGGCGCGCAGCAACGCATTATGATCGGCCCATGCCGCCACCGGATCAGGTTCGTTAATGCGCGACGCCGCGAAAATCGCCTCAGCCAGTTGAAAAACCGCCTCGTCATCGGGCAAATCAGGAAAAACCTGCCGCGCCCAAGACAGGCTGGGATAGGCGGTGATGTTCCAATTGATATTAAAATTAACAATGTGATTCAGCGCCGGTTTATAGGCCAGCGAATTTGCTTTGCCAGCCCGCGCCACGTTTTCGGGGTTTTGCGCGGCCAAAAGAGCCGGGTCTTCGCCGGCAATTGCCATGCGGGCGGCGTTGCCCTCATAGGCCTCAGCCATGCCATTGAACAGCCAGTTTGGCGCGTGGTCAAAGCTATCATCATTGGCATTTTCAAACCGCGCGAGGGTGATTTCATCATCTGACAGAATAGGCGTCACAACCCGCGCACCTGCCCGATATGCCGCTGCAACAACTTTGCGAATCAATGGCAAAGTCGAGGTATTACCTGTCAGCACAAGGTCTTGACCGGGCTGGATATTCAGGCCGACTTTTACCGCAACCTCTGCCAATTTGGCCAGTTTTTCGGGGTCAATTTCTTTAGGAGAGTTCGGGATATTCATATCACATCGCTGCTTTCAATGCGTCAACCAGATCAATTTTTTCCCATGAAAACCCGCCATCAGCATCCGGCGCGCGGCCAAAATGGCCATAGGCCGAGGTGCGTTCATAAATCGGTTTATTCAGGTCCAGATGTTCGCGGATGCCGCGCGGTGTCAGGTCCATGACTTTGCCGATGGCGCGCTCGACCTCCTCCTCGGAAACTTGGCCTGTGCCGTGTAAATCAGCGTAAATCGACAAGGGCCGCGCCACGCCGATGGCATATGAAATTTGCAATGTGCAACGTCCCGCCAAGCCCGCTGCCACGATGTTTTTGGCCAAATACCGCGCTGCATATGCGGCGGAACGGTCAACCTTGGTGGGGTCTTTGCCGGAAAACGCGCCGCCACCATGCGGAGCTGCGCCGCCATAGGTATCCACGATAATTTTACGGCCCGTCAGGCCTGCATCACCATCCGGCCCGCCAATAACAAAGCTGCCCGTCGGGTTTACGTGCCATTCGGTTTTCGGGGTGATCCAGCTATTGGGCAGGACCTCGCGGATATATGGTTCGACAATTGCGCGGATATCATCGGATGTTTGCTCAATGCTTTCGTGCTGGGTTGATAGCACGATCGAGGTCACCTCAACCGGCTTGCCATCGACGTAACGCACGGAAAGCTGCGATTTGGCATCGGGCCGCAGGCTGGGCGCATCACCGGATTTGCGCGCCTCCGCCAAGCGGCGCAAAATAGCGTGGGAATATTGAATGGGCGCTGGCATCAATTCCGGTGTTTCATTCACCGCATAGCCAAACATAATGCCTTGATCTCCCGCGCCGTCACGGTCAACACCTTGGGCGATATGTGCCGATTGTTCGTGCAGGAAATTCAGCACATGCAGAGTGTTCCAGTGGAATTGTTCCTGCTCATAACCAATATCTTTGATGCAATCGCGCGCGATCTGGCTGATACGGCCCATATAATCCTTGAGGCGTTCTTGGTTGGCCAAGCCGACCTCGCCGCCAACCACAACCATGCCGCTGGTCGCCATGGTTTCACACGCCACGCGCGCATTTGGTTCTTCGGCCAGAAACGCATCTAGAATGGCATCGGAAATCCGGTCACAAATTTTATCGGGGTGGCCCTCGGACACAGATTCTGAGGTGAATTCAAAATTTTGACGTGGCATAGTTGTGTCCTTATTATAACAAGAGTTAACCATGCCTCAATAAT
>CAZCDC010000111.1:0-3564 GCA_964497195.1 uncultured Rhodobacterales bacterium | reverse complement strand
TCAATGGCCCGCACCCGTGCTTGCGCCAAATGCTGATAGGGGCCGGTAAGCTTGCCAAACCATGCATCATTTGTCACCTGCACCAACCATTCCGGGCGGGTTTCGGCAAATAGACCATGAGGGAATATCGCTTCATAACAAATCAGCGGTAGAAATGGGGGGATATCATTTGTTTGAATAATTTCGGGGCCACCCCCAGCACCTATGCCGCCACCCATCACATCTGCCAGTGCCGAAAGTCCCCATTTGGTTGCCAGGGATTGCAGGGGAATGTATTCGCCAAATGGCACCAAGTGATGTTTGTCATATTGGCCGGAAATTTCGCCATTTTGCCCAATCACAAATAGTGAATTATAAACCGCGTGCTGGTCGCGCCGCCTTGCGCCCAAAATAACCGGCGCACGCGCAAAGGTTGCGATTTCAAGCCGCAAATCCGGCTGTTCGTCGGGCAATCCGGCAATGGCGACTTCGGGCCAAATCACCACATCAGCAGGTTCAGCCATGGCAGAAAAATCAAGCTGTCTTTGGTAAAATACCGGCATATGATCGGGGTGCCATTTCAGATGTTGCTCAGCGTTTGGCTGCACCAAGCGCACCGTTAGGTCGGTCATCTCAACAGAATTACTGAGCCGGGCCACACCGTAACCAACCATTATTACGGCAATAACCGCGGCAGCACCCACGCCTTTTCGCCACAAAAGAAGTGCCGGAACAAGCACAAGCAAAAAACCCAGCCCATGCACGCCAAGCAACGAAACCACTTGAATAACCGGCGTTTCCACCCAACCATAAGCCAGCAATGCCCAAGGGAATCCTGTAAAAACAACGCTGCGCAACGCCTCCAGCACGGTCCAAAAACCGGCCAGAATAACCGCATCTGACAGATGGCCCCGCATCCAGCGCCCAGCCAGCATAAACGCCGAGCCCCAAAATGCCGCAGCGCCGCCCGCCATCAGGATCAACGCAAAGGGTGCCATCCAGCCATGGCGCGCAATATCAACCAAAAACGGCTCAATAATCCAGGAAAGACTAATGCCAAAATAGCCAAGCCCGGCAAACCAGCCAAGACTAAACGCCGCGCGTTTACCCGCCGCCGCTTGCAGCATCGACAACAAAACCGGAATGGCAAACAGCCCAAGATAGGGGAAATCAATCGGCGCTTGGCCCATCGCCAACACAACACCACAGGCAATCGCCACAAGTGGGCGTAGCCGTGCAGGCCGCAGAAACAGCATTTAGGCGGCTTTGTGTTTAAAGGTTACGCGCAGGCGTTTGATGCGGCGCGGATCAGCCTCGATCACTTCAAATTCATTGCCTTTGTCATCACAAACCACTTCGCCGCGCGCCGGAACACGCCCCGCCAACATCACCACAATGCCACCCAGCGTGTCGATTTCCTCATCCAGGTCATCAGGCAATAAATCAACCCCTGCCGCTTCTTCGATGTCTTGCAGCTCAGCGCGGGCATTGGCCAGATAAACCCCGGGGCTTTCCTCAACAAACAAATCTTGTTCTTCTTCGTCATGTTCATCAATGATATCGCCAACAATTTGCTCCAGCAAATCCTCAATGGTGACCAAGCCATCCACCCCGCCATATTCATCGATGACCAAGGCCATATGAATATGTTCAGACTGCATTTTTTGCAACAAAATACCAATAGGCATAGAGGGCGGTGCATAAATAAGCGGGCGCAGCAGCGCAGCCAAATCAAATTTCATACCATTGCCAAACCCGTGTTTCAGCGCCAGATCTTTAAGATGAACAAGGCCAATAGGCTCATCCAGTGTTTCTCGGTAAACCGGCAGTCGCGTCAATGTTGAACTGCGAAACGCATCCACAATTTCCTTGCGCGAACTGTCTTCGGGCACAGCGACTATATCGGCTTTGGGTACCGCAATATCATCAATCCGCCGCCCCGCAAGCGATTGCAGGTTTAGCTGAATTTCCCGTGCGCCAGCCTCGGCCGCAGGGTCGATATCGTTAATGTCAGGGGAAGGGCCACGACCAAACAGGCGTTGCCAAAAACCTGCAGTTTCCTGCGGTTTAATGCTCATAGACAGCGCGCCACGCGCCGCGTTAGAGGATCCGTCACTCGTTTCGCCCATGGCTCCTTTTCCGTATTGATGCGGTTTCATCCGCGTTACCTTTAATATGGGTTCGATATACCCAATTTTGCAAGGGCTTTGATCTCCAAACCCTCCATTACTGTCGCATCCACGTCATTTTCATGGTCATATCCCAACAGATGTAGACATCCATGCAACACTAAATGGGTTACATGGTGGTTAACAGACACATTTTTGTCAGCCGCCTCGCGCATGCAAGTTTCCAATGCGATAGCAATATCGCCAATGCTTTCACCATGGTGGCTGGCCTGCGGAGCGGCCGGCAGACTTCCTGCGGCGACCGCCGCCAATTCAAAGGCCGGCCAAGAAAGCACATTTGTCGGGGTTGGCTTGCCGCGAAATTCGGCATTCAGCTCGGCAATCCGCGCATCATCACAGCCCATCACCGACACCTCAAAACCATCGAGATCAACCCCCGCAATATCCATCGCAGCACGGCTCGCAGTTTCGGCAATTTGTTCCAGCCCTAACGCTTCCCAGCGCCGGTCTTCAAATGTCACATCACTAAATTGGCTCATGTGCTTGACGCGGCCTCATAAGCCCGCACAATTTTGGCAACCATCGGGTGGCGGATCACATCTATGGCGGTAAACTTGGTAAACCCGATGCCCTCCACGCCCTCAAGAATTTCGAGCGCCTGCACCAGCCCGCTGGTCACATGGCCCGGCAAATCGATCTGGCTGGTATCGCCATTGATCGCCATCCGGGACCCCTCACCCAAGCGCGTTAAAAACATTTTCATCTGCATGGCTGTGGCGTTTTGCGCTTCGTCCAGAATCACAAACGCGCGTGACAATGTCCGCCCGCGCATAAACGCCAGCGGTGCAATTTCAATCACCTTATCCTCAATCATTTTTTCAACCTGCTTGGCTGGCAAAAAATCATTCAGCGCATCATAAAGCGGCTGCATATAAGGATCGACTTTTTCCTTCAGATCGCCCGGCAAAAAGCCCAACCGCTCGCCTGCTTCCACCGCCGGGCGTGACAGGATAATCCGGTCAACTTTGCCCTCTATCAAATTCGCCACAGCAACAGCCATCGCCAAATATGTTTTGCCAGTACCCGCTGGACCCAATCCAAAAACCAGCTCATGATCAAACAACGAGCGCACATAATTGTTCTGCGCTTTGGTGCGCGGCTCAACGATTTTCTTGCGGGTCCGCACCTCCACACGATCACCGGAAAACATCTCGATTTGATCCGCCGTCAGCGGTTCTTCAAAAATCTGTGCTGGCATCCGGATGGCAGCGTCCACGTCTGCCGGCTCCATGTCGCGCCCATCCTCAAGCCGTCCATAAAGCGCGCGAAGCGTGGCTTCCGCATGTTTGCGACTATCCAGCTCACCCAAAATCGACAACAGATTACCGCGCCGGTTTATCTGCACATCGGTAGCAGTTTCGATTTTGGTAAGATTGCTGTCCAGCTCTCCGCACAG
>CAZCDC010000110.1:0-6238 GCA_964497195.1 uncultured Rhodobacterales bacterium | reverse complement strand
AACCCTGTGGACCGCTGAAACCAGCGGCGAAAAACTCCGCCTGATTAGCCATCAGAATGGCGAGGAAGAAGCCCGCTGGATTGGCGAGGAAATCGAGGCTTATAATTCAAGTTCGTCCGCTCAATCGCAAAATCGAAACAACCCAAGGTCATTAGACTTACAGCAGCAATTGGATCAACATGCTAAGCACGGTCTCGGCTCTTTCACTAGACAGCAATTCGTCAAATACGCCTTTGAAACTGGAAAAGCTTATACAGACCTGAAAGTTCAAAGGTTAGTTTTGAAGCTTTTGAAGACTGATCCCAGAGCTGAAAACATGTACAAATCGGTTTTGGCAAGCCCAGTTGATCGTTACGCCTTGAACGAAATCGCCATTCTTGTGCGGGCCTCCTTCCAGATGCGCGCCTTTGAGGACCGGTTTCTGAGCATCGGCCTGCCCTACCGCGTTATTGGCGGGCCTCGGTTTTACGAGCGTATGGAAATCCGTGATGCCATGGCCTATTTTCGTGTGGTTGTCAGCCCTGATGACAGCTTGGCTTTTGAACGTATTGTCAACACACCCAAACGCAGCCTTGGCGAAAAAGCCCTGCAAACTATTAATATTGTGGCGCGCAATAACGGTGTTTCGATGTTTGAAGGCGCGCGCATTACCGTGGCCGAAAAACACCTGCCGGCGCGGGCCTGCAAAACCCTTGGCACACTGGTGCAGGGGTTTGACCGTTGGTCGGCGCAAATGCATGCCAAAGACCTGACCCATATGGAATTGGCTGAGGTTATTTTGGATGAATCCGGCTATACCGATCATTGGAAAAACGACAAATCCATCGAGGCCGCTGGCCGTTTGGAAAACCTCAAGGAATTGGTCAAAGCGCTGGAACAATTTGAAAATCTGCAAGGGTTTCTGGAACATATTTCCCTGATTATGGAAAATGAACAGGATGACAGCACCGAAAAGGTCAGCATCATGACCCTGCACGCCTCCAAGGGCCTTGAATTTCCCTGCGTGTTTTTGCCGGGCTGGGAGGACGGGCTTTTCCCCAGCCAGCGCACCATGGATGAAAGCGGGCAAAAAGGCGTCGAGGAAGAACGGCGGCTGGCTTATGTGGGCATCACAAGGGCTGAGGAAATCTGCACCATCAGTTTTGTATCCAACCGCATGATTTACGGTAAATGGCAATCCAGCATGGCTTCGCGTTTTATTGATGAATTACCCCCAAAACATGTGGAGGTATTAACCCCGCCTAGCCTGCAAGATGGCGGATACGGCGCAGCCTCGCCTTTGCAACAACGGGTGGCCAATGCCGATGTGTATAATTCACCCGGCTGGAAACGCATGGCCGCCAACAGCATCCGCCCGAATCGCCGCCGTGGCGCTGTGATTGACGCTCAGCCTATTTCGAATTTTCAGCTGGAAGAACGGGTTTTTCACCAGAAATTCGGCTATGGCACGGTGATAGAGATAGAGCAAAACAAACTGACCATCGCGTTTGAAAAGGCCGGTCTCAAAAATGTTTTGGCCGATTATATTACCCGACCTGACGATGTTCCGTTTTAGAGCAATATCCACTCAGAACAATCCTAAGGCGAATGATGGTGATGGAAACCCATTATGGGCATTCATAATATCCCCGTCCCTTTAAGCGGCATTCCACCCTCAAAAAACAAACAAATACAGTATATTGTAACTGGACTGCCGCTTAAGGGTTGATTGCATTTGAATATTCTATAGTAACATTCCAAATACATCCTATTTGTTTCGGAGAAACCAATGCGTCCTTTTGCATACCTGTTTGTGCTTGCCAGTTTTGTTTTTTCCTCTAGCGGACTTTTGGCGCAAGAAACCGCCCCCCCCAAAATTGCCTTTCTATATATCTCTGCTGCAAATGACCCAACCGGTTGGACCCGCCAACATGAACGGGGCCGTCGCTCTGCTTCTGCCTTTTTTGGTCCAAAGGCCCAACTGGACTATTTTGAGAATATCCCCGATAGCGAGGCCGCCCTGACATTGATGCGACAGCTGGCTGATGACGGATATGATCTGTTTTTTGCCACGTCGATCCTTTTTCAAGATGCTGCGATAAATTTAGCATTTGAATTCCCGGATGTTAAGATTGAACTGGCGACTGGCTATGTGCGCACTGCCAATCTAGCCACTTATTCTGCTCGGTTTTATGAAGGTCGGGTTGTGCACGGCATTATTGCTGGTGGCGTGACGAAAACCAACAAAATCGGCTATATCGCACCTTTCCCGACACCAGAAGTGATACGCGGCATTAACGCTGCGTTTTTGGCGGCCCGTTCAGTCAACGAGGATGTGGAATTTGAAATTGTCTGGGTAAACAGCTATTATGACGCTGATATCGAGGAACGGGTTGCGCGTGAACTGGTCGCAAATGGCGCTGACGTTCTGATGCAACATACATTTACATCACGCCCAATGGAGGTTGCGCAGGAGCTTGGTATTTATGCCTTTGGCTATTCTTCAGAGATGCGTGAATTTGGCCCCGATGCCAGCCTGACCTCAACCATTGATCATTGGGGACCTTACTATATCAAACGCATCCGCGCGTTAATTGACGGAAATTGGGAAAACACCGATGCGCTAAGTGGTATGGCAAGCAATACCCAGATTATTGGCAAACTGTCTGATGACATTCCAAATCGTGTGACCTTACAAGCACTCGAAGCGATCGCAAAAATACGCAACGGAGAGTTGCATCCATTTAGCGGTCCAATCCAGCGGCAGGATGGCTCCGGCTGGTTGGCAGCAGGCGAAGTGGCGTCAGAAACCGACCTGCTAACCATGGATTTCTTTGTTAAGGGCATAAATGGCATTATACCGGATTATCAATAGTTTAATGGCAAATGGAATAAAAATGGAAAATGTACCTCGTATCGGTTGCAAGATAGTTAAAGTAGTGTCAATATATAGGCATAAATGCGCCGATTGTACCTCGTATTCGCAATTTTTTCATACCGTTCCACGCGCCTAATAATACACCCTTGCTGGAGTTTCGCATGCGTTCAATCTTCTTATTTCTTACTGCAATTTCACTCACCTTTTTCACATCAATCGTGAGCGCCCAAGAGGTCCCGAAAATTGCTTTTTTATACCACACACCTGAAGATGGAATTGGTTGGTCCTTCGAACATGATCGAGCAAGAATTAAAGTGGAGGCGTACTTTGGAAGCCAAATTGAAGTCAGCTATTTTTGGGAAATTGCAGAAGGCGCGGAGGGTGAAGCAAAAATGAAAGAGCTGGCCGAAGACGGCTATGACCTAATATTTGCGACTTCTTACGGATACCTTCAAGGCGCACTTAATGCGGCCTCAGCTTACCCGGATACAAAAATAGAACACGCAAACGGTTTTGCGCGCCTTTCTAACACATCGACCTATAGTATCCGCACATACGAAGGTCGTGTAATGCAAGGAATTATTGCTGGTAGGATGACCGAAACAAATAAAGTAGGATATCTGGCTTCATTCGCAATTCCTTATGTAATACGTGATATTAACGCCGCCTTTTTGGCTGCCCAATCGGTTAACCCTGATATTGAATTTGAAATAGTCTGGCTGAATACTTGGGAGGATCATGCGTTGGAAGCCCAGGCAGCACGGAGCCTTATTGCAAATGGGGCCGACGTTTTAATGCAAAACACAAACACGATTGAAGCCATGGTTGCGGCCGAAGAAATGGGTGTTTTTTCCTTTGGGCAGGATTCTGATATGGTTAAATATGGCCCAAACGCAAGTTTAACGGCATCAGTAAACCATTGGAGCCCGTACTATATAGAAAGAATTCAAGCATATTTGGATGGTACTTGGGCGAGCGCAGATACTTGGGAAGGGCTGAGCACAGATATACTTGAAATAGCCCCGTTTTCTGATCGCATTCCATTGCGTGTCCAAGATCAAGCGGCCGAAGCAATCCAAAATATTCGCTCGGGCCGCTTGCACCCGTTTACCGGACCAATTCGCCGTCAGGACGGTTCAGGTTGGCTGGCTGCCGGCGAAACCGCAACCGATTCAGATTTACTAACAATGGGGTTCTTTGTTGAAGGTATTGCCGGAATCATCCCACAATGATCCGCGCCAATACACCTTTTATTAAGAAATATGGGATGAGCATGAAAAAGTATATCAAAACACTTGCGGTAATCAGCACGGTTTTTGGCTGGCACTCTGTTGCGCAGGCACAAGACAACCTTGTTGTGTTGAAATCGTTTGATCAAAATTTCGAAGTCACCGGCGAATTGCTGGGCTTTGACAACGAAAGTTTCAATATTCGCACTGCGATCGGCGATCTTAACGTTGGTCGTGAATTTGTCGAATGTTCAGGCGCGGCCTGCCCCGGTGCAGAACCTCAAATCGCTGATAACGGTGAAGTCATGCTTACCTCGGGTGACGGTACGTCGTTCACCGGTAAGCTATTGGATTACGACGGCACAAATTATGTACTTGAAACATCTATCGGGGTGCTGACCATCCGGTCAGAATTTGTGCAATGTACGGGGCTTTCCTGTCCTGGCGGCAGCGCAGTAGAAGAAGACAAGTCCATCCGGCTAACATCCGGTGACGGTACTTTCTTTGAGGGTGATCTGGTTGAATTTGACGGGACAAACTATATTATTGAAACCTCTTTGGGTGTTCTGACAATTCGCGGCGAATTTGTGCAATGTGAGGGCGCAGCATGTCCTGATACCCGCCCCCAGATTGCCGCCTTTGCCATTGCCTCACCAGCAGGGGTTGGTGAAATCTTTGTTGGCGATGCTTTGAAACGCTTTGCCAGTGAGAAATCACAAAACCTGTCACGGTCCATTATGCTGGGCGGCGCGCAAATCAACTATTTGATTGGTGGGCAGGATGGCAATCAGATCGCGGATATTACCGTGATCCCTGCCAATGACATTGAATCGATCAAGGCGTTGTTTTCAGGCGAGGCCACCTATGCGCTCACCCGAGAAGCGTTCTCGGCTGAGGATATTGCCATCGTGACAAATATGGCTGTCCCTGATGTATCAGCATTGCTGAACCAGCAGACCATTGCGCTTGATGCCTTGACGGCCCATCTGCATATCACAAATGGCATCCAATCAATTTCGATTGCGCACATGGCCAATATTATGGCTGGCAACATGACTAATTGGGCACAAGTTGGCGGCGATGATGCACCGATCAATGTGCATGTATTGGCTGCTGACACGAATCTGGCACGCCTCATTGACCGTGATTTGTTAACCCCGAACCGCCTGCGACTTTCCAGCAATGTTACTGTGCACGAGTCGCTTGAAGCCTTAAGCAATGCGGTGGCCGATGATCCGTTTGGATTTACTGTATCATACCGTTCTGACAGTACAAACACACGTGTTCTGGGCAGCGCGGCACATGTCCGGGAAGACGAACATGATGAGCGCGTAGAGCACGGAACCCGCATTCCAAGCACACGTAATACCTGTAATATTTTCTCCACCCCGGACTCGTTTTCGATCCAGACAGAGGAATACCCTCTGACCATGCGCTGGCATCTGTATTCTTTGAAAACCGCCGATATCCCGGATTATGCCAGCCGTTTTGCTGAATATCTGCAATCGGATGAGGGCCAACACGCAGCTGAAACTGCCGGGCTTGTCGGCCTTGCCATCGATCGGCGCCAAATGGCGGATCAGGGTGAACGTCTGTTGTCAGCCATGCTGGCGGATACTGTAAACAATGCCGGCATTCGAGCATACCAAAACTATTTGAAAGAAGTTTCAACCGGTTATCGCCTGTCGGCAACCATGCGGTTCTTGACCGGTACATCACAACTTGATGAGCGTTCCATTCAAGATTGGGAGCGGGTTTCAAAATTGATTTCCAGCGGCATGATGGAGGGTAACAACCTTATTCTTGCCGGGTTTAGCGACTCGGTTGGTGATTTTGGTAATAACATAAGCCTGTCGCGGGCACGTGCTGAATATGTGAAATCAGTGGTTTTGCAGGAAAATGCCGGTGTGCTATTTTCCGAAGACGTGCTGACATTCGGTTTTGGCCCTGTCGCGCCGGTTGGCTGTAACACCACGCTGGATGGCCGTTCGCTTAATCGTCGGGTTGAGGTGTGGGTCCGTGGCGATAACGAAGTACCACTTCGTTAAAGCCAATATCAAAAATAAAAACGGCGCTTGGTCAGGGAGGAGAGACCAAGCGCCGTTTTTGTAACCGAATACGAGGGAGGATCGTTTCGGTATTCCGGTTATTT
>CAZCDC010000109.1:0-6264 GCA_964497195.1 uncultured Rhodobacterales bacterium | reverse complement strand
CAGATGGGGGTTTTGCGGATTGACCATCCGGATATCGAGGAATTTATCTCTGCCAAACGCACCAAAGGGCAATTGTCTAATTTCAACATTTCAGTGGGGATGAGCGATGCTTTTATGCAGGCAGTCGACATTGATGGGTCTTTTGACCTGGTGCACAAGGCCGAGCCGGTTGAGCCGCAAGGCAAGGCTGATGATTTGTGGATTTACAAAACAGTTAGTGCGCGCAGCCTTTGGATGACGATCATGCGCAATACGTATGAAGCCGCTGAGCCGGGGATTTTGTTTCTTGACCGGATCAATGCGGAAAACAATTTGCATTATTGCGAGGTGATCGAGGCGACAAATCCCTGCGGGGAAATTCCTATTCCCGATCATGGCTGTTGTTGTCTGGGCAGCATGAATCTGACCCGGTTTGTTTGTGATCCGTTTGGTAATGCCACGTTTGATTTCAAGGCCTTTATCGCGGTGGTAACCACAGCGGTTCGGATGTTGGACAATGTGCTGGATGCCACGGTTTGGCCGCTGGAAGAGCAGGCCGCCGAGGCAATGAACAAACGGCGCATCGGGCTGGGATATACTGGCTTGGGGGATGCGCTGATTATGCTGGGCTTGCGTTATGACAGCAAAAAGGCGCGGGAATTTGCAGCGGATTTAACCCGGCAAATGCGCGATGCCGCCTATCGTGCCAGCATTGCTTTGGCGCGGGAAAAAGGTGTGTTTCCGCTGTTTGAGGCTGAGGCATTTTTACAATCAGGCATGGCAATGCGTTTGCCGGATGATCTTCGTGCCGAGATTAAGCAGCACGGATTGCGGAATTCGCATTTGCTTTCCATTGCCCCGACAGGGACAATTTCGCTGGCTTTCGGGGATAATTGTTCGGGCGGCATCGAGCCGGCGTTTTCGTGGTTTTATGATCGTAAAAAACGCAGTGCTGATGACGAGTTGGTAAGGTATCGCATGGAAGATCATGCCTATCGGTTGTATCGCGAGGCGGGCGGGGATGTGGATAATCTGCCCGATAGTTTTGTTGGTGCGATGGATATTTCAGCACAAGACCACATGAAAATGCAGGCGGCGATTCAGCCGTATATTTGTGCGGCGATTTCAAAAACCGTAAATGTGCCCGAGGATTACGGGTTTGATGCCTTTGAGGATCTGTATATGGCCGCTTGGAAAGCCGGCCTGAAAGGCATTACGACTTATCGACCAAATGATGTAACCGGCTCTGTTCTGTCGCTTTCACCTGATACGGTAAAAGACGTCAGCGCGCCGATGGACCGGCCTGCGCAACTGGAAGGCAATACCTATAAAATCCGTTGGCCCGAAAGCGAACACGCGATTTATATTACCATTAATGACGTGATTTCTGAGGGCCAGCGGCGACCTTTCGAGGTGTTTATCAATTCCAAAAACATGGAGCATTTTGCCTGGACTGTGGCGCTGACCCGGATGATCTCTGCGGTGTTTCGGCGCGGTGGCGATGTCAGCTTTGTGGTTGAAGAACTGAAGGCGGTGTTTGATCCGCGCGGCGGGGCTTGGATGGAGGGCAAATATATTCCGTCGATTCTGGCGGCGATCGGGGGGGTCATCGAGGAACATCTGGTGGCAACCGGATTTATGGAGGCTGGCAAAGCACTAAAGGCTGACCCGGAGGCGGTGGCTTCTGTGCAACCGCGCGGGCCTGCCTGCCCAAAATGCGGGCAATACGCGCTGCGGATGGCCGAGGGCTGCATGACCTGCGCGGAATGCGGGCATAGCAAATGTGGCTGACAGGATAAAAACGGTGTGAATCACAGATGCCATAATTTGGGGTTTTTATAGGTATGTGACCTAATAAAACAGCATCATCATCACCATCAGCACCACCAGAAAAATCACCGTCATAATACCGCCTGCGCGGAGGAAATCCGGCACTTTGTAGCGGCCCGGCCCCATGATCAGGGCGTTGACCTGATGGGTGGGGAGCAAGAAGGAATTTGATGTGGCAATGGCCACTGTTAGTGCAAACACCGCCGGATTGGCCCCGGCTTGCAAGGCAATGCTGATGGCGAGCGGAACCAATAATACCGTCGCTCCGACATTGGACATTACCAGCGTAAAAGCAGTTGCCAGCAGCGCAACCACCAACTGCAAAACCCAGATATCTACGTCACCGATTAGCAGCAGCACTTGCTCGGCAATCCATGCGGCAGTGCCGCTCGATTCGACCGCTTTGCCCAATGGTATCAGGCTGGCGAGCAGAAAAACGGTTTTCCAACTGACGGCGGCATAGGCTTCTTCGGGGTCTAGCACACCGCTGATAATGATGCCAAGCGCACCGACCAGCAAAGCCACTGACAGGCGCAGGTCAGTCAGTAATACCAGCGCCATGGCGATGGCAAAAAAGGTAAGCGCGTGGAATACTTTGTGGGTGCGGACATCTTCTTGAGGGTAGTCGCTGGTAACCACGATTTTGTGGCTAGCGTGAAATTGTTGCAGGCATTGCCAATCTGCAAACAGAATAAGTGAATCGCCGGCTTGAAAGGTGACGTTGCGAACATCTTCGCCTTCGCGGGTGGTTTGGTTGTTGCGAATGATGCTCAGGGTCGAAATCCCGTGTAATTCGCGCAGACGTTTGGTGCGGGCGGATTCCCCGATTAGCGGAGAGGTTGGCGATATAACGACCTCAGCCAGACCGGCCGAACTGGGCGATAATACCTCGGAAAAAAGATCCAGCCCCGGTTTAAGGTCCAGCCCGTAGGCTTTGGTGAATACTTGAATCGATTCGCGTTCGCCAACAAGGGCCAGATGGTCGCCTTTGGCAATGATCAGGCTGGCGGGCACGCCACGGGTGGTCATGCGCACCTTTTTGCCTGAGGTAACCCCAACGGTCCGCACATGGAATCTGGTTTCAAAGCTGTCAAGGCTGGAGCCGATCAACCGGCTGGATGAAGGGATGTAAACCTCGGCACTGATATAATCGATGCCGTAATCATCATGAAGATGGGTTTCCAAGCCTTGTTTCTGGTCGGGGACTTCATTGCCTTTGGGCAAAACCCAACGCCCGAAAATCACAAAATAAAGGATGCCGGACAATACCAGCGCCAGCCCGATCGGGGTAACAGCAAACAAGCCAAAGGTTTCCATTTGTTTGTCCGCAGGCAGGCTTTCATTGGCATTAATAATCAGATCATTCAGCAAAATCAGCGGGCTGGAGCCAACCATGGTTAGGGTGCCACCGAGAATTGCACAAAACCCCATCGGCATCAGCAGCCGCGACATAGAGATTTTTGAGCGGGTAGAAATACGTTTGACCACTGGCAAAAACAGAGCCGCCGCCCCGACATTTTGCATAAAGCCGGATATGCCGCCAACCGTGCCGGAGATCAGTGGGATAATCCGCGCCTCGGTGGTGCCGCCAATTTTAACCAGATAGCGCGCCACGGAATTCATAATGCCGGTTTTATCCAGCCCGGCCCCGATAATCATTACCGCAATAATTGATATAACCGCGTTGGATGAAAACCCGTCAAATAGTCGGTTGATATCTACCAGACCGTTTTCAAGCCCCATATAGGGTGCCAAAATTGAGGTTAAACCCAGCATCACCATAATGCTTAGGGCCGCCACATCAATCGGGACAATCTCGAAGGAAAATAGAAATACTGTCAGCAAAAGCAGGGATAAAATCCACGCGATTTCAATGCTGGGTGCGATGTCAGTCAGCATCCAGCCAATTGTGATAAACCCTATGGCGGCTCCGCCAACAATTGCGCTTCTTTTGTTTTTCATAATTTCCAACTTTTTTTGTTAATTCTATAATACATAAAGAATTTCAAGTGAATTATGTAGATTGCGACAAAAGGGAGCGGAGGATGTTATGGATTTGTAAGACTATTAACATGGCTCAGCGGGGTATTTCGATAAGAAAAATCGCCGCTGCTTGGTAGGATATTCCTGCTAACCGATGGAATTCATGCCGGTAATTGCATATGTCGCGCCCGTGCGCCGCGTTCAATGGCGGCACCATACAGCCGGTCTATGTTTAGCTCATACCGAATTTCGGCCATGAATGCTAATTCGCCTTGATGCAGGCGGCCATCGGCAGCGGCCACATCGCACGCCATGGCATAAGCGGTTTCATACAGAATTTCAGGCAGGGATTCGCGGATGATGCCAAACAGGGCGTCCAAGCCTTCTTCCTCAGCAAACAGGTCAAACACCACTTGTGATACCATTTTCAGGCGGTCGGCGTCATAGTCCGCAAAGATCGGCATGTGGTTAACGATACGGGTGATCGACATTAATTCGGAATTGGTGATGTTTTCATCCGAGGCGGATTCAGCAACCATCAACGCCACAAGCGCGTCTTGGGGTGAAAAAGAAGTAAGTGGAGTATCGGGCATAATATCACCTTTGGGTTTGCGGTTGCTGTCATAGATTATTGACGCTGGGCGCGCTGCACAATAGGAAGCGGATAATTATTTTATTTAGGAAACCATTATGTCCGAACTGCGCACGCTTGCAATGTCATCAAAAGCCTGGCCCTTTGAAGAAGCGCGCAAGCTGGTGAAGCGGTTTGAAAAGCATCCGCCCGCCAAAGGATATGTGCTGTTTGAAACCGGCTATGGTCCCTCTGGCTTGCCCCATATTGGCACCTTTGGCGAGGTGGCGCGCACCACGATGATCCGGCGTGCATTCGAGGCCATCAGCGATATTCCCACCAAACTGATCTGTTTTTCCGATGATCTGGACGGGATGCGCAAAGTGCCCGGAAATGTGCCAAACCCCGAGGCATTGCTTGAGCATTTACAGCGGCCATTATCTGTGGTGCCGGACCCGTTTGGCACGCATAAAAGCTTTGGCGATCATAACAATGCGATGCTGCGGCGGTTTTTGGACACATTCGGGTTTCAGTATGATTTTTATTCGGCCAGCGAATTTTATCGGTCAGGCCAGTTTGATGAAATCCTGCTGCGCGCCGTTGAGAAATACGACGAAATAATGGAGGTCATGCTGGCATCGCTGCGCGAGGAACGCCGTGCGACGTATTCTATTTTCCTGCCGATCTCTCCCAAATCCGGTCGGGTTTTGTATGTGCCGATGATATCCGTGAACGCAGATGATGGCACTATTACGTTTGATGACGAGGGAACCGAAACCACGCTGAGCGTCACGGGCGGGCAGGTCAAACTGCAATGGAAGCCCGATTTTGGCGCGCGCTGGGCGGCGTTGAATGTTGATTTTGAAATGTATGGCAAGGATCATAGCACCAACACCCATATCTATGATAAAATCTGCCGGATACTGGGCGCGCCAGCACCGGCGCATTTTGTGTATGAGATGTTTCTGGATGAGAACGGTAACAAGATTTCCAAATCCAGCGGTAACGGGATATCAATAGATGACTGGCTGAAATATGCCAGCGCCGAGAGCCTGTCGTATTTTATGTATCTAAAGCCAAAATCCGCCAAGCGGCTGCATTTTGATGTGATTCCGAAAGCGGTGGATGAATATCACCAACATTTGCGGGCGTTCGATGGACAGGATTTGAAGGCGCGGCTGAACAATCCGGTTTGGCATATTCATCGCGGCCAGCCACCGGTTAGCGATATGGTGGTGCCATTTGCGATGCTGTTGAATTTGGCCAGTGCTTCCAGTGCTGAGACCAAAGAACAGATGTGGGGGTTTATTAATAAATATGCAGCAGATGCCACGCCCGAAACCCATCCGGGGTTGGATCAGGCGGCAGGGTTTGCTGTGCAATATTACCATGATTTTGTGAAGCCGGAAAAGGTGTATCGTGCCGCGAGCGATGTTGAGCGGGCGGCGTTGACTGATTTGGCGGAACGGCTGAAAGCGTGGGATGGCGAGATTGACGGCGAAAGCCTGCAAACGCTGGTTTTTGCAGTGGGCAAAGACCACGGGTTTGAGCCGCTGCGGGCGTGGTTCTCGGCGATTTACGAGGTGCTTTTGGGGGCAAAGCAAGGGCCACGGTTTGGCGGGTTTGTAGCGCTTTATGGTATTGCCGAAACCATAACGCTCATCGAAGCCGCGCTTAGCGGCGAGCTTATCCAAGGGTGAAATATTGCACAATGGCAAGCCGAGCGTAGCGAGGCCATGACCGCCATAAATATGGTCACCCGTTGGGGTGTGCCTGTTTATGGCGGTGGCTCACCAAGCCAAGAAAAGACCCTCGATCAGCGACATTATTGCTGACGCAATAAGCCAGCTAATCATTGGGTCATGGCCTCGCTTCGCTCGGCTTTCCCTTATCTGAGCTTC
>CAZCDC010000108.1:0-6308 GCA_964497195.1 uncultured Rhodobacterales bacterium | reverse complement strand
GGAATTGTTTTTCGGTCAGATCGCCGTAATAGCCCTTAAGCTTTTGCTTGGCGCGAAGCTGTGTGCCGAAATCCGACAATTTTTGCTTACGGCCTTGGCCGTGCTGGCCGGGGCCATATTCACGACGATTTACGGGTGATTTGGGGCGACCCCAGATATTTTCGCCCATGCGGCGATCAATTTTATACTTGGCAGCTGTACGTTTAGTCACAAGCTGGATCCTTTCAAAGCCCCACAAACGGGGAATAAAAGATGTTTTCCTTACCTAGCCAGTATTAGCCAGATGACAGGCGTCCCCTTACGAGGGCCACAAACACCAATACCGATACCTCGCGGCATCGGATAGCGGGGGTATAAACGCTGCAAAGCCAGAGTCAACGCTCAAAATGAATCGGGGCGCTGAAAATCTCAGCGCCCCGCAAATATTAGTTCAGCGTTACGCCGTCCATATCCACAAACCGGCCCTGAACAGCCCAGCCAGTGGTGTCAAACGTCTGTTCGCGCACCGCGATGATCAGTTCATTATCACCCTCATTCAGGTTCAGAAAAACCGTATCCCACAGGCCAACCGTGCCAAGAAAACGATAGTCGCGGGTAAACGGCGCATCCGACCCGCGAAACAGAATCTCTCCATTCAGGAACACAGTGCCAAAATCGCTAAACCCGAATTCAAACGCCTTGATCTGGTCGCTGTCGGAATTGATGTTGAGCTTGGCAAAAACCGTATCCGCGCCCTCAGCAATGCCTTGCAGCATTGACAAATTAACTTGCCCCGAAGCTTTGGCCTCCATTGTGTGATAAATCATATCAGTGTCAGCGGCGGTTAGGCTAGTCTTGCCAACCAGCATCGCACCGTCAAACGCATCCGAGATTTCCCAAGCGGTTACAGTGCCAGCCTCGCCAACAGTTTCAGGCACCGGGGTTCCCAGAATTTCGACGTTTTCCATCGGAGTGGCATTAAAATTCGCCATCCACACCGGCCCGGACAGGTTTAACCCCCACAAGGCAAAACCGCCCGCCGCAGGGTCACGCAGCAAATCAACCGAATATTCCGGGGTCATTTCGTCGCCAATATAAATATCGGCTAGCCCGTCATTGATCACCAGTTTTACACGAATCCATTCGCCATGCGGATAGACTGTCGGGCTGGAATATTGCGGCCCGTAATGCAGTTGCCATGCAGCAACGCCGTTATATTGGGGCATATACTGGTTGGCATCAGGGTTGCCCGATTGATGGGCGCGCATGTAAAAATCCTCAAAATCACCGGGCGATTGGGTGCGGAAACGCAAGCCGGCAAAGCTGCGGGTGGCATCAAACAGCACATCATATTCAACCACACCGTTCAGAAATGGCGCGGTTTTTGCGATAACCATGCCAAAGCCGACAAAATCATCGGGGTTTTCCCGCACACCCAGCCGCACAGCCTGCTGGCCGGCTTTTTCTTCCAGCAATGTGCCGCCGATAAATACCCAGTTTTCCTCGGTAAATGGCAGTGGCTCTGCGACCACGGCCTGAGCGCCGCTAAGCAACCCAAATGCGCAAAGCGCAGAAATCAATTTATTTGACATGTTTTTCTCCTTGAATAATCCTGCCCAAATTCAATCAAAAGATTGATGCAAACAACAATGTATTTTGCTATAGTTGTTTCATGTATGAAACAATTCGATCTTTAAACGCTATGGTTTTCTTTCAAACCGTGGCCAAGCTTGGCAATTTCCGCAAAGCCGCCGAGGCCTTGAAAACCTCGCCTGCGACCGTCAGCCGTCGCATTTCAGAATTGGAAGAATTGCTAGACGCCCAGCTTTTTGTGCGCACCACCCGCAAAGTTCAGCTTACGGATATTGGCATACAACTGTTAAAAGACGCGGAAATGCCGGTGCGCCAGTTGGTGCAAGCCACCAAACAGGCCGCAAGCGGGCGTGATGAATTGGCGGGGCTGGTGCGCATTGCCACCACCTATACGATTTGCGAAACCCATATTTTGCCGGTTTTGCCCAAAATATATGAAACCCACCCAGAAATCCGCGTTGAGCTAATTCTTAATGAAAACGTCATTGATATTCGCGATCAAAACATCGATTTCGCGTTGCGCGCGGGGAACTTGACTGACCCAACCCTGATTGCACGCAAGATTTGCACCGATACGCTGGCCTATTATACCGCCACCAATGCACCCCTGCCTCAACCGTTTATTGCGTATATTGAAACCCAGATTGCCCCGGATACTTCCCAAATTCTGGTGCGCGATATGCGGAGTATTCATTCAATGGTGCGCCAAGGGTTTGGCGGGTCATGGCTGCCGGTTTTGCTGTGTGCTGCGGATGAAAAAGCCGGAATTTTAAAGCGGCACTTTGATAAACAGGAATTTATCTTTGATTTCCACATCGTATTTCACGCCAATAAATTTATCCCGAGGCGCACACGAATTGTAATGGATGCGGTTGCCGATTTTGCGGCAACCGCATCACAAGATTATTAGTTGGCTTTAAGCCAAGCCATCACAGTTTCAGGTGAGCTTTCGCCATAAGGGTCTTCGCCATGATTGTCGCAAATGCCGGGTTCTTCGAACCATGCTTCAACCACGCCATCGTTGATAATGGCCGCATAACGCCAGCTGCGTAAGCCAAAACCGATATTGGTTTTGTCTACCAGCATTCCCATACGGCGGCTAAACTCACCCGCGCCATCAGGGATAACTTTGACGTTTTCCAGTTTTTGATCCAGCGCCCATTTGTTCATAACAAACGTGTCGTTCACCGACATGACATAGATCGCATCAATGCCCTCAGCCGCAAAATCTGCCGCACCGTTTTCAAAACCGGGAAGCTGGTATGTGGAACATGTGGGCGTAAACGCACCTGGCAATGAAAACAAAATAACCCGTTTGCCTTTGAAATAATCTGCGGTGGTTTTGTCTTCCCATTTAAACGGGTTATCACCGCCAATAGATGCATCGCGCACCCGTGTATGAAATGTTACATCTGGAAGTGTGGTGCCTTGGGCCATGATATTCATCCTTTGTTTGGGTTCATGACCTATTTAAGCGTTGTTATGCCGTTGGAAAACCCCCCTCACGCATTATGTGGTGTTTGTCGCAGTTAATCGGTAAAGAGATGCTGAATAAACACGGAGATTACATTGCTTTCTTACCAACATTCATACCACGCAGGCGGCCCGGCTGATTTACATAAACATCTGGTATTGGCGGAAATGCTCGCGTTGCTTACCCGCAAAACACGCGGCATTTCTTATTTGGAAACCCATGCAGGGCGCGGGTTGTATGATCTGGCTGGGGATGATTCCCATAAAACCAACGAGGCAGCCGAGGGCATAAACGCCATCACCCTACCCGATTGCCCGTTGAAAACCGCGCTTGACCTGACGCGCCTAAAATATGGTGCGTCGGCATACCCCGGGTCGCCGATGATCGCGCGGCAATTGTTACGAGACCAAGACCAGCTGCATTTTATGGAACTACACCCAACCGAATATCGACTGCTGCGCCAAAACCTGCTGGGGGATGGTGTGTCTTTGCACAAACGCGATGGCTATGAGGGCGTTTTGGCGGTGTCCCCTGCAAAGCCGCGCAAGGGGTTGATTTTGGTTGATCCATCATATGAGGTCAAAACCGAATATGACGAGATCGCCGATTTCACCCATCAGTTAATGGCCAAGTGGCCCGAGGCAACAGTAATAATTTGGTATCCGATACTGGCGGCAGGGCGCCATATTGACATGATTAACGGCCTGAAATTGCCATTTATCAAACACGAAGTCTCGTTTGATTTGAAAGACGGCCAAGGCATGACAGGCAGCGGGTTAATTTTGGTTAATGCGCCTTATGGCAGCGATGAATTGCTAAAACGTGTTGAGAACCATTCTCAGCCGATCCTCCGGCCATAGTTGCCCGTGTATTTGCATACGCAAAATAACGGGGCGCGC
Organism: uncultured Rhodobacterales bacterium; assembly: GCA_964497195.1. GTDB lineage: Bacteria > Pseudomonadota > Alphaproteobacteria > Rhodobacterales > Rhodobacteraceae > UBA3077. Next base: position 2,363 of record CAZCDC010000108.1, on the reverse strand, counting down.
AGCAGCCATGGCCTCGCTTCGCTCGGCTTACCACCGTGCGTTACTGTCAGCCTGTATTAACGCCTTCGGCGTATATTTGCGCTTGCCTGATAACATTCGGAGACATTGCGTCGGGCATTGCTGATTTCAACACTGGTAGCGGTCGATCAAAAAAACGGCTTGCCGCCAGCGCGCTAACCAAACCGCCAAGTCGGCGTAGGCATAACCGACGCATTGTCACCATCGCTCCTACTGTATTCTCCGAAAATACAGCAGCCCATAAGGCAACAATTTAACCCGTATTTACCTAAAATGCGGCGTTTTCGCCTGCCTAAATTCTTTGTTGCAAAAATACTCGCAGGGTGAATTGAGCGCAGCTCAAGAGGGGCGGCAGCCCCTAAATATATTGTGTAGCCCAACGATAAAGCAGTGCTTTCTCTTGCGCGCGTGCATTTTGAGACCAGCTTCGCGCCCCGCGCGGGCGTTCCACTGACGCAGGTGCCGCACGGCGCGCGCCCATATCCGCAGCAAAAATCGCGAATGCCAATTTTTGCCGACCCTGCCCTTCAATATACCCCGCCAACCCGCGGGTAAAATTCAGGGTTCCGGTTTTAGCAAGCACCTCAACCCCGGGTACACTAACAGCATCACCGCGCGGCGTCACCATTTGCACGCGCTTCATCAGCCCCGCCAACCCTTGCTGGCTATTTTGCAGTGCCAGCAACGCAGCCATTTCTCGCGCTGTTATATTTGATTTATCACTAAGGCCGGAATGGTTGAAAAAATCCGGACTGCTACGCCGCGCCTGCGCTGACGCCCAACGCGCCATATGCCGCGCAGAACCACGCAGGTTTTGCACCGAATGCCCCGCCGCCAAGGAGGCCTTCAGCCCCAGCACTTCGGCTGTCATATTGGTTGAAAAATACAGCATGCTGCGTTGAATTTCTCGCAATGGGCGCGAGAGTTGCCGTGCAATCACAGTGCCCCCAGCCACACGCGTCCGTTTTTGTGCAGCAGGTAAATTCAGGCCAAAACTGCTAGCCAAAGCTTTGAATACAGCCGCCGTATATGCGCCGGAATCGCGCACCGGCAACCAGCGCCCGCCTTCATTTCCCAATGCGCCGCGCGCCACGCTCCAACGCTCCACCGCACCGTCTTGCTGATAGCCATAGATCGGCGCAGCGCGGTTTACGATGCGCATCACCGATGTATTTACCTGCGGGCGGTGGCGTTGTGCCCGGGCATCCATGGTAACACGATATTCACCACTCTGCTTTTTCCACTCAAAATACACGCGATTAAAGTTCAAATTCAAACCGGAAACTGAGGGATTATACCCCACCTGCACAGGCTGGCTCGGGTCGATATGGCGGATCTGCGGCAGGGCTGTATCCACCACATAAAACCGCCCCGAAATGCTGCGAACCCCGGCACTGGCCACGGCTTGCGCCAGCTCCGCCAGATGGTCTGTGTCCAGATGCGGATCACCGCTGCCAACCAAATACAAATCGCCCTGAACTTGGCCGTCAATGATTGGTCCTGTGACCACAACTGTTGTGTCAAAACGATAGTCAACGCCCAACATTGCCCCTGCATAAAGCGACGTTATCGCTTTGGTTACCGATGCGGGGGGGCGATCAAGATTTGGATTATGTTGCTCCAAAATCCGGCCCGACGCCAGATCCATCACCACAAATCCGGTTTTGTCGGCAATGCCAAAACCACCAACAATGTCGCTGGCTGATGCCACGCGAACCGGCCGGCCTGCGCGTGCGGGGGGGCGAACTTCGGCACAAGCTGCCAATGGCAGGCCAGCAATAAGGCCTCCCAGAAAATCACGTCTTTTCATAAAATAGCTTTATCCAAAATATTTACCACTCGCCGTTTGCGCGTATTTCAGAAGAAGAGATATCGCGCATCGGTCCGCCAAGCAATGCCCATCTTGGCGCATCGCTACGCGCCAACGCCCCCGCCTGCGCATCGGGCAAACGATATTGCGCATAACGCTGCGCCATTACTGAAAGCCCCGCCGAGAGCTGCTCTCCGGGGCGCGCCAAAACGCCAATTGGAATGTTTTGTGCAATCCATTGCCAATCCTGCCACTTGTGAAACTGCACCAGATTATCGGCGCCCATCAACCAAACAAACCGAATGCGCGGGTATCGCAATTGCAATTCCTTGAGGGTTTCTGCTGTATACCGTGTGTTCATCTTAGCTTCGATATCCGTAATCTCGACCTGCGGATGTTGCATGATTTCACGGCAAGCCAGCATCCGCTTGGCCATATCGGCCGGTGGGTTTTCCTTTAGCGGATTGCCCGGACTAACCAGCCACCAAACCCGATCCAGATTGAAGCGTTTGAGCGCGCGTTTGGTGATATGGAC
>CAZCDC010000107.1:4479-6310 GCA_964497195.1 uncultured Rhodobacterales bacterium | reverse complement strand
TTTGGCGGAGGTCTTCCAACAAAGGAATATTTACTACGGCACGAAGGGGTGCTCACGCCGTCTTTCTTAAAGGGTTAAGGTGCTGCCTCGGTTTGCTCGAATGGCTGCTATTCGGTTGCCGCACCAAGCCGTTTGGCAAGTACAGCAATCAGGAGAACCGCAAGGATAAGAAACCCTGCGCCAAAAAACCAAGCAACAGGTGTTGAGTAGACTTCGGCGACTGCTCCTGCCAAGACCAGTCCCATTGCGGCCCCTAGTTGCTGTATCAGTGATCGCAATGACAGCATTGTAGACCTTTGACGATCTTCAACGCATCCGTGCAGGATGCTGCTGGCTGGCGTCTCGCTTGCCCCAAGGATGATGGAATATATAATAAAAACGACTACAAAACCGACGAGACCACTCTGCATAGCCAATGCGATTTGAACCCCTGCCATACAAGCAAAAATTACCGCAAGCGTAACCGCGTGGCGGCGTTTGAATATCCGACTGATACGTGGAGAAAGCGACGCGCCAAAAGCGATTGCAAAAAAGTAGGTTGCGGTCAAAGCACCAATGGTAGTGTTAGCGTAGCCCACATCCAACATGGGCATGGCGTGTGTAGGCCAGAAAACCTCAACCGGATTTGTTGCAATCAAGAAAAGCGCCAAAGCTGCCAAGAGCAAAGAAAGCGTTGGATGTTTCAGGGCGAGAAGGCTCGCGTCTTTTATTACTGACGGAACGCAGGCAAATCCTTGTTTGAGAGCATCGGGGTTCAGTGGACGCGGTTTTTCCGCAATAACAAACATGGTGTAACCGAACACACCCAGCATTACGCAAAAGCTTGCAGCATACGGGACATCATAGATGCTGAAACCAAGTCTCTCTGCCATCGCTCCGAAAGCATCTGGTAGCAGACCTCCCAAAATGGCACCAACAGCCAAGCCCATAGCATTGGCCCATTGCGCTTTGGCGAGAGCGGGTTGAACGTCGACATTTGGCGCAGCAGCTTTGAAGGTTTCGACAAACCATGCGTCGAGCGTACCAGTCCGTAACGCACGTCCAACCCCGATGAAACCAAAAGAGAACACCAGCACATAAAAATTGCTTGAAGACAGGAAGAGTGCCAGAGAAATCAAACTGGCGATGACCGCCGCCAGAAAGACCGGCTTGCGTCCAATGTTGTCCGCCAACCCACCAAAGGGTAGTTCCATCGACATCGTAGTGAGCGAGTAAACCCCAAAGAGAAGCGATATCTGGAAAAGATCCATGCCTCGGTCCATCAGTGCAAGCGCAACTACCGCCACAGTCAAACCCATCGCAAAACGGTCAAGAAACTGATGAATCTGAAACACCCGAATATGCCGCCGCGCCGCAGCCGTCAACAAGTTGAAGGAAAATTCTAGTTCGGTAGCCATGTCCTCATTATCGGCATTACCAACTTTAAATACAATAGCTTGGTCGACCTATTGCCAATCGGAAGAGAGTTAAAGCTGCCATTCGCGCAACCGCTACTAAAGTTCACTTTGTCCGCATTGCAGACCTTGGATAACATTCCGCATAGCTGCCAATCCTCTTGAATAAATTGTTTAATCAATCCCAAATCCAAGCTATCTGGCGGCATATAAAAATAGTTATGCGTAGGCCTCAACCTATGTGGCATTTTACGCCTGCATGGCAGCCATGCGTTTTGGCCACGCCTTATACCCTATACATTTGTCCCAAAACACCCTAGACGCAGCCGCTTGTAATTGAAAAAGAGACCGCCGTGATCGACACACTCAAAAATGCGCTGGAAAAGCGCGGTTATGAAACCCTGACCCAAGTGCAGGAGGCCGTGACCGACCCCGCG
>CAZCDC010000107.1:0-4379 GCA_964497195.1 uncultured Rhodobacterales bacterium | reverse complement strand
CGCGAAGATCTGGAATTTATACTGGAACAAGCCCCCGAGGAGCGTCGCACGCTGATGTTCTCGGCCACCGTGCCAAAAATGATTGCGACATTAGCCAAGAATTACCAACGTGATGCGGTTCGCGTCACCGCGTCTGGCGAATCGCGTCAGCATGACGACATCGAATATCGCGCCCTGAATGTTGCGCCGCGCGATAGCGAAAACGCCATTATCAATGTGCTGCGCTATTATGAGGCCAAAAATGCGCTGGTTTTCTGCAACACCCGCGCCATGGTTAATCGCCTGACCACACGTTTTTCAAACCGAGGTTTTTCAGTTGTGGCCCTTTCCGGTGAGCTGTCGCAAAATGAACGCACCCACGCATTGCAAGCCATGCGTGACGGGCGCGCCCGCGTTTGTGTGGCCACCGATGTGGCGGCACGCGGCATTGATTTGCCCAATCTTGAATTGGTTATTCACGCTGATCTACCCAGCAATTCCGAAACATTACTGCACCGTTCAGGCCGCACCGGCCGCGCCGGTCGCAAAGGTGTTTCGACGTTGATTGTGCCACCAAAAGCTGCGCGCAAGGCCGAGCGCCTGTTGCGCGGGGCCAAAGTTGATGCCAATTGGGGCGAAGCGCCCAGCGCGGATTCTGTGATCAAACGCGACAATGAACGCTTGGTAGATGCGCCAACATGGACACAGGAAATATCCGAGGATGAGCGCAGCGCCGTTGATCGTCTGGTTGAGAAATTCAGCCCCGAGCAATTGGCGGCTGCGTTTTTGCGGGTAAACAACGCCAAACAATCCGCGCCCGAAGAACTGGGCGTGTCGCATTCAAAGGGCAAACCGGCCCCGCGCACCACATTCGGACCAAGTGTGTGGTTTAGCCTGAACATTGGCCGCAATGATCGGGCCGAAGCCAAATGGCTGCTGCCAGCATTGTGCAAAGGCGGCAATATTGAAAAAGAAGATATCGGCGCGATTCGTGTGCAAGAAACCGAAACCTTTATCGAAATCACCAAGAAAAGCCTGAACGGTTTCACCAAGGCTTTTGGCAAAGGTTTGCAGCTGGAAGATCGAGGTCAGTTAACCCTGTTGGACAAAGCACCCGACATCGCCAACATGCCGCGCCCCAGATTTGAGGGCAAAAACAAAAAACCATACGATAAAAAACCATACGACAAGTCTGACAAAAAACCGTATGACAAAAACAAAAGATCCTTTGACAAAAAGCCCAAATGGCGGCCAGAATCAGAATCGGCTTTTAACGAAGGGCCGGATACTTCCAAAAAGAAACGACCCAAGAAAAACCCCGAGGATAAGCCGGTAACCAATAAAAACAAAGGCAAACGCCGTAAGCCCGCCAAGCGGGACTAGCCGGAGGCGCTTTAAACGCAACACTAGGCAAATGATGTTTGTGAAGGGATAACATGGCAGGTTTTGACCAAATCCCGGAACAGGCTTTAAGTTGGCACAAAGCTGGCAAAAAGGCTGTGCTGGCAACGGTGATCAAAACCTGGGGGTCAGCACCCCGCCCCGTGGGATCACAACTGGCAATCAGTGGTGAAATGGAAATGTCCGGCTCGGTTTCGGGGGGCTGTGTTGAGGGCGCTGTGGTTGAAGAAGCCATGGCTGCGCTCCAAGACGGCACCCCGCGCATTCTGGAATATGGCGTAAGCGATTCAGATGCATTTGCGGTTGGCATGGCCTGTGGCGGTGAAATCAGCGTTCTGGTTGAGCCGATTGCTGTGGGGCAAGGGTTGGATGTTTCAACGCTCAAAAAGCTGGTAGAAATGCGCGCGGCGCGCCAGCCGGTGGCCTATTTGGTGAACCCGCAAAACTGGCAGCGAAAAATTGCACCACCGAATTTCAGCGGCTTTGATCTGACCGCGCGATTCACCAGCGATACATCCGGTTTTGAGGGCGACTGGTTTGTCAGCCTGCATAACCCTCCCTTGCGGTTGATTGTGGTCGGCGCGGTGCATATTGCCCAGCCTTTGCTTCAAATGGCGCAAATTATGGGGTATGATACCACCTTAATTGACCCGCGCGCGGCCTTTGCCAGCGCGGCACGTTTTCCCGATACTGCAATTTCCCATGAGTGGCCTCACGAGGCTTTGGCCTCAATGCAGCTTGACCCCCGTGTTGCCATCATCACCCTGACCCATGATCCAAAACTGGATGATCCAGCGATCAAAGCGGCGCTGAATTCCGATGTGTTTTACATCGGCAGCCTTGGATCAAAGCGAACCCATATCAAACGGGTTGAACGCTTGCAGAAAGCCGGGTTTTCTGCGGCTCAGACCAATAAAATCCACGGGCCGGTCGGGCTGGATATCGCCAGCAAATCCCCTGCGGAAATCGCAATTTCCATCCTTGCGGAAATAACCGAACGCCTGCATCGCGTGGAAACCCGCCGATGAGCTTTGGCACCATTCCAGCCCGACCACAGCCTCGGGCCGGGGAGATGCAACCTGTGGCAACACCACAAATTGAAATAATATTGCTGGCCGCAGGGGCATCCCGTCGTATGCGGGGCAGGGATAAATTGCTTGAAAATATTGGGGGTCAACCCCTGTTACATCTGTCAGCACAAACAGCGACGCAAGCGCGTGTTCAAAAGGTGCATGTGATTTTGCCGCGCGGCGACAGTTTGCGCCATAACGCAGTTTCAACACTTATGGTTAATGTGGTGGATGCGCCGCAACAATCAGAGGGCATGGCGGCCTCCCTCCGTGCGGGCATGAGGGCTTTGTCAAAAGACTGTGACGCTGTGATTATTGCATTGGCGGATATGCCGGAAATTACCGCAGATCATTATGAGCGGCTGATCGAGGCCTTTGACCCAGCGAGAAACCGCGATATCTGTCGGGCAATGGCAGCGGATGGAGCCCCGGGATTACCGGTGCTGTTCGGGCGCAGATTTTTTGAAATGCTTAATAAGCTGCACGGCGACAGCGGCGCGCGCGACATTATCAAGGATGCACCGGAATATCTGGTTGAGGTGCCAACGCTTGGCCAAGCGGCAGTGGTTGATCTTGATACACCAGAGGCGTGGACGGCGTGGCGGCGCATAAATGGAACACATAAGTGATCCGATAATCTATCATTTTCCTTGATTCCCCTTTCGCAGCTTAAGGTTGCGCCACTGCGGGATTCCGTTAGGCTGTTCGTTAATATTATTTGTGGATGCGAAAACATGCCAAAATCTATTATCATTTGCTGTGATGGCACTGGCAATGAAATCAAAGAAAATGAATCCAATGTTCTGAAATTTTATCGGCTTTTGTTGAAGAACAAAAAGCAGGTGGTGTTTTATGATCCGGGGGTTGGCACCATTTCCAATAGCGGCGCGTGGTCTACGTTCAAAAGCAAATCCAAAGGTGTGCTTGGCCTTGTGACCGGCTTTGGTCTGGATAAAAACGTGCTGGATGCCTATCGGTTTTTAATCCGGAATTACGAGGATGGCGACGACATTTATTTGTTTGGCTTCAGCCGTGGTGCTTATACGGTGCGGGTGCTGGCAGGGCGGCCAAAATTCCGTTGAAATGGATGATGGAACAGGCTGAGAAGCACGGGCTTGGGTTTCGCAAAACTTTGGCCAAACGATTGGTTGACGGGCAAAACCCTAAAAATGCTGCCAAGCTAAAACAATGGCCCGACCGCCGCAGTTTTTGGGGAATGTATCTGCCGATGAGCGCGCCGAGGCTGATTGCGGAGAATGCAATGATCCACCCAAGTGTTCGTCTTAGGCAACAACAGGTTAGCGGCTATCGGCCTGAAAACATCGACTAAGCCGCGCTGCCCCCAACCGTCAAACCACCAATCAGCAATGTTGGCTGGCCCACCCCCACAGGCACAGATTGTCCGGCTTTGCCGCACGACCCGATGCCGGGGTCCATTTTGCTATCGTTGCCGATGGCACGGATGTTTTTCAACGCGGTTGCCCCGTCGCCAATTAAGGTTGCGCCGCGCACGGGGTTGGTGATTTTGCCGTTTTTGACGCGGTACGCCTCGGTGCAGGAAAATACAAATTTGCCGTTGGTAATGTCAACTTGGCCGCCGCCAAAACCAACCGCATAAATACCGTCCTCAAGACCGTTAATGACATCCTCGGGGCTGTCCGTGCCGCTTTCCATTACGGTATTTGTCATGCGCGGCATCGGCGCGTGGGCGTATGATTGGCGCCTGCCATTGCCCGTGGGTTTTACCCCCATCAGGCGCGCGTTTTGACGGTCTTGCATAAAGCCAACCAGAATGCCGTCTTCAATCAAAACATTGCGCTGTGAGGGCGTGCCTTCGTCGTCAAAACTCAGGCTTCCGCGCCTATCCGGAATGGTTCCATCGTCCACGACTGTAACACCGGGTGCAGCGATACGTTGGCCCATCAGGCC
>CAZCDC010000106.1:0-6743 GCA_964497195.1 uncultured Rhodobacterales bacterium | reverse complement strand
GTCTATACGCCCCAAGTGGATTTCCAATATCTACAGAATCATTGAAACGCCGTGTGCCCTCTTTGCTGACGCTATGATGGGGGTCCTCCGGCAGATAAAAGGATAGCGTCATGTTCAAACTACACGAATTAAGCGATAACCCCGGTGCGACCAAATCCAAAAAGCGCAAAGCGCGTGGCCCGGGCTCGGGCAAGGGTAAAATGGCTGGCCGTGGTATCAAAGGCCAAAAATCCCGTTCGGGTGTGGCCATCAAAGGCTTTGAAGGCGGTCAGATGCCTTTGTATCAACGCCTGCCGAAACGCGGCTTTAACATGCGTAACCCTAAGCATTACGCGGTTGTGAACTTTTTGGTTCTGCAAAAATTCATTGATGCGGGCAAAATTGACGCGAAAAAGCCAATCACTGAAGAAGTGATGCTTGAATGTGGTCTTGTTCGTCGCGTTCGTGACGGTGTTCGGTTGCTTGCCAAAGGTGATTTGACCTCAAAAATCGACATTTCCGTAACCGGTGCCTCCAAGGGCGCGGTTGAGGCTGTTGAAAAAGCAGGCGGCAAGGTAACCCTTCCGGCATAAATGTCCGGAAAGCGGTGTTCAAACCTTGTGACCGTGGGGCGCAGGCCTTACATCTAACAACAGGTTAATTTTGCGCCGCCAAAGCCAGTAACCGGCTTTTGGCGGCGTATTACTATAGGGGGCCGAAAATGGCATCTGCAGCAGAACAAATGGCAGCAAATATGAGCTGGGGCGCGCTGGGTAAATCCGGCGATCTGCGTTCTCGCATTTTCTTTGCGCTGGGGCTTTTGATGGTTTACCGCGTTGGCACCTATATTCCGGTGCCGGGCATTGATCCGGTGGCATTGGCCACATTTTTTGAGGATCAATCCGGTGGTATTGGCGGCATATTGGATATGTTCACCGGCGGCGCGCTTAGCCGTTTGGCGATTTTTACGCTGGGGATTATGCCGTATATCTCAGCCTCGATTATCGTTCAACTGCTGACATCTATGGTGCCGTCACTGGCCGCCTTGAAAAAAGAAGGCGAGCAGGGCCGCAAGAAAATCAATCAATATACCCGTTATGGCACAGTTTTGCTGGCGACAGCACAGGCATATGCGATTGCGGCCGGGCTTGAGAGCCAAGGCTTGGCGTCTGATCCGGGGCTGTTTTTCCGCGCTTCTGCGATGATTACGCTTGTCGGCGGCACAATGTTCCTGATGTGGCTGGGTGAGCAGATCACCGCGCGTGGCATTGGTAACGGTATTTCGCTGATTATCTTTGTTGGCATTGTTGCCAGTCTTCCGGGCGCTGTGGCGCAGTTCTTTGCGGCGGGTCGTTCCGGTTCGCTCTCAACACCCCTTATTCTGTTTGTGCCGGTCATGGTAATTGCGGTTGTGATGTTTGTGGTCTTTGTGGAGCGCGCGTTGCGTAAGGTTCACATTCAATATCCCAAACGCCAAGTCGGTATGAAAATGTATGGCGGCGAGAGCAGCCATTTGCCGATGAAACTAAACCCTGCGGGCGTTATCCCTGCGATCTTTGCATCATCCATATTGTTGCTGCCGACAACCATTACTACGTTTTCGGCTGATGGCGGCACGGGGCCTTTGGCGGTAATCGCTGCCTATATGGGCCGAGGGCAGCCGCTCTATATGATTACGACTGCGGCGTTTGTGATGTTCTTTGCATATTTTTATACGCATAATGTGGCGTTCAAAACCGACGATGTTGCGGATAATCTCAAGAAACAAGGCGGGTTTGTGCCGGGTATTCGCCCGGGCGCAAAAACGGCGGCTTATCTTGATTACGTGATGAACAGGCTTTTGGCGGTTGGTTCGCTATATCTGGCGGCGGTGGTTTTGCTGCCGGAATTCATGCAAGCTAATGGCGCGATTTCTTTTGCGTTTTCCGGCACATCAATTTTGATTGTGGTTTCTGTAACAATGGATACAATCAATCAGGTTCAGTCTCATATGTTGGCCCACCAATATGAAGGCTTGATCGAAAAATCGAAAATGCGGGGTAAAACCCGTTCAAAAGCAAGGAAATCGCGTCGATGAATATTATTCTGCTTGGACCACCCGGGGCTGGTAAAGGAACACAGGCCAGCCGATTGGTTGCCGAGCAGAATATGATACAATTATCGACCGGCGACATGTTGCGGGCGGCCCGCACATCGGGCACGGAAATGGGCAAACAGGTTGCCGCCGTGATGGATCGTGGTGATTTGGTCACGGATGAAATTGTAATTGGCCTGATAGCCGAACAATTGGACAGCGACGCAGCGGGTGGTTTTATCTTTGACGGGTTTCCACGTACACTGGCGCAAGCAGATGCTTTGGATGCACTGCTGGACGCAAAAGGCCAAACGCTGCACGCTGTTGTGGAAATGCGCGTTGACGACAATGCGTTGGTTGCGCGCATCACTGGCCGTTATACTTGCGGGAATTGTGGCGCGGTTTACCATGACACAACCAAGAAACCAAAAGTTGCGGATACGTGCGATGCTTGCGGCGAAAAAGACCAGTTCACACGCCGCGCTGATGATAACGAGAAATCTTTGCGCACACGCTTGATGTCTTATTACAAAGATACCTCACCGCTTATTGGTTATTATTATGCCAAGGATAATCTGAAACGCGTGAATGGTCTGGGTGAGATAGAAGAAGTCGCCGCTACGATTAAATCTGCGTTAGATATCTAAAAATGCCCTCAAGTTCAGGAGCCAGTTTTGAGCACTGCAATTCAGGTCAACAACGTATCGAAACGGTTTGGCAAGGTGCGGGCGCTCTCTGGTCTTAGTCTTGAGGTAAAGCAAGGTGAGGCATTTGTTTTGCTTGGCCCTAATGGCGCTGGGAAATCAACGGCTATTAATCTGATGCTGGGCCTAAGCAAAGCTGATAGCGGCGATATTCAAATTTTTGGCAATGCGCCTGATACAAAAACCGCGCGCGCTTCGGTTGGCTATGCTGCGCAGGATAATGATTTTCCGCCCTTTTTGAAAGTACGCGAAATCATTGAACTGGTGCGCAGCCATTTTGAAAACCCCCTTTCTGAGGATGAATTGCTGGATGGCTTTGGTCTGGCGGAACTGGCAAATCGTTACACGGGTGGTTTTTCGGGTGGTCAGCGGCGGCGGCTTTCATTGGCGCTGGCTTTTGCCGGGCGCAGCCGCATTGTTTTTCTGGATGAACCAACAGTTGGACTGGACGCAAAATCGCGCAATAGCTTTTGGGAGTATGCAAAAAACTATCAGCAGGCCGGGGGCACTTTGGTTGTGACTACACATCATATTGATGAAATAGAAGACCTCGCGGATCGGATATGCCTGATCAACAAAGGCAAAAACCAGCTAATGGGTGCGGTTCAGGAAATCAAAGATAGTTTGGGGCAAAAAAGGGTGACGTTAAAATGCAGCCAACTGCCGGAATTGCCAAATATATTGCGCAGACAAGATCGCGACTCCACCATTATTCTTGATACATCGGATTCGGATGCTTTGGTGCGCAGTCTGGTTCAAAGCGGCGCAGAATTTAGTGACCTCGAAATCCGCGGTGGTACGCTTGAAGAAGCGTTAAACGCCAAGACCGAAGGGTAAGATATGAACCTTTATGTGATCTCCAGTCTGCTCCAGCTAAAAGCAGTTTTCCGTATTCCAGCGTTCTGGATTCCGGTGTTGGTGTTCCCGCCAATGCTGTATTCGATGTTTGCTGCTGGCGGTTCTGGCCCCGCCGCAGATTACCCGATGGCGTCTTTTGCTGTGTTTGGCGTGATTGGCGTGGCGCTGTTTCAATTCGGGGTGTCCATCGCCCAAGATCGCGAAACCTATTGGGAGCGTTATCGCCGCACTTTGCCCGGTGCTTTTGGCCCGCGTATGGTTGCACAATTGGTTTCTGCTTTGGTATTTTCATTCTTGGTTGTGTTGCTGGTCTTTTTGGCTGCGATAATAATGTCGGAACCAACATTGAATGTGGGCCAGTTCGTAATTCTTGGCCTGTGGTGCCTGCTGATTTCAGTACCGTTTGTTTTAATGGGCATTGCGCTTGGATATTGGGCAAGCAGCAAATCTGCGATTGGCATTGCTAATCTTTTGTATTTGCCGCTGGCATATTTTGGCGGCTTGTGGACCCCGCCATCACAATTGCCGGATTTTGCTGCTGGAATTTCGCCCTATACACCAACACGCAACGCTGGCGAGATCGTTTGGGCGGTTATTGGCCAAACCCCTGTTCCACCAGCATCGGCTTATTGGCTCATCGGCTATGCGTTGGTCTTTGCCATGCTCGCCTATATTGGCTATAATCGCGACGAGAATCGTCGTTATGCCTAACGCATTTAGGGTTCTAAAAAATCTATAAAATTTGATATTGACGCGACCAAAACTGTCCCTATAATCCGCGTCTTCTTGATGAAGAGTCGTCTATGCCCGAATCATATCGGCTGACAGTATCTTGACCATAGAGAAATTGAGCACATCGTTGCTAACGATGTGTTTTTGTTGTGAAAAAAGGTTCCGGTATCACGGAACCGCAATTGAAAATGGAGAGCCAATTTGGCACGTATTGCTGGGGTAAATATACCCACACATAAACAGGCGCAAATCGCCCTGACTTATATTCACGGTATTGGCCGTGAATCCGCCATTAAAATCTGCGAAGGCACCGGCATCGACGTTACCCGTCGTGTGAACGAGCTTTCAGACGCCGAAGTCTTGAAAATTCGTGAATTTATCGACGCAAATCTGATGGTTGAAGGCGACCTGCGCCGCGACACCCAGATGAACATCAAGCGTTTGATGGATCTTGGTTGTTATCGTGGCATCCGTCATCGTCGTAAACTTCCGGTTCGTGGTCAACGTACGCATACAAATGCGCGCACCCGTAAAGGCAAGGCGACAGCCATTGCCGGCAAAAAGAAATAGGGGGCTGATAACATGGCACGTGAAAAAACCAAAGTTAAACGCAAAGTCAAAAAGAATATTTCTTCGGGCATTGCGCATATCAATTCCAGCTTTAACAACACAAAAATCCTGATTTCAGACGCACAAGGCAACGCGATTGCTTGGTCGTCGGCTGGAACAATGGGTTTCAAGGGTTCGCGTAAATCGACCCCCTATGCGGCACAAATGGCAGCCGAGGATGTGGCAAGCAAAGCACAGGAACACGGCATGCGCACCCTTGAGGTTTTGGTGCAAGGCCCGGGTTCGGGTCGCGAAAGCGCGCTTCGCGCATTGGCTGCTGCTGGCCTGATTGTTACATCCATTCGTGACGTAACACCCATGCCGCATAACGGTTGTCGCCCCCCAAAGCGCCGCCGCGTATAATCATTATCATTTCGGCGTGCATCAATTACGGTGCGCGCCCAATACCCCTCGGGCGTTTGCACCACCTCGGATCGGTTGCAAACTAGTATGGAGGCCAAAATATGATCCACAAGAATTGGCAAGAACTCATCCGTCCAAATGGACTTGAGATCAAACAAGGCGCTGACCCATTGCGCAATGCAACCGCCACGGCTGAACCGCTGGAACGCGGCTTTGGCCTAACGCTTGGCAATGCGCTGCGTCGTGTATTGCTTTCGTCATTGCAAGGTGCTGCGATTACCAGCGTGCAAATCGACAATGTATTACACGAGTTTTCATCGGTGGTTGGGGTGCGCGAAGACGTAACCGACATCGTGCTGAACCTCAAAGGCGTTGCCATCAACATGGAAGTTGAGGGACCAAAACGTGTTGCGATCAATGCAAAAGGTCCCGGCGTTGTTACCGCTGGTGATATTGCCGAAACCAATGGCATTGAGATTCTGAACAAAGAACATGTGATCTGTCATCTTGATGACGGCGCTTCGGTGTTCATGGAACTGACCATTGAAACCGGCAAAGGGTATGTTGCCGCTGACAAAAACCGCCCCGAGGATGCGCCGATTGGCCTGATCTCGGTTGATGCGCTGTTTTCGCCGGTTAAAAAGGTTTCTTACAAGGTTGAGCAAACCCGCGAGGGCCATGTGCTTGATTATGACAAGCTAACCTTGAATATCGAAACCGACGGTTCGATCACACCCGAAGACGCGATCGCTTTTGCGGCGCGCATTTTGCAAGATCAGCTTTCTGTCTTTGTCAACTTTGACGAACCAGAAGCCGCAGGGCGTGACGATGAAGAAGACGAGCTGGAATTCAACCCGTTGCTGCTTAAGAAAGTCGACGAGCTGGAATTATCAGTGCGTTCAGCAAATTGCCTCAAGAACGACAATATCGTTTATATCGGCGATCTGATCCAGAAAACCGAAGCAGAAATGCTGCGCACACCAAACTTTGGTCGCAAGTCATTGAATGAAATCAAAGAAGTGTTGACCACAATGGGTCTGCATCTCGGGATGGATATCATTGATTGGCCGCCCGACAATATCGAAGAGCTTGCCAAGAAATACGAAGACCATTTCTAGGCTTTAGGGCGGGGTCAAACCCGCCCGAAAATGCCCGCACTGGCGGGGAAGAACCGGGCAATAATGCCCCAAGGAGAGTAGCCCAACGCATGGGTTGCCAGACAAAGTATAAACCTGATGAAGGATATGAAAAATGCGCCACGGTAACGGATATCGGAAATTAAACCGAACCCATGAACACCGCAAAGCTATGTTTGCAAACATGGCGTGTTCATTGATTGAACACGAACAAATCAAAACCACCCTGCCAAAAGCCAAAGAGATGAAACGCATCATCGACAAGCTAATCACGCTTGGCAAAAAAGG
>CAZCDC010000105.1:0-6832 GCA_964497195.1 uncultured Rhodobacterales bacterium | reverse complement strand
CGGCAAGGTGTTGGCGGCTGCGGGAAATCGCACCCGCGAAATGCTTGACCCTTCTGCCCACGCAGAGGTTTTGGTCATTCGGGCGGCTTGCCAAGCTGTTGGATCAGAACGCCTGACAGGGGCTGATTTATATGTGACGCTGGAACCCTGCCCCGCCTGCGCCGCCATTATTTCAGCAGCGCGGATTGCCCGGATATATTACGGGGCCGCAGACCCGAAATCTGGCGGCATTGAGCAGGGGCCGTGCATTTTTAGCCACCCGCAAACACATCACAAGCCCGAGGTTTACGCAGGGATTGGCGAGAGTGAGGCGGCCGCATTGCTGAAGGATTTCTTTGGAAGACGGCGTGTGTAGGGCGCTGGTCCCCGGGCGCCCTAGATGCCCAGCAGCAAGCATTTCCGTGCCTCAGACGGTTTAGGGTTGATTTCCAACGCAACAACGCCGAATGATAGAACAAACAATTCAAAGGAAAGCCCATGTTAAAAAGCCTTTTGATCCGCTGGTTTGCCGCACTTGTGCTGGTTTTCCTGACCTACAATCCGACTAATTTTAATTACGTTCGCTGGGCGATTGCCAATTTCGATTCCAAAATGTCGATTGTTATTCTGGTCGGGCTAGTGCTGGCGGTTGCCTACGCGATATTCTTGCGCGCCACTTTCCGCTCTATTGGGTATATCGGTATTGGCATGGTTGTGGCGGTGATTGCCGTGTTGCTATGGGTGTTGAATGATCTTGGCTGGCTGGACCCGACAAATGCCACAGTCATGACGTGGGTTGGTCTGATTGGGCTGTCTGTTGTGCTTGGCATTGGCCTTAGTTGGTCCATTATCCGGCGGCGGATTTCCGGTCAACTGGACGTCACCGATGATAGTGTTCATGACCACGAATGAATTACCAAAAAGAAAAGGCCTGCCGGACCACCTGAAAATCCTGCTGGATGAATACCCGCGTGATGCTTGGTCTTCGCATCAGAATTTTTCCGAGCTGACCAAATTTTGGTTAAACCGCCATGTAATGTTTCGCAAAGCATTGGAAACTTTGCACAATGAGGGCAATCATTTTCTGGAAGGCGAACGAGACCCGCAGCGTTATGCAACCCTGATCAGCAAGGTTGGCGGGTTTTTTATTAACGAATTACACAACCATCATCACATGGAAGACCACCATTATTTTCCGCTGCTTATTCAACAGGATGAGCGGCTGACTGACGGGTTTGCATTATTAGACAATGACCATACCCAACTGTCAGAGCTGCTAGAACGCATGGCCCATTCGGGCAGCGATCTGATTGGCAAAATCCGCAGTAAAAGCGAAGCGTCAATGTATGCCGCTGATAATTTGCAAAAGATTCTGACCAAATTTGATGGTTTTATGAACCGACATCTAACTGACGAAGAAGAACTGATCGTGCCCATTATTCTGGAATATAATCCGAGGATCAGCCTTTAACCGATCCCTCGGTCATGCCCGAAATCAGGAATTTTTGGCTGGCTAAGAAAAGCACCGTGATTGGAATGCCGGACAGAATGGCAGCCGCCGCAAAATCTCCCCACAGGTATTTTTGCTCATACAGATATTGGCGCGCACCAACAGCCAGTGTCATATTGTCTGTTTGGCGCAGCAACACGCTGGCGACGGGGTATTCGTTCACAAAGAAAATAAACGCAAGCACAAACACGATTGCCAAAATAGGCAGGGACAACGGCAGAAAAATGTATCGGAAAGTCTGCCAAGGCGAAGCACCATCCATTTGAGCCGCTTTGTCGATGGCGGAATCTATGCTTTCAAAATAACCTTTGATGGTCCAGATATGAAGCGTGATAGCAGACAAATAAGTCAGGATTAACGCGGGGTGGTTGTCGATTGCCAGAAACGGAACCACCTGCCCTAGCGCGTCAAAAATGGCGTAGACAGCGATAACGGTTAATGCGCCGGGAAACATTTGGATGATAAGCAGCGAATCCAGCATCACCCCTCTGCCTTTGAATTTCATCCGCGCAAAGGCATATGCAGAAGTTGTCGAAAGCGCCAAAACCCCCACTGAGGCGATAAAGGCAACTTTTATCGAATTCCATAGCCAAAGCATTACAGGGAATGGCGGGATAACAACTGTGCCGTTATCGCGGGTATATTCAAAACCGAATGCCAGCGCCCAGTGTTCTAATGTTGGGTTGCGAGGCCAAAGCGCGCCGGTGGCAAAGTTGCCTTCGCGAAAAGATATCGAAACCACCATCAGGAAGGGGAACATGATTAGCGATATGAAAGACAACATAAAAGCATGCGCAACGAATTTGCGTAGGCGCAGGGATTTTTGATCTTCGACCATTATCCACTCCCTTTCTTGGCAGCATAGTTTTGCATGGCGCGAAAATTGGCATAAGCTATGGCACCGGTGACAATGAATATCAGGGTTGAGATTGCGCCCGCCATGCCGAAATCCTGGCTGGTGTTTTCAAATGCTAATTGAAACGTGAAGGAGCCGAGGATGTCGGTTTGGCCAACGGTCACAAGGGTTCCGGGCATGTCTGGGCCGCCGCGTGTAAGCAGCAATATCAGCACCACATTGTTGAAATTAAACGCAAAATTCGCGATCAGCAATGGCACAAATGGCGGCAGAATTTGCGGCAATGTGATGGAAAAGAATGAGCGGATTGGGCCAGCACCCTCTAAGGCTGCGGCCTTATAGAGGTCACGCGGCACGGCTTGCAAAAAGCCCGCTGCCAGCAGCATCATATATGGATAACCCAGCCATGTATTAACGATCAGCAACATGGCTTTGGCAAGATACGGGCTGGTGAACCAATCGGGTTTTATGTTGAACAAGCTGGTGAGGATCAGGTTTATTTCACCAAAATTCTGGTTAAACAGCCCGCGAAAAACCAGAATCGAGATGAAGCTTGGCACCGCGTAGGGCAGGATCAACATGACACGGTAAAACCCACGGAATGCAAGATGTTTCCATTCCAGAAACGTTGCCAAGGCCAGGCCAAGCGCGAATGTCAGAACCATGGAGGAAAATGCAAAAACCACGGTCCAGATAAACACGCGGAACATGGGCTCGCGGATGCCTTGGTTTTTCAGAACTTTGGCGAAATTATCCCAGCCAACACCAACCCGCCAGCCGGGCGGGACTGTTTCGCCGGCCTCATTAACATATAGGCCTAATTCGTGATCGGGAATGATGACATTGCCGTCAATATCCGTCAGCGCACCGTTTTCTCCAAGCGTGAATTTTGGTCTGGAGGCTGCGAAATCTCGTAGACCTGCCGACGTTAGCGCGCCGTCGGATGTGAGGATTGTGACAGTGGAAAGCAGGTCTCGGTTTTGGATGGCAGCGCGCACCGCAAGGGTTTCGGGGGCGTCACCAAAATGCATTTCTGCGGTGACTTCTCCGGCGGCAATCACACCTGTTAACAGGGCTGGTTTATCGCCGTGTTCGGGCAGGAATATTTGGAAATCATCGCCGTTGGCGACCAATGAAAACGGGCGTTTCGAAGCAGCGTTGGTGATTGTCAGATCAAGGTGGTATGCCTGCACACGCTCCAGTTTCAGCAGGTTTCGCGCGCCGAAATTGGTAAAACCAAGGCCGGATGTATAAAGAACGGGCAGCAAGATAAACAGGAAAACCGCAGCAATACCGGGAAAAACAAAACGTATTGTGTAAAAACGTGGCGACCAGAAAAGCATAACACCGACGGTGCCGATGGCAAAAGCGATCACCGCAAAAAGCGGCTCTCCGAGCAGAAACAGGCCCCAAACCAAGTATAGAAATATGAGCGCAATCAGCACCAGAACAGCCTTGGAAATTATTCCGCGCCAGTTGGTTGCCAAGGGCAGTATTGCTGTGTTGCTCATCTTTTACCCTCACATAAAAACGGCTCGGGCCATGACAGCCCGAGCCTATTGCATTTATCCGGCCTAGTCAGCCAAGATACGTGCCGCCGCGTCATTCAAAGCGTCTTCGACAGTTGCCTGACCCGATGTTACGGATGTCAAAGCCGGGCCCATTGCGCCCCAGAATTTACCCATTTCAGGGTTGGATGGCATGGGTATACCATTTTGCGCATTGGCCAGGGTTGCTGTAATATTTGCATCACCCGCCAGTGTTGCCGCAAACGAGATCGAAGCAACGGCACCAAGCGCGCTGTCATCATTGATCAACTGTAGACCCTCATCGGAAAGCATATAGTTTTCAATGAATTCAACAGCCAGATCTTTGTTTGGCGATGCAGCATTCAATGCAGCAGCCAAAACACCAACAAAGGATTTCGACGGGTTGCCACCAACGGATGGCACCGGCGCTACGCCAAAATTGATGCCAGAGGCCTCAAGATTTGCCCAAGCCCACGGGCCGTTAATGACCATGGCTGTTTCGCCTTGGTTCAGGGCCGCATCCATTACGCCATAATCAACACCAGCAGGCATTGTACCACTGTCGATCAAATCCTTGATTGCTTGCACACCCGCGATTGAACCCGCGTTGTTAACGCCTGTGTCGTTAGGGTCATACGCGCCGTCAACTTTTCGGAACGCATAACCGCCGCCAGCCATCAACAGAGGCATGGAGAAATATGTGTTGTTATAATCCCACATGATATTGGCGGTTACGCCCGGAATATCCAGACCAGCGATTTCTTCGATCGTTGCGGGCGGTGTGGCGATCAGATCTTTGTTATAAATCAGGCCAACGGCCTCAACTGACAAAGGATAACCCCAAGTTTCGCCACCAAAGGAAACCGCGTCCCATGTGAAATCAAATGTGTTGGCCACATTGGCGTCCGACGGGGTAACAGAGGACAGCAATCCGCCCGCAGCCCATTCGCCAAAACGGTCATGTGCCCAGATTACAATGTCTGGACCTTCGCCATTTGCAGCAGCTTGCTGGAATTTTGTTGGCAGGTCTTCGGGATGTTCAACAACAACCGTTACGCCCAATTCTTCGGCAAATTTATCGCCAATGGCTTGCAGGCCGTTATAACCTTTATCGCCATTGATCCAGATCAGCAAAGTGCCGTCATCCAGCGCCATAACGGGGCTGGAAAGCATAGTGGCAGAGCTTAAAAAAGCCGCCAGTGTGATTTTCTTGAACATTATAATCCTCCCAATGTTCGGTTATTTCAGTTGAGCGCAGAACACACCCAACCCATTCAAATTAAGGGTATTTTCGGTTAGAATTGCCTGCGAACCGGGGAATTCCAGCGGTATTAGACCGGCTGGTGCCTCCCATGTTGCTGCATCGCGCGACAGGTTAAAGACAAACAATAATTCTTCGGTTTCGGATTTTCGGGTAAAGGCCAGCACCTCTCCTGCTTTGGGCAGGAATGTGATATCACCATCAAATGTGGCGCTGTGGCTGGCGCGAAATTTCAAAGCCGCCCGGTAATGATTAAGAATTGAATCGTCGCCTTGCGCATCAACCGATGCAGCGCGGTGAACATCAGAAACGGGCAGCCATGGTTTTCCGGTTGTAAAACCACCATTTGGAGTATTGGATTCCCAAACCATTGGCGTGCGGCAGCCATCACGGCCTTTATAAGCGGGCCAAAACCGAATGCCATACGGGTCTGTCAGGTCTTCAAATGCCACATCGGCCTCTTGCAGGGCCAGTTCTTCGCCCTGATAAATACAGACCGACCCGCGCAAAGACAACAAAAGGGATGCCGCAAATTTTGCGAGATGTTGCGGGTCATCGCCCGGTTGTAACCACCGCGTCAGATGGCGATTTACATCATGATTTGAAAACGCCCAGCATACCCAGCCATCAGCGGCAGCGGCCTCAAACCTTTGGTTGGCGCTGCGGAAATGTTCAGCCGAAAAATCGGGGCCAAGCAGGTCAAATGTGTAACACATGTGCAAGCGATCATCGCCTGCTGTGTATTCACCAACAATTTGTAAGGCGCGCGAACCGTCACCGACCTCACCAACACTGGTACGCCCGTTATATTCATCCAGCAATGATCTAAAGCGCTTTAAAAAATTGACGTTTTCTGGGCGAGATTTTGAATATATGTGCTCCTGCATGCCATAGGGATTCATATCGGGCGCATCTGCGCCAATACCGCCCGCATCATTTTCGCACGAAACCGGCGGGTTTGAGCGCAATTCTGCATCATGAAAATAGAAATTAACCGTATCAAGCCGAAAGCCATCGACGCCGCGATCCAGCCAAAAACGCACAGTTTCCAACAACGCATCTTGCACTTCCTTGCAATGAAAGTTCAGGTCCGGTTGGCTGGCCAGGAAATTATGTAAATAGAACTGCTTGCGGGTTCCGTCCCATTCCCAAGCCGGCCCCCCGAACACCGATAGCCAATTATTAGGAGGCGTGCCATCGGGGTTCGGGTCTGCCCAAACAAACCAATCTGTCTTTGGATTGTCTCGACTTATACGGCTTTCCTTGAACCATACATGCTGATCAGAGCAATGTGACAGCACTTGGTCGATCATAACTTTTAGGCCCAACCGGTGTGCCTCTGCCAGCATGACGTCAAAATCGTGCAGCGTGCCAAACATCGGATCAACATCGCAATAATCAGAAACATCATACCCCATGTCATCCATTGGCGATGTAAAAAACGGCGACAGCCAAACCGCGTCAACACCCAAACCGGCGATATAAGGCAAACGTGCGGTCACGCCTTTTAGATCGCCAATACCATCGCCATCACTATCCTGAAAGCTACGCGGATAGATCTGGTAGATCACAGCCCCGCGCCACCAATTGGCGTTTGCAATGTCGGTTTTGGCGGCAGGCATTTGCATAAGCTGATATCCAGAAAAATTAAAGCGCTTTCAAAAGGCCATAAGATTCGGATTCTGTCAATAGGTGTT
>CAZCDC010000104.1:5345-6922 GCA_964497195.1 uncultured Rhodobacterales bacterium | reverse complement strand
GCCAGCTCCAGTGCCAGCAGGGACGGCACGGTTGGTTGGCCGTTGCTGCGCATTTCGGTGATTTCCGCTACGCGGTCCAGCAGATCTTGGTTATCGGGTTCAATCGTTAGGGCGAATTTGGCGTTGGATTCGGTGTATTCATGCCCCGAATACACCACTGTTTCGGGGGGCAGGGCCGCCAGCTTCGAGAGGCTGTCCCACATCATCGCCGTGGTGCCCTCAAACACCCGCCCACAACCCAGCGCCATCAGGCTGTCAGCCGTGAAAACTGCGGGGCTATCCTGGTCGGCAAAATGAAATGCCAGATGGTTGATGGTGTGGCCCGACACATCAATTACTTCGCCTGACAGGTTGCCAACCTTGACTGTATCGCCCTCAACCACCTCGATATCCAGCACCGGCAGGCGGTCTGCATCCAGCTTTGAGCCAACCACCACAGGGTCAAACGCATCGCGAAGTTCTGCCAGCCCATCGACATGATCCCAATGGTGATGGGTCAGGATTACCATATCAAGCGACAGGCCCAAATCGGCCAAAACCGCCTGCACGGGCGCTGCCTCGGGGGCATCAATAAGGGCCACAATGCCGGTTTCGGAGCAGCGTAGCAAAAATGCGTAATTGTCAGACAGGCACGGAATGGTTAGGATTTCAGCGGTCATATCAAGGCTCCTGTGTTTTCCAAACTTTGACCGATATGGATAGGAGATGCAATGCATCTGGATGTTGTTGATTTGCGGGCGTTTTATTACCGCACCAAACTTGGCCGCTCGGCGCAGCGCTCTTTGCAGGCGGCATTGCGCGATATGTGGCCCGATGCGAGCGGCATGATGGTGGGCGGTTTTGGCTTTGCCGCGCCGATGCTGCGGCCATTTCTGGAAGAATCTGCCAAAATGTTGAGCCTGATGCCGGGCCAGCAAGGCGTCATGCATTGGCCGCCGGGTGTGGCGAATTTGTCAACTTTGGTTGAGGAAACATTCTGGCCTATTCCCGCAGGATTTTTTGACCGCCTGATCGTGGCGCACGGGCTGGAAACCTGTGAAATGCCCGATGCATTGCTGGCCGAGATTTATCGCACCTTGGCCCCCGGCGGGCGGGTGATTTTTATTGTGCCCAATCGCGGCGGTATCTGGGCGCGCCGCGATATAACGCCTTTTGGCTATGGACGCCCTTATTCGGTCGGGCAATTGGAGACCTATTTGCGGCGTCACAAATTTCAATATGAAAGCCACCGCATGGCGCTATATGCACCGCCAAGCAACAAGAAATTCTGGCTAAAATCCGCACCGTTTTGGGAAAGGCGCGGGCAGGCGATGGGGCCAAAATTTATGGCGGGGGCAATATTGCTGGAGGTCACAAAACAGGTTTATGCCGTGCCGCCGGGGGGCTTGCGCGAGGCAGTGCGCGGGCAGGTGAAAATATTATCAGGGCTGGCGCGGCCAAAACCCAAGCCGGTGAATAACCGCGAAATGTAGGGTGCGTGGTTTTCACGCGCCGTTTGTGATGATGGATCCGTGCGTGGTCCCCACGCACCCTACGGGATTCGCAGGGCTGTGATTTTATAGCCCCCCGGGCGGGGT